>JALZJL010000084.1 GCA_030859785.1 Acidobacteriota bacterium
CAACGGCTCAAGCCGGACGTGCTGCCCTTCCAGTGTGATTGGTCGAATATCCATAGAGGGGACGGGGGTTCAGGGGACGGGGAGGCGTAACAGGGGGACAGGGGTTCAGGGGACAGGGACTGGGGGCCGGAAAACTTTATCCTTCCCTGACCTCCGTCCCCTGAACCCCTGTCCCCTATTCTTCAGATATCGAAGTAGTTGGCAAACTCCAGCGGATGCGGGCGCATGCGGAGCGGTTGAATCTCGCGCTCTCGTTTGTATTGCACCCACCGTTCGATCAACTGCGGCGTGAACACGTCGCCCTTCAACAGAAATTCATGATCCGCTTCCAGTGCCGCCAGCGACTCGTCCAGCGACCCCGGCAGAGACGGCACCGTCTTCAGTTGCTCCGGACTCAGGTCGTAGATGTCCTTGTCCAGCGGCTCGCCCGGATCGATTCGGTTCTGCACGCCGTCGAGGCCCGCCATCAGCATTGCCGCGAACGCCAGGTACGGATTGCACGACGGATCGGGCGGCCTGAACTCGACGCGCTTCAATTTCGGATTGGTTGAAAACATCGGAATGCGAATCGCCGCCGACCGATTCCGCGCCGAGTAGGCCAGATTTACCGGCGCCTCAAACCCCGGCACCAGCCGCTTGTAGCTGTTGGTTGTCGGCGCGGCGAATGCGACCACCGCCGCCGCATGCTTTAAGAGGCCGCCGATGTAGAAGCGCGCCGTATCTGATAGCCCGGCATAGCCGTCGCCGGCGAACAGCGGCTTCTCGCCTTTCCACAACGACTGGTGACAGTGCATGCCACTGCCGTTGTCGCCGTAGAGCGGCTTCGGCATGAACGTCGCTGCTTTGCCGTACCGGTACGCGGTGTTGCGCACGACGTACTTAAAGAGTTGGAGGTTGTCAGCGGTGCCGAGCAGCGTGTTGTAACGGAAGTCGATCTCGCACTGGCCGGCGGTCGCGACCTCGTGGTGATGACACTCGACCGTGATTCCGACCTTTTCGAGAATCATCGAAATCTCTGAGCGCAAATCGCTCAGACTGTCGGTCGGTGGCACCGGCACATAGCCCTCCTTCGGGCGGATGCGGTAGCCGAGGTTGGCGCCACTGAATTCATCGGCCGCGCGACCACTCGCCCAGTGCGCCTCGTCCGATTCGACGGAATAGCCAGCGGAGTTCTGGTCATTGTGAAACTTCACCGAATCGAAAACGAAGAACTCAGCTTCGGGGCCGAAGTAGGCGGTGTCGGCAATGCCTGTGAACTTAACGTAACTTTCGGCGCGTTGCGCGACTGAGCGCGGGTCGAGTCCGTAACCCTCTTTCGTAATCGGGTCGACGGCTTTGGCGATCAGGCAGAGCGTCGGTTCTTCGGAGAACGGGTCCATCCACATCCGCACCGCGTCGGGGACTAAGAGCATGTCCGACTCATGAATCGACGCCCAGCCGCGCAACGAGGAAGCGTCGAAGCCGAAGCCGTCCTCAAACGAGCCTTCCGACAATTCGTGGATCGGGTAAGTTAAATGATGCCAGGCACCGATCAGGTCGGTGAAACGTATTGAGAGGAAGTTCGCCTCCTGGTCTTTGGCATACTTGAGAGCCGTTTTAGCGTCCATATAGTGTCTCCTGAGTGTCTCCTAAAAAAAGCTTGGGAGGGGTAAATAGTTTTGCTGCCTTCAGTTCGGACAGGCAACAGGCAGATTTGTAGGTCTATAATTTTGCGCGGGAGCCATCAATTGCAAGAGTCATCGTAGAAGCCTCGGATTATATTCCGGCGCCCGCGACTGTCAAGGTACGGGCTTCACCCGGAGATGGCGGTTCCACCTCAAGCACGCTCCTGAATTTCCGCTAAACCTTTCTGCGACGACAGCTTAACCGCACGCGCGGGCCATCCAGGGCTGAAAAAATAGTTTTTGACCCACCCCATGTTTTCTGTTACATTGCGGGTCATAAAGTTTTCTTATTTCTAATTTTCCACTGACATTCAGTTCAACGCTAATGATGTTCACCGCGCATTTGACGTGGCGGCGATGACACGGACACGAGGGAGGCAGGAGAACCGAAGTTGACGACGGCCATTGAACAGACGCTCGAAACCTACGGCATTGAGAATTGGGGGGCCGGCTACTTTGGTATCAACCGGAAAGGCAATCTGATCGTTCACCCGTCTGAGTCAGAAGGGCGCTCGGCAGACCTTAAAGAGATAATCGATGACCTCCACCGGCGCGGCATCTCAACCCCGGTACTGCTCCGCTTTCCACAACTCGTCGCCGCGCAGGTGCGCAAGCTCCAGCGCGCTTTCCGCAATTCAATCCGCGAATACGAATATCAGGGAGCGCATATGTGCGTCTACCCGATGAAGGTTAATCAGAACCGCGCCGTGGTCGAAGAATATCTGCGCGAAGGGTCGCGCTACGACTTCGGCCTCGAAGCCGGGTCGAAGGCTGAACTCTACGGCGCGCTCGCGTTCGACCAGGCGCCTGACAGTCTGTTGGTGCTGAACGGCTTTAAGGACGAAGAGTTTATCGAATTAGCTTACGCCGGCGCGCGTTCCGGCAAACGCGTCGTGATCGTTATCGAAAAGTTAAGTGAGCTTGATTCGATCCTGCGCATCGCCGAGCGTTTCGAGGAGAGCGACGTGTTGCCGATGGTCGGCATCCGCGTCAAGCTGTACTCGAAAGGCTCCGGGCGCTGGGAAAAGTCGGGCGGCGAGGCGGCTAAGTTCGGGCTGACCACGACCGAGATTCTCGAAGTCATCCGCCGGCTTCACGAGGCCGACCGCATCTCGATGCTGCGCCTGCTGCACTTTCACATCGGGTCGCAACTGACCGACATCAAGCGCATCAAGAACGCGATGAAAGAGGCGGCCCGCGTCTACGCGAAAATCTATCAAATGAAAATCCCGATTGACCTGCTTGATGTGGGTGGCGGGATGGCCGTTGATTACGACGGGTCGAAGACGGCGTTCGACTCGTCGGCCAACTACACCGCGCAGGAATTCGCCAACGACGTGGTATACACGATCAAGCAGGTGTGCGACGACGAGAACGTGCCGCACCCGACGATCATCCAGGAGTCAGGTCGGTATCTTTCCGCGTACCACGCGATTCTCGTCACCAACGTTCTTGACGAGGTCGAGACTGTTGTCGAAGACATTACGCCGATTGAGATTAGCGAGGACGATCCGACTGTGGTCGTCGAGTTGGGTGACCTGCGCGAAACGATCTCGGTCAAAAATTACCGAGAGTATTACCATGACGCGCTGGAGCACCGCGACGAATTGTTCACGCTCTTCAACCTCGGCTTGATCTCGCTCGAAGACCGCGCGAAGGGCGAGGTGCTATTCTGGGACGTCTGCGAGCGCGCTGACAAATACGCGCAGCAAGCCGAATATGTCTCCGAAGAGTTCACTGAGTTGCGCCGCTTGTTACGCGCCAAATACCTGACTAACTTTTCGGTCTTCCGCTCGGTGCCCGACCATTGGGCAATCGACCAACTATTCCCTATCGTCCCGATTCACCGTTTGAACAAGCCGCCGACCGAGTACGCGACGCTGTGCGACATCACCTGCGACTCCGACGGCGTGGTCGACAAGTTCGTCGATCTGCACGATGTTAAGCAGGTGCTCGAACTGCACTCTCTGATTAAGGACGAGCCGTACTACATCGCGTTCATGATGGTCGGCGCGTACCAGGAGGTGATGGGTAACAATCACAACCTCTTCGGCGCGCCGAACGAAGCCCACATTCACATCGACGAGGACGGCTATCTGATTAAGAAAGTGGTGCGCGGCACAACCATCGGCGAAGCCCTCGAACGGGCGCGCTATGACCGGAGCCAACTGCACGACGGCTTTCGTCGCCAGGTCGCGTTGCGCGTCAAACGCGGTGATATGACCGAGGCCGAAGGCGCCCGGATCGTCGAGTTCTACGAATCGCGTATTGACGCCTACACCTACTTGTCAGTCAACGGCGACGTGACCACCACCAAGCGGCGTCGTGATTAGCATTCCTCGTCAGTCGTAACCGGCAACGCGGCAGGGTGATTCACCTCTCACCGAGACCACCCGCCGCATGCCTGAAAAGGATCAGAGCAAACCCTTATGGTAACCCAACGCAAACCCCGACCTTCGAAATATCTGACGGTGCCGGTGAGGCCGGTGCAGGTTGATCGTGACCGCTCGATTGCCGGGCTGTTAGAGAAGATGGAAGGCGCGGGCTTCGGCGCGCGGCAACTGGCCGAAGCGCACCGCATCTGGCTCGACATGCTCGGCGATAACACGACGATCATCGTCGCCGCCTCCGGGGCATTGATCCCGGCGGGGATGCGCCGACTGCTCGCCTACGTTATCAAGAACCGCTTCGTCGACGTGCTGGTGCTCTCCGGGGCACTACTCTTTCACGACCTGCACGAGACCCTCGGGCGTCAGCACTTTCAGGCGCACCCCAGCATGACCGACGCCGAGCTTGAGTCGGCGCAGATCGGGCGAATGTGGGACGTGCTGGCGAGCGAAGAGGAGTATCACGAAGCCAACGAGTGGGTCGGCGGCTTCACCAACCAACTCGACCAGACGCGCCCCTACTCGACGCGCGAGTTCCTGCACCTGCTGGGGCGCGAACTCGCCGAGATCGCGACCGAGGACGGCGTGCTCACGTCCGCATACAAGTCGCGCGTCCCCGTCTTCTGCCCGACCATTGCCGATAGTGCGATTAGCCTTGGCATCGCCGCATCGCGCTTCGAGAAGAAGAACAACTTCACCTTCGACGTGGTGCAGGATGTGCTCGACATGACGCAGATCGCGGCACGCGCGCGTGTCACCGGCGTCATCAATATCGGCGGCGGCACATCCCGCTCGTTCATCCAACAGATGGAGGTCGCAACCAACATCGTCAAGACGCCGGCGCGCGGCCACAAGTATGCGATTCAGATTTCCACCGACACGCCGCACCCCGGTGGACGCTCCAGCGCGACCAGCAACGACGAATCAATCATCTTCGGTAAGCTGTCGCGCGGCGCCAGCACCGCCTATGTCAACTGCGACGCCACCATCGCGCTGCCGATTCTGATTACCTCTCTGTCGCAGACCGCCGCGAAGTACATGAAGGGACGCAAACGTCCGAACTTCACGTTCGCCCGCGAATTGATGATCGAGGTGCCGTAGGAAGCGGACTATACTCGGGTGGATTTCCCGTTCCACAAAAAAGAGTCCGAGGCGCGAAAGAGATTGGTCACTTCCGACCACCCTCTTCGCGCCTCGGATTTTTTGCTTAGCCGGCTCCTTGTCTCGACTCACCCGTTAACATTAGCCGAGCCATCGCAGCACGTCGTCGCCGGTGGTCCGCGCACCGCCAATGACCCGGATGAAATAATCTTCAAGCGGCAACGGAGCACTCGATGTGTGGCCGTCAACATCAATGGTAACGCCGCGCCGCAGTTCATCGAGCGGGCCGGCGGCGACAAGGCGACCCCCGCTGATAATCGCAATGTCAGTACACAGGCGTTCAACGATCTCCAGCACGTGCGACGTGAGAAACACCGTCACCCCGCGCGCAGCCAATTTCGAAAACAAATCTTTTAGTGTGCGCGAGGCGATGGCATCGACGCCTTCAAATGGTTCGTCGAGAAAGAGCACCTCCGGGCGATGAATCAGCGCGCACGCGAGCGACAGCTTCTTCTTCATCCCGTGCGAGTACTCGACAATCAGCTTCTTCGGCTCGCCGTCGAGTTCCATCAGCGCGAGCAACTCGCCCGCTCGTTCGGCAATCTCGACGCGCGCGAGGCCATACATCCGCCCCGTAAAAGCGAGCATCTCGGCGCCCGTTAAACGCTCGAACAAATTCAAGTCTTCGGGCACCACGCCGATGCGCCGCTTCACTTCGAGCGGCTCGGCGGCGAGGTCGCGGTCGAGCACGCGAACCTTCCCGCTGGTCGGCGCAAGCAGCCCGGTCAACATCTTGATGGTCGTTGATTTGCCTGCCCCGTTCGGGCCGAGGAATCCGAAAAACTGACCGCGCTCGACACGCAGGTTGACGTGGTCGACCGCCGTAAAATCGCCGAACCGCCTCACCAGATTGACGGTCTCGACCGCCGGCGAAAGCCGCACGCCGCCCGGCGCGAGTGGGTTGTCCATACGCGAACTTGTACGCTGGGCGGACGGGCGCGGTCAAGCGCGAGTGCGGCCACGGGCAAAGCAGACACCCGGAGCAAAGCCGCCGCCCGGCTGCGAAGCGACCACAGAATTTTCTTCGGCCTCGCGTTCTTGATGAGTCATAATCTGTGCATGAATCACCGACGAAAAAAGACCGTACCATTCCTTCAATTGATGGCGCTACTGTGGGCCTGTGTCTTCGCGACCGTCGTCGCTGCTGGTCCCGCTCAGGAAGCCGCCAAACCGGGTGAGATCACGACTGCTTACGATCAATCGAGTGACACGACGAAGGTTATGCTCCAACCGACGATCATCATTTCAAGGAAGCGTGAAGAGTTGCGTCTGGGCGCGGTGTCGGTTCACCACGGGCGGGTCATCGCTAAACCGAATAAGGTGGCGTTGGTCTTTGTCTCGCTGTCGGTCGAAGGCGGGAACCGCTACGAGAGCGCGCGCAAGCTGACGATTGTGGCGGATGGTCGTCGCTTCGCGCTCGGCGAGACTCAGCGCACGATGCAGTCCGGCAACGGAGTATTCATCGAGTCGATGACGGCGGTCGTCCCCTACGAGATTTTTTCGCAGACCGCCTACGCCAAAAAAGTCTCAGTGAAACTTGGCCTGACCGAGTTCGAGTTAAACTCCGACCACACTAAAATGCTGCGCGCCGCCGCGAGCTACATGACTCAGTGAAACGAAACTCGTCAGGGTTTTCCGGCGTTTCCCCGGCCTGACTCATCGCTGCCGCTTGCTTTACTGACGCCGCCGGATGACACGTTCGCCAGTCCTGGCCTTTGATATATCTCGCGCAGGCCCCGCTTGGCCTCCTGGTGTGAGTCATAGACGTTCAGGCGCGTCAGCACCGCGGCGTAATGCACCAGCGCTTCTTTCCTTTTGCTAGCCACGTCGAGCGACTGAGCGGCGCGCAGGCGGGCTATCGTTGCTAATCCCGGCTCGGCTCCGGCGATTGTCGCGGCGGCAAGAAACTCTTTCGCGGCGCGCTCGGCCTGGCCGGCGGTGAGCAATGATTCACCGTAGCTGAAGTGGATTAAATCAAGCGGACGCGGCGGCGCAAACGGCGCGGTCGAATCTCGCGATTTGATGGAGCGTTCGGGTTGCAACAGCGCGTCGAAAACGGCGAACGCTTCGCGCTCGGCATTCGCGACGGCAGATGGATTCGTCTGACGGTCGATGGCGGCCTGTGCGACCAGCGCATCCGCCGCTTCGAGTTTGAAGAGATAGTTGCGTGGATATTTGGCGGCTAACTCGCGCGCCAACACCAGCGCTTCGGCGAATCGCCGCTCGCGTTTGAACAGTCCGAGCAGCAGCACACGCGCGTCGTCGCGCGCCCAACGCCCTTTCCGCGCGACCCGTTCGAGCGTCTCTAGTCCGCGTTTTCTTGAGCCGCGCACGCCGCTGACGGTCGCCAGGATTTTGACCGGTAGCGGCAACGTCCCGGCAACGTAATCGTACGTCCCGATGCTGACTTCGGCGTCGTGAAAGGTCGGGTCGAGCTTGATGACTTCGCGGTGACGCTCGACCGAGTTCTGCCCATCGCGTAGTGCTGACAGAAAACTTCTCTCGACGGCGGCGGCGAACGCTGCCTTCAAGGCCTCCGACGCGCCGAGAAAGTAGAGAGCCTCCGCATCTTTCGGGTCGCGTCGGATGCGTTCCTCGGCAAGTTGTTTGGCCTGCCGCGTCAGTTCGCGGAACTGCGCGACGAGTTTCGGGTCAGTCTTCTCTTCGGTCTTCGCGTAGAACGACTCCGTGTTGTAAAGCGACGCCTGCAACCGGCGCGATTCATTCAGCGTCTGCACCCACAGACTCGCGGCCAGATACTGCGGCCCAGCCGGATGATCCGGGAACAAGTGCGTCAACTCTCTGAAGCGACGCCGCGCGCCTTCATAGTCGAGATTGTACAGCGCGTCGAACCCCTCCTCGCGTAGGGCGTCGAAGCGTACTTGATCTGTCTTGGCTCCAGCGGTCGAAGCTTCTGTCACCACCGCGGGCGAACTCTTCAAGCTCTGGCCGACGGCCACGTTCGGCAGCGCGCCGCACGTCAGAACAAAAATAGAACCGCTCATGATAATCGTCGCCGCCATCATCGCGTGGAAGCATTGACGACTAGCCGACCGCCGAACTTTAATTTCCATAATCAATTTGATTTTCACCTCTCGAATAGACCTCTTGCAAAAATCAATTGCCAAGTTTAGAGGCGGCTCCGCCCGCCTGTGCATGGTTGAATGTCGCGGGCAACGGCGGGCGCAAGCAAGCCTCTAAACAAACGGATTTCTTACTTTTGCGACAGGTCGAATGTTCATCTCCAGCACCCATTGCTTTTGACTGACACAACCGAACAGTTTTTCAGTTTTGAGCTGAAAATCGAAAACTCAAAACTCAAAACTGTTTACTTTATCCGTACTACTCACCCGCCGTAACTTTCAAGATATTTGACGCCCGCGCCGGTGTTGAAGAGCACCACGCGGTCGCTTGCTTTGATGCTGCCATCGGCTATGAGTTGACGCAACGCGGGCAGACAGGCTGCACCTTCGGGGGCAACGAACAGTCCCTCCGCCGCGCCGATCTCGCGCGTCGCGGCGATCATTTCGTCGTCGGTCACGGCGAGGGCCGCGCCACCCGATGCACGAACCGCGTCGAGGATCAGGAAGTCGCCAATCGCACGCGGCACGCGCAGACCTGAAGCCGTTGTCGCCGCGTTCGGGAATTCATCGGCGAACCGCTTCCCTTCCGCGAACGCGCGGACGATGGGCGCGCACCCGGATGCCTGCACCGAGATCATGCGCGGTCGCTTCGAGTCGATCCATCCTAACTCTTCCATTTCGTCGAACGCTTTCCACATCCCGATCAGCCCGGTGCCACCGCCGGTCGGGTAGATGATGACATCCGGCAACACCCAGTCGAGTTGCTCGGCCAGTTCGTACCCCAGCGTCTTCTTCCCCTCGACGCGGTACGGCTCTTTCAAAGTCGAAACATCAAACCACCCTTCGGCCTCTCTGCGCCGCCCGACCTCCGCGCCGCAATCGGTAATCAGGCCGTCGATCAGCGTGACATGCGCGCCCGTCTCGCGGCATTCGATGATGTTGGCGCGCGGCGTGTCGCGCGGCATGAAGATGAACGCCTCAAGGCCGGCGCGGGCGGCATATGCCGCGAGCGCGCCCGCCGCGTTTCCCGCTGACGGAACGGCCAATCGCGTCGCGCCCAATTCCTTCGCCATCGACACCGCCGCCGCCATGCCGCGCGCCTTGAAGCTCTGCGTCGGGTTCTGCGATTCATCTTTGACGTACAGTTCGCCGACCCCGACCCGCGCCCCCAGACGCGACACGCGAAGGAGTGGCGTCCATCCTTCGCCGAGAGTAACGATGTGATCGTCACTCTCGACCGGCAACACCTCTCGATAGCGCCACATTGAAGCGGGCCGCGTGGGCAACGCTTCTTTTGTCAAAGTCTCGCCGGCGCGTCGCAGGTCGTAACGCACCAGCAGCGGCTTACCGCATTTCGCGCATAGATTGTGCAAGCGTTGTGCCTCATGACGCAGACCGCACGCCGCACATTCCAAGTGAGTCACGTTCATTCGTTTCAGGCATCCTTTGATTGGATTTGGGAACCAGCGTTGACGCGCCATTTTATCAGCAACCTGAGTCAGTTTCGCTCAGGTGGAGTGATACTACTGCGTCCCGTCCCCGATTCGGCGCGTGGTTTGAGAGCAATTGTTTGACGCAAAAAAAGCCGGGCGACGGAACAGACCGTCGCCCGGCTTTCAAGCCGAATAGTGTAAGGTTATTCGCGGTGGCGTCGAAACTTGCGTCCGGCGACTGCCGCGAGGCCGGTGCCAAGCAGGATCATCGTCGCCGGTTCAGGGATCGGGGCGCCGCCCGTGATGAAGCTGCCAGGGCCGGTAATCGAGTTAGTGAAGTTACCGAAGTCCTGGTTACCGAACCCGGTCGTGACCAGAAAATAGTTTGTGCCCACCGTCAATGGTGTGATGAACGCCGAGGAGACGCCGACACCGCCCGTGTCATCGTCGCCAATCACAAAGTTAACCAACGGTGATGCCGGGTTGAAGGCGTTCTGATAGAGAATCAGGAAGTTGTCGTAGCCAGAGGTTGTTGGCGTACTCACAAAGCTGTAAGAGCCGGCTGCGGTGACGGAGAATTGAAGGACACTGTAACGCACGGCCGTCCCGACTGCAGAAAGCCCGGAGCCATCCTCAAGCGGGCGGTTAAAGGTCGGCCCACCGGTCGTCGTCCCGGTGTATGTCAATGTGTCGGCCTGCGCGGTTCCGAGGCTGATGACGATTAAGGTCAAAGCTGCGAGCAGCGTTCTGCGTAAGTGCATCGTTGTTACCCTTTCCCTGTGGTTGAATGTTGGTGTCATGCCCCATCATGGCGCGCAACTTACTTCGCTGATGTGACCGTATTATTCGACAATCCAATGAGAGCGGAATCAAAACGGGCTTGATTGAGCCCTGAAAATATCAGCTCCAATGATGATCGCCGCGCGACTTAATACTTATCATGGCGGGAAGTGTTAAATCGCGCGGCGATGAATGCTTGATCGTTAAGGTTGTGGCGTATCGCACCGCTGCATCGTGCGCGGACGTTTGGTTCGGATACTCGTTTCGTGCTTATTCGCTGCGGCGTCGGCGAAGCTTGCGTCCAGCGACTGCCGCGAGGCCGGTGCCGAGCAGGATCATCGTCGCCGGCTCGGGCACGGGTTGAAGTTGCCCACGAATCTCGCCGCCCCCGAATGCATTAGTGTGGATGTTGAAATAGGTCTGCCCACCCTGTAAGCCCGCGAGGAGGACTGTTCGCGCATTAACCAGCCCGCCCTGAGCGGTGACAAAGGCGGGGTTATATGTGGAAGCAGCGGTCAGGTCAAAAGTGTTCAAGAAGGTGCCGGATGTGACGCCGAGTGGAAAGCCCGGGAATGACGGGACAGCCGTGGCGACCCCGGCATTTGCCCCCGGCGGGGTGCAGCAGTGGATGTGTGCAGCGGTCGTGCCGCTGGGCGCGCCGGTAGACGTGGTCGTGAGCAAGCCGCTGAAGCTGGCACTGACGATCATAGTATTGGCAACAGTGTCCACAGTGACTACGGCGTTGCCAGTACCGGGAGAAGCAACCGGCGGCACTTCGTTTGCGCCGGACAGCGTCGTGGTGAACACTAGAATGTCGGCCTTGACGGGCGCCGACAAAACTGTCAGAGCGATTGCCGCAGCAAACGCAAAGAGAACTTTCTTCATAAAACTCAAATCCTTTCCGTGGGCATCGAGAAACGAGCCTGGTACATAGGTGAAGTGATCTCCATAGCTTCGGAGGAAGTAACGCGCCTTAGCGTGTCAAAGCGCAAAACATGCCGACCGCAATTATTAAAACTTTGGCTCTGTTATACCCCGAATGGATTCTGATTTCCAAATTTTAGAAACGGCGGGCGGGCTTTTTTTTTTGCGTGGCCGGTGACTGGCGTTTTCAAATCTTCTGGTTTATGTTCCTTGATTCATAACAGCCGTCAACTTAACACGCTGCCAAATCACCGCCGGAGAGTTGTGTTCTATCTCTCAAGGGTCAGACGGAAAGCATGGGGACACGCTTCGGATGCCGATACGCCTGATCGCGCTCGATCTCGACGGGACGCTGCTTAATTCGCACGGGATGTTGAGCGAGCGGAACCGGCGGGCGATTTCCGGCGCGCGCGGGCGCGGGGTGCGCGTCGCGCTGGTCACGGGACGGCGGTTCCGCGACGCGCGCCCGCTCGCACTGGAACTCGGACTCGACGTGCCGGTGATTTCGCACAACGGTGCCCTAACGAAACACGCGCGCACAATGGAGACCGTCGCCGCGTTGCTGCTGCCGCTCGAAGCGGCGCGCCACGCCTTGCGCATCGGGCGCGCTGCCGGGGCCGACGCGCTGGTGAGTGTTGACCCGGAAGGGGCCGGGCTGCTCGTCTACGATCACATCAGCGAGACCAACGGGGCGCTCGCGAAGTACATCGTCTGGTCGCGGCGCGTCGTCGGCGACGACCCCGCAGATGTGGTGCGGCGCGTCGCTTCGCTCGAACACTACCTCGATAGCCCGCCGGTGCACGTCGCCTTCTCCGGCCCGTGTCAGAGCACGGAGCGTTTGGACGAAGTGCTCCGGCGCGAGCTTGGGGCGAGCATCAAGTCGCTGCTGACGCTGTACCCGAAACAGGATTTCGCGTTGCTCGATGTGATTCACCCGGAGGCGTCGAAGGGCACGGGGCTGGCGGCGGTCGCCACCGAATATGGACTGACACGCGCGGAAGTGATGGCGGTCGGTGACAACTTAAACGATTTGGAGATGCTGCATTTCGCCGGCACGGGCGTCATCATGGCGAATGCCGAGCGGCGACTGCATGAGTCACAGAGTTTTCACGTCACCGCCACCAACGACGACGACGGCGTCGCCATCGCGATTGAAAAGTTCGTACTCGGTAACAACGAAGTCGACGATGACTGAAAAGTTCGTCTTAACGTAACAACAGATGTCGGGAGTCGGAAGGCAAGAGGTCGCACATTTTTACTCCGTCTTCTTACTGACTTTAACAATCAAGAGGAGCACACATGGCTAATCGCATCGCAAACATCAAGACCAATCACGGAACGATCCGCTTCGAGTTACTTGAAGACGAGGCGCCACGGACAACCGACAATTTCATCAAGCTGGCCGAACGCGGTTATTACGATGGAGTGATTTTCCACCGCGTCATTAAAGGATTCATGATTCAGGGGGGCGATCCGACGGGGACGGGACGCGGGGGCGAGGCCGCCGCCGGCGGGCGCTTCGCCGACGAAATCAACCGCACGTCGCCGCTCTATCAGGGTGGGTATGCGGCGGGCACCGTCGCAATGGCGAACTCCGGGCCGAACACCAACGGCTCGCAGTTCTTTATCATGCACGCCGACTACGCGCTGCCGCCGAGCTACTCGAAGTTCGGGCGCGTCATCGAAGGCCAGGATGTCGTCGACACCATTGCTTTAGCGGAGACCGACCGCAACGACCGACCGCGCAACGACGTGTCGATGGAAAAAGTTACGATAGAAGAACAGTAGTGATGAGTACTGACTGATGAGTACTGAGTACTGAGCATTGCGTGATGAGCGATAAGTGGGACGGTCACTGCTCGTCACGCATGACTCATCACTGATTGATTTTCCGGGTCGCGCCGCTCTTGATCAACTCAACGATTTTGTCTTGTCCGTTCTGGGTTGCAAAGTCGAGGGCAGTGCGCCCGTCTTCGTACTTCGCGTCCGGGCTGGCGCCGCCTTCCAGCAGCACGCGCGCCGTCTGAACCAGGCCTTTATTTGCCGCTGCCATCAGCGCAGTGAAACCTTTGTTGTTTGCCGTGTTCACGTCCGCGCCCTTCCCGATCAGGTCCTGGACGATAGAGACGCGACCATAGCCGGCGGCCTGGATGACCGGCGCCATCCCGGCGTCATTCTTCACGTTCATGTCGACACCTTTCTCGATCAGCGCCGCAACGACTTCCGGGTGGCCGCGACCCGCCGCAAACAGCAACGCAGTGCCGCCCCCATTGCCACGCGCGGTCGCTTCAGCACCGCGCTCGAGCAGGTGCTGAACAATATCGTTGTGCCCTTGAGTGGCGGCCTTCATCAGCGGTGTGTCGCGGTCGCGGTCGCGTGCATTAACGTCTGCGCCGCGCGCGATCAGTTCCTTCACAACCGAGAAGTGTCCGTACCAGGACGCCCAGAACAGCGCCGTCCAGCCGTCGTCCGGCGTCGCATCCACCGCCGCGCCCTTCTCCAGCAACTCATGCACGATGCCGCCGTAGCCGTTGGCCGCCGCGAAGACGAGCGCGGTGCGCCCGTCCCTGAACTTCGCATTGAAGTCGGCGCCGCGCGCCAGCAACTGTCGCACCAGCTCTTCGTGCCCGCCCGACGCCGCGAGGATCAACGGCGTGCGCCCATCGTTTGTTCTGACGTTAACGCCCGCGCCGCGCTCGGTCAACGTCTGCACCAGAGGCATGTCGCCGTCCTCCGCTGCCAGCGTCAGAGCCGTCGTGCCGTCAACGCACTTGGCGGCGTGATCGACGCCTTTCGTCAACAGACTCTCGATCAGTTCCTTCCGCTTGTTGGCGACCGCAAAGATAAATGGCGTGCAGCCATCACCACTCTTCGCCTCAATGCTCGCCCCGCGCAGCATCAACTCTTCGATGATCTTCAGGTCTCCACCCGCGGCGGCTTGCAGCAGGCGGAAGTCTCGGTCGTCTTTCGGCTTCGGCCTGCCGCCCGGCGTCGTGGCTGGGAACGCAGTTACTTTGGGGCGAATTTGATTCAACGCTCGTTCTCTTCTCGGCTGGACGGCGAACTGCCCAACACCGCCCATCAGGTCGCCCTGCGCCGCCGCGGACACGATAGCGAACGCGGCAGCCACAACCACGCTCACCGCCAGCAAACGTGATGATGTCACACGACAGCATGGCCCGCCGTATGATCTGCCGCTCCGAGATCGAATCTTTCCGTTAACGCTCATGATTTTCTTCTCCGTCGTTTCGCCAGGCGCCGAGGCGCACCGCGACATTGTGATTGATGGGGCCGTGTCCGTGTCCGAGTTGCGGCGCGTGCCGGATGGCGTCGGTGACAAAGCGTTTCGCGGTGCCGACCGCTTCACGTAGATGCATCCCGCGCGCGAGACACGCGGCGATGGCGGCGGCCAGTGTGCAACCTGTGCCGTGGGTAGACGTTGTTTCAAGACGCGGGTTGCGAAATAGTTGCACGCCGTCTTCGTCGTCGAGCAGGTCAAGTGCATCGGCGGAGAAGAGGTGCCCGCCCTTCAGCAAAACCGCCCGCGCGCCCATCTCGCGCATCACGCGCGCCGCGCGCCGCATCTCCTGTTCGTTTGTGACGCGCATCCCGGTGATGCGTTCGGCTTCCGGAATGTTCGGCGTCAACACGCGCGCCAGCGGCAGCAGTTCGGACACGAGCGCGGTCAAAGCCTCGTCATCAATCAGGTCATAGCCGGAGGTCGAGCGCACCACCGGATCGACGACCGGCGACGGCAAGTTCGTTTCACGAAACAGACGCGCCACATCTTCGATCACTTCGCGCGTCGGCAGCATTCCGGTCTTGACACCGGCCACTTGAAAATCTTCGACCACGGGTAGCACCTGCGCGCGCACTGCTGCCGCTGTCTGATGCGCTGCGCCGAACACGCCGGTCGTGTTCTGGTACGTCAGAGATGTCACCGCGGCGGTCGCGAAACACCCGAAGGCGGTGAATGTTTTAATGTCGGCGACGACGCCCGCCCCGCCCGACGGGTCGAATCCGGCAATCGTTAACGCCACCACTTGGGCTTTCAATTCAGAATCGTTCATACGCGGTTCGATGACGCAAATTTAAGCCTTCGAGGCGATGCTTGCCACCTCACGCACCACTTCGCGGAGGTCGCGTGCATCGGCGAACAAGCGAATCCCAGCGATGCCGTGCGCGCCCGCTGCGAAGACCTGGTCCGCGTTGGCGAGTGTGATGCCGCCGAGCGAGACGAGCGGGAATGGGGCGAGCGAGCGCACTGCTGACGCGAGAGCATCGACGCCGACCGGCGCGCCGTACACCGCTTTCGATGGAGTTTCAAAGATCGGGCCGAAGGTCGCGAAGTCGGCGCCGTCGGCGCGGGCGGCGCGTGCTTCGGCGAGCGTGTGCGTCGAGACGCCAATCAGAAAATTATCGCCGAAGGTGCGACGGACGATTGCAGGCTGAAGCGACCGTGTGGCGAGATGGACGCCATCGGCACCGGCGGCGGACGCGAGGTCGGCGCGGTCGTTGACCAGCAGACGTGTGACCGCGCCGATGCTCTGTATGATCCGTGCCGCCCTCTCCGTTAGTTCGTAGAGAACGCGAGCGGACAGTTCTTTTTCGCGGAGTTGAATCAGTGACACGCCGGCGTCAGTCGCACGCTCGACGAGTGCGAGTAAGCGCGCGAACTCTTCACTGGCCGGGGTGGTCGCGCAGGTCGTCGCGCCGTTGGTAATCAGATACGTCAACGGACGTTGAAGCTTGGCGATCATGGTCTGGTGCGTCGGCGTCGGTCTCAAAAAACGTGCGGGCGGCGGGTGGCCGTATCGCGGGTGGTGGCGGTGCGGTGTGCTGTGTTTGCAGCGACCGCACCGTCTGGCGAAAGTGCGCGATCTCCCAGCCGGCCATGCCGAGGTTGAGCAGACCCAACCCCGTGACCGCGCCACGCACCCAGCCCGACGAGACGGCGGTCTGCAAACTTTGCAGACCGATCTTCTGCGAGGCATAGAGCAGAAAATAATTATCGCCCCAGTCACCCAGCCCAAATGGGTGAATCCACGGCAGTAGCGTCAGCACGGCGCCCGCCTCAAGGCACAGGATGATGTAAAAGATGACCGTTAGCTTCGATGACATGTCTGTTCAGGCGGTAAGTAACTCAAACGTGACAGGTATATCGTGACAGGTGACAGGACGGTTAAGATTTCGGTACGGCTCGCGGTCACGACGTCAGCTAAAACATCCTCGCCAATAAAACCATTGGGGGCAGGCAAAACTTGCGTGACCCAAACTCCTTACTTGTCACTTGTCACCTTTGATTAAATGGATCGACGACTGTTCATCGAGTCGCTTTTCACCTCTCGCCGGCAATTGCTTTTTGCGCTTGCAAATCGCGCAGTTTGTCGGCGACGCCGCGATAAGAAACGTCCGTCCCGTAGACTTCCGAAAATGTCTCGAGGGCGCGGTTGAGGTCTCCCATCTGTTCGTAGGCGGTGCCGAGTTCGTAGCGCAGCGCTTGGTATTCGTCTTCGGTGTGGCCCGGCGCGCTGATGCCTTTCTTGAGCCACATCGCCGCCAGCGGCCCCATGCCCTTCTGCATGAAACAGTGTCCGAGCATGTTGCAGCACTGAAGGTAGCGCGGCGTGCCGTCGCTCGGCGCGGTCAGCCCCGCGGCAGCTTGAAATTCTTCGACGGCCTTGTCGAGCAAGTCCATATCTTTGTAAGCCAGACCAAGGTTGTAGTGTGTTTCGAAATCCTCGGTATCCTTCGGCTCCTCTTCCTCTTCGACTGCGCTGCGGAACTCGTCGAAGATGGCGGCCAGGCCGAGGTCGAGGCTGGCGGGTGGTGGTGCCGCACCAACAACAGGCGGCGGCGATAGCGGCGCGTCGACCATGAGGCCGTCGAAGGCGCCGTCCACTTCGTCAAAGGCGCCGTCCACTTCATTGGTGGTACCAGCGTCGATGGCATCGACTTCCGCGACAGCGCCGAAGTCGGCGAAATTGCCGAACTCGGTTCCCGCTTCAACCGCTTCAGCGGCGACCGGCGCGGCGTGAACCGAATCGGTGGCGGCCGTGCCTGCTCCGCCGTCCGGCAATTGTTGACGGCGCGCGTCGATGTCAGGGTGCGTGCCGTACTGCCGTTCCACCCCGTCGAGCGTGTCGCGCGCGATGTCGTAGTAGCCCTGCGTGATGTAAAAATCGACGCTCTCAAGCTCTTGCTTGAGCATCGCTGCCTGCTGGTGCTCATCACCCTTCGTCGGGGCCGTACTGCCGCTTGCCGGAGCGCCGAAGTCGATCTCTTGGAAATCCCCGGATGCCGCTTTGGATATCGTGCCGACCGTGGCAGCAGGAATGTGGCCGGGAACCGCATTCGAAAAATCGTCGAGGTCGGCGAACGAAGAACTCGCGTCCGCCACCACGGGCGACGCATCGATGGTATTCCGCTCAATCCCGGCACCGGCGTCAACAGCCACGGGCGCGGCGGCGTTCGGCATCAGCGCGGCGGCGTCATCGTCGACCATGAAGCTTTCGAACGTCGGCACCTCGCCGGTTGCCGGCGGGGCGACTTCATATTCGCTTGCCGCCGCAGCGTCATTTGCACCATCACTTTCGGGGGCGCCGCCGAGTTCGTTCAGACGCTCACCGAAGCGCGCCTCGCCGGGCGCCAGCCGCACAAGTTGGACCAGCGCGTTGCGCTCTTCGTCAATCTGCCCGGTTGACTTCGCCGATTCCGCGATGCGTTCGAGTGTCGGGCGCAGTTCGTCGTCGCGGCGCTGCCACGCATAGAGGCGCGCCAACAGGCGGAGGGCAGCGAGGTGCTGCGGGTCATGCGCGAGCGCCTGTTGCAGCAACTCCTGCATCTCGCCCTCTTCGCGCCCGGCCAGCGCCGGTTCAAGGACGCGGCTGAGGATGCGCACCGCCCCATCGACTTCGCCCAACCGGATGTAAAGGCGCGCGACATCAAAGAACAGAGCGTAGTTTGACGAGTCCTGATTGACGAGTTCATCGGTCGCGCGTTCGGCGCTCGCCGCATCCCCCGCCTCGACATAGGCGCGCGAAAGCATCGCCCGTAACTCTAAGTCCTGCGGTCGATCAACGACGGACTGCTCGATGACCTTCGCTGCTTCGCCGGCTGTGCCGAGCGCCGCGTGGGCCGTTATGATTCCGTGGAGGGCGGGGTGGCTGGCGGGCCGGACGGCCAGGACTTTATTGAAAACTTCAATGGCTGCCGGATGGTTGCCGCGTGCGAGGAAGTGCGCGCCGGCCTCTGTGTAGGCGTCGGCGGCTTGGTCGTGCATGCCTTCGCGCATCAGGCCATCGGCGAGTCGGAGGCGAATTTCGGTGTTGTTCGGGTCGAGGTTGGCAATGCGCTGGAGGGCTTCGAACATCTCGCGCGTCCGACCGGCGCGCGTGTGGGCCTCAGCGATGACGAGGTGCTGCGCGCGCGCTTCGACCAACAGGCCCTGCTGCTCGTAGAGTGCCGCGAGGGCGCTCGCCACGTCGAGGTCGCCGGGCGTGATGCGCGCCACCTTTTTGTAGATGGCAATCGCTTTGACGGTGAAGCCCTGCTCGCGGAAGTGACCGCCGACGCGCTTGAAGCATGCCTCCGCTTCCTTTTTTTTGTCGGTTCGGGCGTAGAGGTCGCCGAGCGTGTTCAGCGCGTTGAAGTCCCCCGGGTCCTGCTCGGCGATCTGGCGATATTCCTGAACCGCCGCCACAATATTGCCCGTCGAGAGGTGCTTTTCAGCCGCGCGTAAAGTTTTTGCTTTATCGAATGCCATTCGGAATTATCTTGGGTCGAAACAACATCATGGTGAGTGGAAACAACGTGGAGAACTGGGGCGAAGCAGAGCGTCAAACCGTGACGGAACGTTCCGTTAAGTGTCCGCTTACCACCGTCGATAACGGACAATTTCGTACGCTAACACGCGCTCGTGGCGAGTGTCAATCGCATTATCCGGTGAGGTTTAGGAGCTTGCCGAAGTAGGTCACGGACGCGCCGCGGCACGGACACTCTCGGCGCTGGTCGGTTGCTTTCTCAACTTGCTAACGGCTCGTTAACCATTGCGGGGAGGCATCCCGTTTCAGTCATCGACTACGGGCCAACGGGCGTTTGTCGGCAGATCATCTCAACCATGTTCATCGGCGAAGGCTGAAGCGTCAGATGACATCGGCGAAGTTCTTGCGCGTTCTGGCGAACCACCAATAGCCGGAAACGAACAGCACCAGTGCGAACGCGGAGAAGTACGCGAGGCCGCGCCAGTCAGGCGAAGTACCTTCGAGGAGCACGCGGCGATAGCACCTGACCAGCGCGGTGAACGGGTTGGCGTCGATGAAGCGTCGGTAATGCTCCGGCACGACTGCCTCCGGGTAGATGATCGGCGTCAGAAACATCCAGGCGCTGAGCGCCAGCCCGATGGCCTGCGCGGTGTCGCGCAGAAAGACGCCGAGCGCGGCAATAAACCACGCCGCGCCGAGCATCGCCAACGCCTGCGGCACCACCAGCACCGGCAACCACGCCAGCGTGACGTGGACTTGCTGCCGCACGACGATGATCGCCATCAACAACGCCAACGTGCCGAACAGTTGATTCGCCAACGCGACCAAGACCTGCGCGACCGGCAGCGTCTCAAGCGGAAAAACGACGCGCTTCACCAAGTTCGACCGGGCGACGATGATGTTCGCGGAGAGTTGCACCGATTCCTGAAACGCCGTCCACGGCAGCAGCCCGCAGAAAAGATAAATCGCATAGTCCCACGCCGAGCCGCCGGCGCCGAACCGTGCGCCGAAGATACCGGCGAAGATGAATGTATAGATCGAAATCATCACGACCGGCGTCACGAGCGCCCACATCAGGCCGAGCGCCGAGCCGCGATAGCGCACCGCCAACTCGCGCGCCGCCAGCGAGGCGATCAGGTTCGAGCGCCGTGGCAACTCCCACAACGGTCGCCACACCGCGCGCCGTGCTGCTTGGGCCGAAATCACGTTCGACATTCTCGCATAACCTTCGCTATTTTAGAGAGCATGACCCAAGCACTGCGCGTCGAAGGCGTGTCGAAACAATACCGCATCTACGACCGTCCGGGTGATCGTTTGAAAGAGTCTCTGACTCGCGGTCGCTGGAAGGCGCATCGCGAGTTCTGGGCATTGCGGGATGTGAGTTTCGATGTCGCGCGCGGCGCTACGACCGGGATCGTCGGGCCGAACGGGTGCGGTAAATCGACGCTGTTGCAAATCATCGCCGGGACGCTTGAGCCGACACACGGTCATGTCTGGCGCGACGGTCGCGTCTCCGCGCTCCTGGAACTCGGCGCCGGCTTCAATCCTGAGTTCACCGGCGTCGAGAACGTGTCGATGAACGCCGCGCTGATGGGATTTTCGCACCGCGAGACGGAGGCTATGTTGCCGGAGATTGAGCGCTTCGCAGAGGTCGGAGATTTTATCCACCAGCCGGTCAGAACATATTCGAGCGGGATGTACGTGCGGCTCGCGTTCGCGGCGGCGGTCAGCGTCGCGCCACAGATTCTGATTATTGACGAAGCGCTCGCTGTCGGCGACGCCGTTTTCCAGCATCGCTGTATGCGGCGGCTGCGCGAGATGCAGCAGAGCGGCGTGACGATTCTATTCGTGTCGCACGACCCCGGCGCGGTGCGCGCCCTGTGTTCGCGCGCCGTCCTACTCAGCGGCGGGCGCGTCATCGCGGATGGCAAGCCCGCTGAAGTTCTCAACCGTTACCAAAAAATAATTATGGCGCGCGAGGAGGCTTACGAAGAATCACAACCTACGGCGGAAGATGACTCCGTCGATCCCGCGGTGGATCTGAATAGTGCCGCCGCTCTCCGTCACGCACACCGCCACGGCGACGGTAGCGCGGAGATTTTGAGCGTCGAACTGCTCGACGCCGCAGGCCGCCCGGCGGAGTTGGTCGAGTCGGGCGAGCGCCTCTCGATACGCAAGCGTGTGGCGTATCATCGGGATGCCGAGTTACCTGTGAGCGGCTATGTCATTCGCAACCGGCACGGCGTCCACGTCTACGGCACGAACACAGACTTGCTGCGTGCCGATGTGGGGCGGGTGCGACGTGGCGAAGTCGTCGAAGTGACCTTCGCCTTCGAATGCTGGCTGGCCCCCGGCTCATACTCTGTGACGGTCGCCGAGCACAGCATCGACGGTATTAGTTTCGATTGGATCGACGATGTGTTGATCTTTCACGTCTCGAGCGAGACATCGATGGACGGCATCGCCAATCTCAACGCCAGCGTCACCACGCGCCGGCTCGGCGTGTCTTCGACCATTGCGAAAGTCGAAAATGTCAGCGCCAGCCACGCCTGATGATGTATCACAGGCAAAAGTAAAAAGATAAAAGCGATAATGGCACGGGGCGAATTGAAATCACTTATGAGCGAAGTCAGAGAACGCGATATCGACGTCGAAAAATTGATGGCCGAAATCCGGGAAGCGGCGCAACGTCGCGAGGCCCAACTCGGTGCGGCCCCGAAACCGTTGTCGGATGTGAAGACGGCGATGCCCCGGCGCTCCTCCACCCTACCAATGTCGGGCGCACCCGCCCCACATACGCCCGCCGTCGTGCGCAAAGCGGCGTCGCCCAAGTCGGCCAACTCAAACGGCGGTGGGTCTCCGCAGTTAATTCTCCAACCTGACTTTCTCCGTCACGATAATGACCACTATCACATCAACGATCTGTTGCCGTATCACGACACTGCGTTCGTCAGGAACGCATATCGCGCCATCCTGAAGCGCGAGCCAGATGAGGCCGGATGCGCGCAGCAACTCGGTTTCTTACGCAGTGGACGGTTCGACAAAATAGACATCCTGTCGAGCCTGCGCCGGTCGCCGGAAGGCCGGAAGAGAAACGTTCGGATCGACGGGCTGTCACGACCGGCGACGGTGCGGCGCTTGGGACGCCTGCCGGTTGCCGGTTACGCTATTCGTTTAGGGCTAGCCTTGATACGACTGCCGGTTTTCATTACCGAGCGGAATCAGTTCGAGGCCCACGCGCTCGCGCAGCAGCAACAAACCGCCGACTTCATCAATCAAGTGCTCGCCGACCTCAGCCAGTGGCCGCGTCATCTGGCACAGCACCGGCAGCAACTCGAAACGTTGATCGAGTCGGCGCGGCAAGATGCGGTCAACATTGACGAGCGGTTGGCGGCGGCTCAGGAACAATTAAGCGCTAATGATGAACAGCTCAGGATTAGTGATGAACAACTCAGGGCTATTGATGAGCAATTGAGAAGCGAGCAGCAACGGGATCGGAATGAAATTCATGCCCAAATGGTGACCGGAGCAGAGCGCGCCAAAAGGCAGTCTGAAGTTCTCCTTCAGCGTGTTGAGGAGCGACTCAGGGAATTCACACACCGGCTGCAACAGACTCGCACCGAGATTGTGCTTCAGGAAAGACGTGTCTCTCCGTTGCTTCAGGAAGCGCGACAGCGCCATCCGACGACACCTTCCGACGGGCTGCCATTACCACCGGCTGTCGTCAACGAAACGCATCACGAGTTGGACGCGCTGTATGCCTCCATCGAAGATCAGTTTCGCGGCAACCGCGCGGACATCAAAGAAGCGATGAGATTCTATGTGCCTTACATCCACCGGGCAACGGGCGGCGGAGCGGTGGTTGACCTCGGCTGTGGGCGCGGCGAATGGTTGGAAGTGTTGAAGGAAGAACGACTACCGGCGCGCGGCGTAGACCAGAATCAAGTCTTTATCGAACAGTGCCGGACACTCGATCTCGAAGTCGTGCCAAGTGATGTGATTGATTACCTGCGCAGCCTGCCCGACAGTAGCCTCCGCGCCATTACGGCATTTCACCTCGTCGAGCACCTGCCGTTCCCGGCGCTGATGACTCTGCTCGACGAGATTTTACGGACGCTGATGCCGGGCGGGCTGGTCATCCTCGAAACGCCGAACCCGGAGAATCTCGTCGTCGGCGGTTGTAACTTTTATCTGGACCCGAGTCATCATCATCCGCTGCCAAGCCCTCTGCTGCATCTCTTAGTCGAGTCGCGGGGCTTCTCTCGGACGGAGATTGTCAAACTTCATGCGAATGATGCGGCGCGCGTCCAAGAGTCGTCCGAACTGGCTCTACGATTTAATAATTTCATGTTCGGCCATCTAGACTACGCCGTCATCGGGTGGAAGGTGTAGCCGTCGCTCTCGCCCGCTTTGCGTATTAAGTCTTGTGTGATAGACGTACCTCTTCTAACGACCCGGACCGAGAATCGAAGCATGGCTCGAATTGCGCTGCTGGCAGCGACTATTACTAACGGAGACGCGGTGAGCAATGATGTCATCGGCATGCTCGGTGTGCTTCAGCGCCACGGACATGACGCGCGCATCTATTCTTCGCCCTGGACGTTCGACGAGTTGCAGGTTTGGCCCCCCCATCAGGTCACAGACTTCATAAACAGCCTTGACGACATATTGATCTATCACTACACGGTGGGTTGGGACTTCGGCCTGGAGGTTTTAGAAGAGCTACCGTGCCGGAAACTCATCAAGTATCACAATGTGACGCCGCCGGAATTCTTCGCCGGCTACAGCGCAGAGCACGAGCGACTGTGTCGGGATGGGCGACAACTTCAACCGATGGTGAATGCCGGATGCGACCTCTATCTATCCGACTCGGAATATAGTTTGTGGGAATTGCTGACGGCCGGCGCTGACCAATCAAAATGCCTGGTCGTCCCGCCATTTCATCACATCGATTGTCTGCACTCCGCCGAGCCGGACTTCGACGTGCTGAATGCGTACCACGACGGCCAGACCAACTTGCTGATGGTGGGTCGCGTGTCACCCAACAAAGGGCACGCCGCTCTGATCGAAGCCTTCGCCCTCTATCATCGTCACTACAACCAACACAGCCGGCTGTTGCTCGTCGGTAAGGAAGTCGGGTTTGAAACTTACTTCGAGTCGCTCAGTGAGCTGGTCGCGCGATATGGTTTAGAGAAGTCAATCATCTTCACCGGCGGGGTTTCGGAATCGGAACTAAAGGCTTACTACATGGTGGCGAACGCATTTGTGTTGACCAGTGAACACGAAGGATTCTGCGTCCCGCTCGTCGAGTCGATGGCGATGAAAGTGCCCATCGTGGCCTATGCCTCGACGGCCATTCCGGGCACGGTTGGCGGGGCCGGGTTGGTGTGGCGAGAGCGAAACCCATTCCTGCTCGCCGAATCAATCGACTTCCTGGTTAAGAACACAGACCTCAGCGAATCGCTCGGGCTGATGGGGTGGCGGCGTTACGAACAGCTTTTCACTAATCTGAAGATTGAGACGCAATTCCTCAGCGCCATCAACTCATTGCTAAGTACTTAAAGGTGACAGGTGACAGGTGACAAGCAAGAGGTAAGGCAACACCACTTGGCCGAAGTCCCGGACTAACATCCAGCATCTCACATCTGACATCTGTTCCGACTGGCTTTCACTTTTGCCTTTTTACTTTTCCCTTTTGCCTTGAGACTTATGAGTAACGTCGCGGTCGTAGTCCAGAGGTGTCATGAGAGCATCGCCGGCGGCTCGGAGTCTCTGGCGTGGCAGTACGCCGCGCTGCTGAAGGACGCTTACCGGGTGGACGTGCTGACGACCACCGCGCTTGATTACAGCGACTGGGCGAATGTCCTGCCCGCAGGCGACGAGTTACGCGACGGTGTTAACATCCGTCGCTTCCACGTCACTCATGGCCGAAGTTCGCACTGGTTCAAACTTTACCAGCGCTTGCAAAATGATTTCCACGCGCAGGATTCCGGGGGCCATCGAACGCTCGGCGAGGCGCGCTCCCTGTCGTGGACGATGTCGTTGCAGGAGGAGTTCATCCGTCACCAGGGCCCGTACTCGAAGCCGCTGTTAGATTACCTGCGTGAGCAGTGGTCGATGTACCGAGCCGTGATCTTCGTGACGTATCTGTATCCGACGACCTACTTTGGGCTGATGAACATGCCGCCCGGCCACGCCATCATGGTGCCGACGCTGCACGACGAGCCGCCGGCTTACTTTTCGGCGTACCGGCATGTCGCCCGTCGCACCAGGAATCTGCTCTGGCTGACCGACGCGGAACGCCAACTCGGGGCCGACTTATGGGGACTCCTTCCCGGTCGCGTCGTCTCGATGGCCGTCGACACGACACTTCGCACGCCGGCCAGAGAGGGCACGCCCTACATTCTATACTGCGGGCGCATTGACCCGAACAAAGGCTTCCCGGAACTGTTCGAGCATTTCATCAGATTCAAACAGGAGCACCCGTCGCCACTCCGCCTCGTGCTGACGGGCGAAGATGCGCTGAGCGTGCCGGAGCGTCCGGACATTGAATATCGCGGCTTCGTCCCCGCCGAAGAGAAGTTCAGTTTGATGGCGGGCGCGAAGCTGTTCGTGATGCCGTCGAACAACGAGAGTTTCAGCATCGTCACATTAGAAGCGTTGGCCCAATGCACGCCCGTTC
>JALZJL010000090.1 GCA_030859785.1 Acidobacteriota bacterium
AGGCCGGTCAGCGTCGGCCCCGACGGGAGGTTCTGCATCTGACCGCGCCGGCCCGTATCACCGACGATGACGTAAAGCTTGCCGTCCGGCCCGAACTTGATGATGCCGCCATCGTGGTTGCCGCGCAGCGGTTGACCGGGATCAGCTTGATAGTGCCGAAAGCGAGTGATGGATTGGTTAAACGTCAATGTCGAGCCGTTCCAAACGTAGCGGTCGACGCGGTTCGACAGCAACGGGTCGAGGCTAAACCAGATCGAACCGAGGTCGGCCAGACTAGCCGTGTCTCCACCGGTCGCGCTCTCCGTCCAGTAGAGATAGACGAAGCCGTTGGTAGCAAAGTTTGGGTGCAGAGCGATACCTAACAGTCCGCGCTCGGAGCCGGAGTTAACCGGCAAATCGAGCACCGTACTTTGAATCGCTCCACTCACCACGCGCTGCACTCTGCCCGTGGCCTTTTCCAATACCAGGATGTCGTTATCGCCGATGAACGCCATCGTGGTCGGCTGGTTTAAACTCGTCACCACAGCTCTGACGCCGAGTCGTGCGTCGAGCATCACCGGGTCGGTCGCTTGCGCGTACACCTGCGTGATTTGACTGCTGACGATCATGGAGCAAAAGCCTGCGACCAACAGCAGAATCAAATTTTTCTCCAAGTTGCGGTCTGGTTTCCTCTTATTGAAATAGTTGTGCGCGCGTTTAAGCGAGATTCGGAGGAACTGTAATTCTGGCATCTGCTTTCAACTCCTTTTCTGATTAACTTTGGTGGTTGAACCGGTCACTGTAGTGGCACAGGCTCGACCAAACGCTTCGCCCGTTCTTCATCGTTCAGACGAACGTCTCGACGGCGAAGCGACGTGCGGTTTGGGTCTGAAGCGGGCGGCTCTGCTATGACCTCGGTATCGACATTTTCATACAATCGAGAATGCGAAAGTTATCCGTGGTTGATTATGGTTTAGTTTCGGAAACGCCACTTTACGCTTCCCGGTTACCGGGGAGCGTGGCATTTTTTACTTTCCGATAATGCCACGCTGAACGTGATGCGGCGTGGTGTAGGATTCGCCGTTTGATTTGGAGTCAAGTCCGGGTGCGGGAAGTCGGTTCGCCTTCTGATTTCTCTATATAAGGAATATGGTTAATAGCCTCGCAGACGTAGACGAAACTTTGAACACGGCTTTCCTGCTCGCCTACTTTATTCACGGCCGCAGGGAGACAGCGGTGCGAATCGTCACCGGCGCAATGGCTAAGCTTGATGTGACCGCTTCCGCTCAGGGCAAGCGACTTTACTATCATCCAGTCGGTCGTTTGCTGCCGCCCCATTCGAGATCAAATGCCTTTAGAAGCAAAGTCTCATTCAGCGAACTACATCTGCTGCAACGCCTCATCTATGCCGAATCGGAATCCTACGAAAAGCAGCAGGAGCAGGTGGACGGCGCTGTTCTACTCAATGAAGAAGAGATGATTGTTCGTTTCATCAAGCATCTGGTGCGAGTGACCGTCAGACGAAACTCTTTCTACGTCACACTCGGCATCAGCCGCCTGCTCTATAACTACAGCACAGCCGATACGATGCAGATTTACAACTTGATTATTCAAGACCCTGAGCGCGTGAAGGATGATTATTACTTCCGCTCGCGTAAGGCTGTGCTAATGCAGGAACTGAAAGAGCGTTTCGGTGATTTCATCAGCGTCTGCCGCGGGCCGCGCGGCGAAGAAAGATTCGAATCTTCCGACCACACAGGCCAACATCATGCGTTGGTCACGCAAAGCCTGAATCTTTTCGCCCCCTGGCATACGCCCTGTCTGGTGCCCGCCGGCTTTGATCCGCTCATCGATGAGATACCGGGCTTGTCATTTCGCGGGCCTGACGCCGAAGACCGCATCGAGGTTTACCGCATGCATGCGACATTGCACCCCGCCTGTTATCAGCGTCTGATTGATGCGCTCGGCTTCGATTCACCCGACCGGCGTTTGCAAATCCCGCGCTTCTTCTCGAAGAGCGCGAAGGAGGGAAACACGCGGCACGGTGACAGCGGTCATCAAGGTGGCGGAGGGAATGACGGTGGCGGCAACGATGACGGGGACGGTGGGGATAGTGATAGACATGATCGTCAACACCCGCCGGAATTAGGCGAGGAAGATTTGAACGCCGTCAAACGACACCTGGCCGAACTGTCGGCGCGCCGCAAGCGGGCCTCCGCAGGTCAACTGCGAGTCGTCGTCGATGGCGTGGAGCGCGCTCGCCTCGACCTGTCGAGGGCGCGCCATTTGCGGGTCGAATTAGATGGCAGTGCGGAGTTGATCGAAGTCCGCACCGTTCAGCATCAAGACGGCGGCGATGATGTGCTGCTGGCGACACACCTCCTCGCGCACGACGAGGACGCGGACGGCGTGCGACCATCCAATGTTTCCATCACGCTGGAGGGCGGACAGAAACTATCAATCGCGACCACTGCCGCAAGTAGCGCCGGTACCTCAATCATCGAATTGACATATCGTGAAACGAACCCACTCCGAGCGGCGGCGCTCTTCTCCCGTCAACTGTTTTACGGTGCGGCGAATGGTGGAGAGCGCCGGCCGGCGCTTAAAAACAACTCACGGCGAAATAAAGGCGTCGCTGTAAAAGTAGTCGTCCCTGCCATCGCTTTGTTGATTTGTGTGGTGTGCGCCGTGGGCGTGATGCGGTACGCGCGGAACAGAAGCGACAGCGCCGCGCCGCCATTGATTGCAGGCGACAATATTGCCAGCGACAAACGCGCAGGACAGTCGGTTCAAACAAGCGACCCCGTGACTCCAACCATGCCCGACACGGACGCCGCACCCGCGAGGGTTAATAATTCGCCGTCACCCGTCGCACCTTCGCATAATCAAAATGCATTCGCCAAACGAGCTCGTCTTGAGTCGCGCTTGCCGCGCATCGGCAACACCCAAAACTCACGCGAGCGTGGTAGCAGCATTCATCGAAATAAACTTTTGACGCCGCCTCCCAACGTGGAAGAGCCTGACAGTGTGACGCCGGGAGAAACTTCCCCAGCTGTCGAGTCGACCCGGAGTCTTGGAGGCAACGCGCCGCCGACGTCTCTTCGTGCGGTCAGGAAAATTTACATCGAGTTCGTCGGTAATGAATCTCTAAATGATGTGATTCGCGGAATATTGATTGATCGTCTGCGGGCCGACGGGCGGCTCATGCTCGCTTCAAGCCGGGACGATGCGGACGCGCTTTTGAAAGTCTCGACCGAGCAATCGCGTCGAAGCAATAATGTCGATTTGAATTGGGCATCGGTTTCCGTCAGGCTTGTCAACGCTGCTGGCGGAGTGATGTGGCCGGCGCGACTGAATAACTCCCGCAGCAGTTATACCGGCGCGCCCGTGCGAGTCGCGACGAAGATCGTGCGGGACTTACTCGCCGAAGTTCGAAAAGCGGATCAACAGTAAGGCAACAGTAAAAAGGTAAAACGCAGAAGTGAACGTCACCGGGGAACAGATGTCAGATGCTGGATGTTAGTCAAGATACACAGGTGTGCTGACCAACATCTGACGTCCCAACTAACATCTACTTCATTCATCCTTCATCCCGGCTCACCTTGAAGCACAAAGGCCGCCCAGTAATACGGAGCCTGCCAGCGCGTTTCGTGCAAAATTTTCATCTGCGCCGCCCTGAAGGCTGCCGCCGGCCGCAGTCGATCTTTGCCGAGCATACCTTCGTAAAATCGCGCCATCAATTCGGCGGAAGCTTCGTCGGCCACGTCCCACAAACTGACGAGGACGCGCGCCGCGCCGGCGTACATGAAGCCGCGCGTCAGCCCGATTAGTCCCTCGCCCCGAATCTCTCTGCCAAGCCCCGTCCGGCAACCGCTGAGCACGATCAAGTCGGCGGGAATGTGCAGATTGAAGATTTCATGCACGCGCAGAAAGCCGTCCTGCTCGACACCATGTCGGTCGACCAGAGACAGCACGAGGCCGGACAATACCGGATGCGTGCTGTTGATGAAGCCGTGCGTGGCGAAGTGGACGAAGCGGTATTGTCCGAGTTCTGCACTGGTCGCCGTCGCCCGACTCGCGGCGAAGTCGAGCGCCGCGAAGCGATCTGTTTTTGACACAAGGGAAAGTATCTTGTCAGCCTCGCGCCGCGTGAATGGTAGGCGCTGAACAAGCAGTTCTTCAATCGCCGCTTCTTTCATTCCATCATCGAGACCTTCGTCGACACTTTTATGCACCGCGCCGGCCTGTTGCGCCGAACTTGTTTCGCCAACCCTCGAAAATATTCGCGGGCCGTCCGGCTCAACAAATTCCAAGCGCTGTCGCCCTCTGCTCGGTTTAATTCTCGGCGCCGTGACTCTCTCATCCGTTCTTTCGAACACCGGATCGGCCACGATGGCGAGCGTTTTCGGCGGTCGTGTGCGCCCCGACAATTCACGCCGCAGCACGGTCAGCGTCGACGCCGACGGCAAACTGACAATCTCGTGGTCGACAATCAGGGGGAGTCTAGAGTTGGGAGTCTGAAGTCGGGAGTCAGATAGGCCACGCCTTTGACTGTTCATTCCGGCTTTTGACTTTCGACTCCAGACTCCGGACTCCATACTTTGCGGCACCGGTAGCGCCGCGAATGGCACATAATTCAACGCGCCGTCACTGACAATCAGCAGACGTTTTCCAGCTAACCGTTTACGTAAATCCGCCGCCACCGGGTTCAGTAATATCCGACTCAAAGCTTCTGCTGCTTTCGGAAACTCCGCGTCGGCGCGGGCGATGCGAGCTTGTCGTTCATCTGTTGTTTCAAACTTGAGACGTCGATTGCGCGCCGTCAGTAGTTGATGAACGCGCCGCGTGGCCGCTTCGATTTCGCCGCGCGGTGGCAGTTCAAAACTCTTCATCGAAGAAGAGGTGACGGCCCACAGGTAGCTTTGCTCGTCGCCGAGCGCGTATTCCAAAAGCAGCGTGTCGGCGTCCAACATCTGTTGCTGAATTTCTTCGAGGCTTGACGGCACGGGCTGTGTCAGTGCGGCGTAACGCGGGCTGTGAATTCTAATCTGCGTCTCTACTTCTTGAAACTGATCGATGAGTTCCGCGACCTCCTTTCGCAACTTTGTGAGTTGATCGCTGCCGGGGTTGAGATTGGTGAGCCGCATCTGAGCCGCTGCCCTCGCGTTGAGTGTCTGCTGCAATGTGCGCCGCCGCTCAAGCAGCGCGGGATCGACGCCTTGACGGATATCGGCGTGGGCCTCGGTCAGCATCTCCAGCAGTCCCCGCGCACGCGCTCGCTCGCTCGCCGCGAACGCCGCGCGGTCATGCCCCGCATCCGGTCGCGCTTTGTGAAGCCGCATCAAAACATCGATGTACGTCTCAAAATACTGCTGCACGGACGCGAAGTAAGATGAGCGCAATTCCTGGCTGACGATTGCGGTTCGCAGTGACTCGATAATGACAATAGCGGCTTCAATGCGCACGCGCGCCGCGGTGAGATTGCCGCGCCCACGCTCAAGCTGCGCGATGCCACGCAGAATCGATGCTTCGACCGTGCGCTCGCCAACCATCCGGCTGAGCGACAGAGCCTGTTCATAATCATCGAACGCACGGTCATAACTTCCCGACGCAGCGTGGACGTGTGCGATGTCACTTAACGTGATGGCTTCACCAGAGCGGTCACCGACGGCGCGTCGCAGTTGCTGCGACCGCCCGAAGTAGTCGAGCGCCTTCTCTCTTTCGCCGAGCGACCTGTGAATCAAGCCGATGTTGTTGAGCGTGACGGCTTCCGTTCTTCGATCACCCGCCGCCTGCAAGACCTGGAGCGCTTGATGATAGTAACGAAGCGCGTGCTGCTTTACGCCGAGCGAGTCGTGGACATAACCGATGTTATTAAGCGTCACGGCCTCGGCCCGCGCGTCACCGACAGAGCGTAGAACGGGCAGCGCCTGGTTGAAGTATTCAAGCGCCTTCTGCTTTTCGCCGAGCGAATCATAGACGCGCCCGATGTTGTTGAGCGCGATTGATTCGCCGCGTCGATCCTTGACCGTCCGCAGAATCGCGAGCGCTTGTCTGTAGTAGTCAAGGGACTTCTGCTTTTCGCCGAGCGAATCTTGGAGCAGGCCGATGTTGCTGAGGGCGTAGGCCCGCACCCGCTCGTCGCCGGTGGCTTGCAGCATTGGGAGCGCGAGGTTATAGGAGTCGAGGGCTTTTCGTTTCTCGCCGAGCGAGTCGTGGAGTAGGCCGATGTTGTTGAGCGTGGCGGCTTCGCTGGAGCGATCACCCAGGGTCCGCAGAATCGTCAAAGCACGGTTGTAATAGTCGAGTGCGCGGCCCGTTTCGCTCAACAG
>JALZJL010000135.1 GCA_030859785.1 Acidobacteriota bacterium
AAGCTCTATCCGGACGCGACCTTCACGCTGCGCCTCTCCTACGGCGCGGTCAAGGGTTACAAAGAAGACGGCAAGCAGGTCACGCCGTACACCGACTATGCGGGCCTCTATCGTCACGCGGCGGAGCACGGCAACAAATTTCCGTACCAGTTGCCGCAACGCTGGGCGGACGCCAAATCAACGCTGGACTTACAGACACCGTTTAACTTCGTGACGACCAACGACATTATCGGCGGCAACTCCGGCTCGCCGATCATTAACCGCAACGCCGAGATCGTCGGTCTCGTCTTCGACGGTAACATCCAGTCTCTCGTCGGTAACTTCATCTACGACGAGACGCAGAACCGCACCGTCGCCGTCGATTCACGCGGCATGGTCGAAGCATTGCGCAAGGTTTACAAGGCGAATGAAATCGCTGATGAGTTGACGAAGTAACGTGAGCCGTGGTGACGAGTCCCGTTTCGCGCGAGACTGCAACGGAGCGTCAAGACTCACACGCCAGACAGCAAGAGAGGGCACACAGCGGCTAGACTCCTGTGTGCCCTCTCTACTGTTTTAGACCGAGTGAACTACGAATGGAGCAGTGATAGTTACTCTACCCGCAAATTACCGGCCATCACCTACGGTTTACTTTTTATTCTTCAGCATGCCCGGAGAGTTCCACTTGATGACGTGATAGGTCGCCGGCCCCGTGCCGACGTTCCGAATGCTGTGCATCTGATTCGACGCCTGAAAGATCACCGACCCCGGCCCGACCCGCTTCTGTTCGCCATTGACCAGCGACTCGACCGTTCCCTCTTTCACGATAATCAATTCTTCGTCCGGGTGCTTGTGCGGCGCGTGCGGCGACTCGCCCGGATTCAAAGTCGTAACGTGACACTCCAACTCATCAAGTGTGGCCGTCGGAGATTGGAAGAATTGTCGCACCGCGCCGACTTTCGTCTGCCTGGCGGCAATCGAATTCCAATCGAAGATTGACGACTGCATCAACGGCGTCTGTGACGTGGCGAAGACACCGGCGCAGAGTGTTGCGCTCGCGGCAACGAGGGCGACGAACATGTCTCGACGTGTAATCATTTTTCTCACTCCTGATTTCTCACACGGGTTAATTCGTAGTCTTAAGCCTTCTCCAGGCCCGCATACTTTTCGATCAACTTCTTCTGCCCGAAGCCGGGGAAACTGACAGTCAGCTTCGCGGCGTCGCCGGTTCCTTCGCGTCGCAGCACGAGGCCGCGCCCGTACTTTGGATGGCGTACGTGCGTGCCCGGCACGAAGTCGCCCGCCGCAGATGGCGAGGCCGAGCCGACGTGTCCCTTGGCGGGAGAAGAGGCGGGGACGCGTTTGCCAACGGAGGGCGACGAAGGCGTCGATGGTGACGAAGGCGAGGGCGGCTTCGCACTCTGCACGCCGAACTTATCACCGCGTTGGCGGAAGAACTCGGCGATGGAGTCGACGCTGTCATAAGTCTTACCGTCGTACTGCTTCCGCTCAGGTTGAGTCTCGCCGCGCAACGCGCGCGCCACCTGACGACTCTCAATCGCGGACGAGCCGCGCGCAAAAGACAACCAGGACGGCCCGCGCGTCAGGTCTTCCATCAATTCAAGCGGCATCTCGTTCAAAAACTGCGACGGCTCCGATGCCATCTCTTCGCCGTAGACGCGCCGCTTCATCGCGTGCGACACGTACAGAAACTTTTCGGCGCGCGTAATCGCGACATAGCAGAGGCGGCGTTCCTCTTCCAACTCCGCCGGATCGGACGCCGAGCGCGAATGCGGGAACAGCCCGTCTTCCAAGCCGACTATAAAGACGACCGGGAATTCCAGACCCTTCGCGGAGTGGACGGTCAGAAGCGTCACCGGCGCGTCACGCTTGTACTGATCGACATCGGAGACGAGCGCCGCCGCGTCGATAAATTCGCGTAGGCCGCCGCCCTCCTCCTGGTCGTAGTCGACGGCGGCGTTGACGAGTTCCTGTAAGTTCTCCAGACGCCCCTCAGCCTCTTCGGTATTCTCGGCCTTCATCGCGTCTGAGTAACCTGTGTCAAGAATCGCCGCCTTAACGACTTCCGACGCCGGCTCCTTCTGCGCCAGCGCGATTAGTTTCGTGATGATCTGCTGAAAGTTCCTGAGCGCTGAGACCGCGCGCGGCGATAGTCCCGGCGTCGGCTGCTCGGCGGCGGTGATGACAGCGAGCGTCTCCCAGTGCGAAACACCGAAGTCTTTCGCGCGCCGCTCCAACTCGTCGAGCGTCTGCTTGCCGAGGCCGCGCGTCGGGCTGTTGATGACGCGCATCAACGCGACGGAGTCGTGAGGGTTGAGCGCCAGCTTGAGGTACGAAATGATGTCGCGCACTTCGGCCCGCTCGTAGAACGAAAAGCCGCCCACGATGTTGTACGCGATCCCGGCGCGGCGCAACGACTCTTCAAACACGCGCGACTGCGAGTTGGTGCGATAAAGCACTGCCGCGCGCGTGTCCGGCTCGCGCCGCCGGTGCTCCTCGATCTTCGCCGCGACGAAGCGCGCTTCCATCTCGCCGTCGAGTGCCTGGTGGTAGCGAATGCGCTCACCCGACGGATTTGAAGTCCACAGGTTTTTACCCTTGCGCTCCGTGTTGCGTTTGACGACTGCGCCCGCGGCATCAAGGATCGTTTGCGTTGAGCGGTAGTTCTGTTCCAGCTTAATAATTCTGGCGTTCGGATAGTGCTGCTCGAAGTTGAGAATGTTTGTAATGTCCGCACCTCGCCAACGATACACACTCTGATCTTCATCACCGACGACGCAGATATTCTGTTGCTTCTCGGTGAGGAGACGGATCATCGCGAACTGGAGGCTGTTGGTGTCCTGATATTCGTCGACGAGGAGATAGCGAAAGCGTTCATTGTAGTGTGCGCGCACATCCTGGTCTTTACGCAGCAGGCGGACGGTCTTAATCATCAGGTCGTCGAAGTCGAGCGCGTTATTGGCGACGAGCCGTTGTTCGTAGAGCTTGAAGACGCGCGCCGCCGCCGCACGCTTTTCGTCGCCGTACTCGACGCGCGCGGCAAAGTCTTCGGCGTCGAGGCCGCTGTTCTTGGCGTGGCTGATGGTGCCCTGCACCTGCCGCGCGGCCATCCGCTGGTCGTCGTAGCCGAGGTCTTTGACGCACGCCTTGACGACGCGCACCGAATCATCCTGATCGTAGATCGTGAACGCGCGCGTGTAGCCTTCGCCGAGGCGCTCGATGTCGCGGCGCAGGATGCGGACGCACAGACTGTGGAAGGTCGAGATCAGCGGCGCGCTTTGTAATCGGGCATTGCCAAGCAGACGCTCGACGCGCTCGCGCATTTCGCCCGCCGCTTTGTTAGTGAAGGTGACGGCGAGGATGTTATTCGGTTGGACGCCGCGCTCCGCGACCAGGTAGGCGATGCGGACGGTGATGACGCGCGTCTTGCCGGAACCCGCGCCGGCGAGAATCAGCAGCGGCCCATCGGTCGCGGTCACGGCCTCGCGCTGTTGTTCATTGAGCGAAGAGAGAAGTTCCATAGAGAGCTTTCAGTTTTCAGTTTTCAGTAAGGACAAGAGTCGGACAGTTTTGAGTTTTCAGTTTTGAGTGGGAAAGAGAAAGGAAGTTTTGAGTTTTCAGTTTTAAGCAGGGAGGGCATCCCGACTGAGGGTATCTACTGAAAACTAAAAACTGAAAACTCAAAACTATCCCTCCTACTTAATCAATCGCTGAATGGTCTTGAATTGATTGTGGCTGGCGTCGCGGAGCAGTTCGAAGAGCACCATCTCGGTGGTTGCTGGGAGTGCGCCGCTGCCGAACATCTTAGTGAGTGCGGCTTCTCTGTTCTGCGCGTCGCGAGAGGCGGTGCAGTCGGTCAACAGGTGGACGCGGTAGCCGTCTGCCAGCAGGTCGTGCGTCGTCTGGTTGACGCAGACGTGCGCTTCTATGCCGCAGACGATGACGTGGCGCGCTTCGGTCGCGGAGAGAGCGGCGACGAACTCCGGCGCGCCGCACGCGCTGAACGCGGTCTTCACAAACGGAGCGGCGTCCGACGGCAGCACAACGCGAATCTCGTTCGCCGTTTCTCCCAGCCCCTTCGGGTATTGTTCGGTGACGAGCACCGGCACTTTAAGGAGTTGAGCCGCGTGTATCATCAGCGAGATGCGCACCGTTATCTCCGCAAAGTCTGAGATGACCGAGCGAAATCCATCCTGCATGTCAATGACGACCAGCGCCGCGCTCGTCAAGTCAGGTGTGTTTTCATGTCGCATTGATTTTCGTTCGGAGAAAGCATTTAAGCACATGGCGCGCGTTCGGCAAAACGAGAGTGGATAGTGAGAGTTAGGCAGAAGGTGGAAGGCAGACGTGAAAGGAGAGCACCCTCGTTCACGCGCGAAGCAGTATGTCTGCTCAGCGTCCTCGGCGTTCTCGGCGGCGAGATTGTTTTATTTTTAACCCTTACGGGCGGCGCATCGAAAAATCTTTGACGTGCTGGCAGGGTTTGAGGTCAATGACCTGTGCCGCCGCTTCCGCTTCGCGACGAAGTGTTGTGCGTGTTGCTTCGTCACGTAGCGCGTCGCGCGTCTGAGCGTCGGTCGCCTCGGCGTCGGTGGTGACGGCTTGCGCAAGCAACCAGTAGCGACCGGGCGCGAGATTGGTCAGCGCGAAACCGCCTTCGCCCGCGACCGCCGACGAAGCGTAACGCAAGGGGACGCTCGCGCGTTCGGGTTCGCTCGGCACCAGATAGACACGCATCCGCGCGGGCAGCGGCGGTGCGCCTTCCGTCGCGGCAGTGACCGACCCGCGTAGCGACGTCGCACCCTCGGCGAGCACCACGGTGACGTTGTTGATGCGTTGTCCCTGGGTGAGCATCAACATGTCACGCGCGGAGGCGGCGGTCACGTGAGCGGTGGTCGTGGTGGTTGTGGCATTCGCGGGTGTAGCCGGGGCGATGGTCGTGCCCGCGGTGCGCGGCGCGCCGGAGCGCCGGAGCGGTGCTGCCACGGTCGCGGCTACGCCGGAAGCATTGAGGTCGCGGACATACCAATCCTCGCCCGGCAGCAACACATTAAGCCGGTACTGTCCGGCGTTGAGGCCGTTAATCGTGAACTCACCTTGTTCATCGGGTACTGCATCGGCGCGCGAGAACGGCAATCGACGAGGCATCGTCGGTGCTTTCTTTTCTTCGCGGCGGACGGCGATCAACGCTTCGGAAGCGAGGACGGCGTGCCCGGTCGCGTTCGTACACGAGACGCCGCCGGCGCGGTCGGATTCACGAAGCGGTTCGAGCGTCACGCGACCACTGATCGAAGCCAGCGGCGCGAGCGTGATGTTCAAGCCGGTCACGTCCGCGCCGCGCACCGTGACGCGCTGCGGAGTGGAAGCGAGGCCGATGCCTTTTCTGTCCTGAAGTCGCGCCGTGATTTCATAGTCGCCGTCAGCCACGCTGTCGAGTGAAAACGAGCGGTCGTTCGAGTTGCCCTGAATCGACGTGAAACCTTCATTCATCCCGCTCGCGGCGTGTGTCAGTGTGATGGAGACGTTAGAGGCGATGAAGATGTTGGAGTTGGAGGTCGCGTCGGACGGTGGCGTGCCGGAGACTTTGCCGCTGATGGTGCGCCCGCGCTCGCTTCGATGACGGATGTCTACGCCAGACACTTCCTGCCCGCTCTGAACGGTGACTTCGGTTGCACCGTCACGAGTGGCGGAAGGATGGTAGGTCGGCGCATCGCCGGCGTATGGTGAGATGCGACCGTACATCATCTCGTTAACGCCGCCGACTGAAACCGTGTAATTGCCGGGTCGCAAGCTATAGATGCGGTAGATGCCACGGTCATCAGTGTGCCGTGGCTGACCGTAAAAGAACGACGCCTGGTCGGACGGCGGGCGTCCGTCGAGGTCGCGGACAAAGACGGCGCGCACGGGTACGGCGACGACCGGGTCGCCGTTGGCGTCTCTGACCGTGCCGGTGATGACGCCGCCTTTGGTCATCGTGATGACGACGTGTTCGCCGAGTCGATGGTAGCGTGGCTCGTCGCTTCCGTAGGCGGGTTCAGAAACCGTGGTGTAGCCGGGGATATAGGCCCACGCGCTATAGAAGCCGGGGTCAAGGTTTTCGGCAACGAACTTTCCCTCGGTGTCGGTCGCCACGGTCGGCCCGCCGGGCATCGTGGCGTTGGCGCGCTTCCTTAACGTGACCGTCGTGTTCCCCACCGGTTGCCCGTCATCGCTGACGACGCGCCCGGTGATTGTACCGCG
>JALZJL010000142.1 GCA_030859785.1 Acidobacteriota bacterium
GCTCATCAATGGAAACCAGCGGCGCTGGAAGCAACTTGAAAAGAGATAAATTGCCGAATCTTCAGTTTCTCTTTCATGACAAACTCGCCAACTGAGTTTGCAACGCGGGACGACGTTTATATTGTTCTTTCAATTCCCGCAAGTACTTTTGCCACTCGGCATCCTGCCCCAGATGCGCGTGTGCGGCTTTGGCTCTCCGCAACCAATCGGCGGCGACCGGGTAGAGATTGCTTTTAGTCAATACGATTAACGCTTCTGCCTGCTTGACGCTCGTGCGAATCACCCAGTCGGGACGCCGTGTGATGAGTGCGTCCGCGACGAGCGCGACGAGCGTGTGATCTTGCTTGCTTCGGTTGGCGACTTGGATCGCCGCGTCCCATTCCCCTTCGTGCAGCAACACCTCTGCGAGCGGTCGTTTGTCGTAGAACTTCTCCAAAGAAGTTATAGCTTCCGGCTTCAGTTTGTTCCAACCCGCGCCCGCCAAACGCTTGATGATCTGCCACCCGACGAGCGACGGCGCGTCGGTAAACGCCGCCAGCCATGCGGCGAGTGCCTGCGGGGTGCGTCCGCGCGCTTCCTCTATCGCTCCAAGCCACGCGCCGAGCGCGGCTTTGCGTCCGGCGAGTTGCAAGCCGCGCTCGCCGATCTTTACCGCATCGTCGAGATGATTCGACTCGCGTAAGGCTTGCGCCAGCGTCAACGCTTCGTCGGCAGCAGATAAATTCTTGAGCGCGTGTGCGACGGCTTCCCTTTGGCGGTCGAGTGCACACAGCTTCAAGGCGTAGCGCAGATGCGCGCCGGTTCGCAAGCACAGTGCGAGGTATTCGTCGGTGCGCTCCTGCCGCTCAAGGACGTTGAGCTTCGCGCGCGTCAACTCTTGCGCGGGCGATTCCGACGACCACGCCGGAGCATAAAGCTCGTCGCTGAAATCGTCATCTTCGTTTGTCCACTCAACAGGTTCTTCATCGCGCGAAACTTGTTGCGAGGCTGCTTGCGCTTCAAGCGGCGACTCGTTCCAGCCGTGACGTGCGGCGGCGATGGCGACATCCAAGCCTTCGACGCCGTAGTCGCTCAATTCGCCGTGCAAGCCGTTCAACTCGCCGACGAGTTTAGTGCGCTCCTTTTCACTGAGCTCGCAACTTAAAATCGCTTCCGCCAGAGACTCGCCGACGCTGGAGAGGAAATCGCCCAACTCGCCGTTTGAGTCGTCTATGTACTCGAATCCGTCGTGGCTCTCTTCGAGCAACGTGACCAGAATCCGCAACGCGGCTTCGGCATCGCCGCCTGTGAGAAACTCCATCGCCGTCGCTTCGACTCCGCGCAGTTCTCCGACTAAACCGCCGACGTGCCAGTAGGCTTCCGACATATGCATCCGATCAAGGCTGTGCATAATCCCGCGCACCCGCCGCCGATACGCTTCCGCATCTATCTTCCGGCTTCCGCGCGTCGGTGTTCCGCGCCCGGATACAGAAGGTGCAGCGATCATCAATTCAACCTGATCGCTCAGGTCAGGTTGTTCGTCGAGCAGTTTCACGAGCACCGTAAGCAACTGCTCGCGGCTAAGATCAGCCAGCAACTCCGCCGGGGTTCGGCTGACGGTGAACGTATGCGGCGCGCGAGCATAAGCCAGCAGCAAGGCGACGAGGTGCTTACAGTATCCGCCGAAGTCATACGGACAGGTGCAATCGGCGGAGCGGATGCCGCCACCATCCACTTCGGCGCGCACACGATAAAAAGGGGACGAGGTGCCTTCGCACTCGCCGCTCAATATATTGCCGCGAAGCGTGAGACGCGAAACAGCTTTGCTACGAAAGAATTCCTGCCCGCGGGCGAAGCTCTTGTCGCTCGCGCCTGCGCGGATCAAGCTTTCCGTTAACCTAGCAGCGGGCATCACTCCACCTGTCCCGCCGCGTCGCCCGCTTTGAACGCTTCCACTATCGCTGGTTGCAGCGTCTCACCCGCTTTGTCCAGCCAGTCTTGTCGTTCAATTAAGTCAATTGATGTCTCCTTCGCCATACAGTAGTTCTCCTCACATCAGATTGGATATGCAGAAATGTCTTTACACAAAAATTAGAGATTAAGGTATCTCAGAGCGAACGCCGAACGCTATCCGCATCGAAATGTTTACATCATGAAAGATTTCGACCTCAGCTTGGGGGCGACGGCCGCATCAACGTTGTACGATACGTCGAGCGCGAAACAGGCGGACGTGAGCAACAAGTGAGATAATAGCAAGCACAGGAACGTCACCATCAAAAGGAGTCTAAATGTTATGGAAGCGACCAGAGTCACCGTGGACGAAGTGAAAGAGAGAATGACGCGCGGCGAGCCGTTCACCTTCGTGGATACGCGCAACCCGAAGGCGTGGGGTGAGTCGGACGAGAAATTGCCGGGGGCGATTCGCGTGCCCGCCGATGAAGTAGCGCAACACTTAAACGAGATTCCGCACGACCGCGTGGTTGTGACCTACTGCACTTGACCGCATGAAGCATCAAGCGCCCGTGTGGCGCAAGAGTTGACGGTGCAGGGTTGGACGAACGTGCATCCGCTCTACGGCGGCTTCGACGCTTGGAAGCAAGCGGGCGCGCCGACGGAAGCGAAATGATCTTCGAGTCGAAGAAACTGAACCACAACGCGAAGAGAGTCGGATGCGCGTGTCGCCCGAACGATCTTCGTTCACGGGCATAAGTTTTGACGTGTGAAAGGAGAACAGAGCATGAACAGAAAGAGCGACAGAATGGAGAAGCGTGAAGATGCGAATCCGGATGAAGGTGAACATAAATACGGTGATGTGGAGTTCGCCGATCCGGTCAACAAAAAGTATCCCGTTGATACTCCTGAGCATGTGAGGGCGGCTTGGTCTTACATCAACCACAAAGATAACGCCGCCAAGTATGACCCGGACGACGTGGAGAAAATCAAAGAACGCATCCGGCGCGCGGCGAAGCGGCACGAGGTTGAGATCAGCGAGGAGTGACGAAACTATGTTCGTAGAACACCACTTCGGCGCTTCACAAGCTGCCGTACACGGCGCGCGGGTGCGACGGCGGAGCGGGCAAAAAGCGCAGTCAAGGAGCTGAAGACATGATGATAGAAAGCGCAAGCATAATCGAAAAGACGGTGTTGGCGATAAAATTGCCCATACCTCTCCCCGTCCCAGACCCGATGCCACCGCCGCAGATACCGATGCCGCCGGATCCGTTGCCGGAGCCGCTGCCGCCCGAACCTGTCCCGCCACAGCCGGAGCCTGCACCTAACCCGTTGCTGTCCGAACCGATGCCGATGAGCTCTCGCGCATGGGCCATCGGCGAACCGGACTGAGTGTCAGAAGTGAGATAATTTTCTCAATCAAAAGGGTGAGTTATGACGACGCGCGCACAAATCAGCGCGGCTGAGAAAACAAGAGACGATCATACCGCCCTGATGAGCGCGGCTCTCGACGGTGATGCCGCAACCGTCAAAGCGGTGCTAAAACGCGGAGCTGATGTCAATGCCAAAGACGTTGAAGGACGCACAGCCTTGATGTTCGCCACGATCAACTGCCACGCCGACGCCGTGAAAGCGTTGCTGCAACATAAAGCCGACGTAGATGCGAGAGCAACAGACGGTGGTACAGCCTTAATGCTGGCGGCATCAAGCGGTGACATCAAGATCGTGCGTATGTTGCTTGACAGAGGCGCGGACGTCAATGGAGAGTTCGCTTTAACGGGCAAGACCGCCTTGATGCTGGCGACGGAGCACGGCTATGCTGACATCGCTCAATTGCTCAAGCAAGCCGGAGCTAAAAAATGAAGCCAACCAGAGTCGTCGTAGATGAAGTGAATTTGAACACG
>JALZJL010000147.1 GCA_030859785.1 Acidobacteriota bacterium
GGAAGAGCATCTTAAGCTCAAGCAAGCGTTTGGGGATCTCTGACGGCCTTTGTTGTCCTGGTTATGACCATCGATTTAGTGTCTAACGCCAGAGGGTCAAAACTCCATTTCACGCTGAACCAAGACAAAACACTGAACCCGAAGCGCAGTCAATCTCTGAAACCAAAAGAGGAATCGAAACCACATGGCTCTGAGCCGCAAAAGAAAGATTATCATCGCAGTCTCCGCCGTTGTCCTCCTCGCTATGATTGTTGGCATCAGCGTCTTTGCCAGCCGCAAGGACGAGCCTGAAGTAACGGTGGTCAAGATCGAAGTTCGCCCTGAGTTACGCTCTACGGTGACGGCTTCGGGCGAGGTTCGACCCATCCAATTCATCAATCTGACGAGCGAGGTCGGCGGTCGGATCGAAGACATCTACGTCAACCCCGGCGATCCAGTCACCAAAGGCCAGCCGTTGCTGCGCCTTGACCCGACACAGCTTCAGTCACAGCAGGAGGCGCAGGCTGCCGGCGTGCAAGCCTCAATCAGCGACGTGCAGAACGCGCGTGCAGCAGTCCTCGCCGCCGAAAACAACGTTTCACAAACCCAACAGAATCTAGCCGCGGCGGAAGCGAGCCTCGCGCAGGCGCGCCAGGGCGTCGTCACCGCGCAGACCAACGTCGACCGCGAACAGGTCAACGTCAACACCTCTGCGCGCGAGTTGAAGCGCACCACCGAGTTGGTCGAGTCCGGCGTCGCGTCGCGTTCCGAGTACGACGCCGCGCGCGACCGGGTGGAGACGGCACAGGTCGCTTTGCGCACCGCCCAGGCGCAGTTCGAGGCGCAGAAGATCGGCATTGAAGAAGCCAAGGCGCGGGTCAACCAGCAACGCGTCTCGATTAACGACGCGCGCATCGGCGTCAACCGCGCGCGGCAGAGCGTCTCGACCAGCGAGGCGCGCGCCGACCAGCAACAGGCGCTCCTGCGCGGCAACGCCAGCCAGCGCTCGAAGGCGACTCAAATCTCGCCGCTAACCGGCGTCATCGCCGACATCCCGGCGAAGAAGGGACAGTTCGCGCTCGCCAACTTTTCGACCACGCCGCTGATGACTATCGCCGACATGTCCACGATCAATGTCGAGGTTAACGTCGACGAAACGGAGATCGATGAAGTGTCGGTCGGCCAGCCGGTCAAAGTTAAAGTGGACGCACTCGGCGAGAAAGAGATCGAGGGCGTCGTCAATCAGAAGAACCCGCTCGCCGTCGGCAAGTCCGACACACAGGGCGGAGGCATCTCCAACCGGGTCAATGTTCAAGAAGCCAAGGAGTTCAAAGTGGTGGTCGAGTTGCGCGGGCTGACCGACGAGATGCGCAACGCGCTGAAGCCGGGCATGACGGCGACCGCGACGATCACGACGAAGGTTAAGAACGACGTGGTCGCCGTGCCGCTCCAGGCGATTGTCGAGAAAGCGCCGACCCCGGCCGGTTCTCCCGGAGCGTCCCCGAGCGCGCCGACCCCGACGCCCGGCGGAGAGAGGCCCAAAGATGCGAAGGGCGTCTACGTCCTCGACGGCAACAAAGCGAAGTTCATCGAAGTAACCACGGGCATCACCGGCGAGTCCGACATTGAAATACTCAGCGGCCTGCCGCAGAACGCGCAAGTCATCACCGGGCCGAGCCGCATTCTGAGGACTCTGAAAGACGGCACCGTCGTCAAGAAGCAAGAGAAGAAACCGGGTGTGCCCGATAAACCGGAGGGGAGCAAATAATGGCCGAGGCGACACTGACACTTAACCCATCCGCAACCGATGTCCTCGATCACGGCGAGTTGCTGGCGCGCGATGCCGTCCCGGCGGCTCTCATTTCGATGCGCAACATCTGGAAAACCTATCAGATGGGCGAGGAAGAATTGCACGCGTTGCGCGGCGTCTCGTTCGACGTGCAGCGCGGCGAGTACGTGGCGATCATCGGCCCGTCCGGCTCCGGCAAATCGACGCTGATGAATCTGATCGGCTGCCTCGACACACCGTCACAGGGACACTACTGGATTAACGGCAAGCTCGCCTCTGATATGAATGACGACGAACTGGCGCGCATCCGTAACAAAGAGATCGGGTTCGTCTTTCAGACATTCAATCTGCTCGCCCGCGCGACGGCGCTGCACAATGTTGAGTTGCCGCTGATCTACGCCGGCATCGGTGCGGCAGAGCGCCACGAGACGGCGAAGCGCTCGCTCGCGTCGGTTGAACTCGCCGACCGCATGATGCACAAGCCGAACGAATTGTCCGGCGGCCAGCGCCAGCGCGTCGCGATTGCTCGCGCGCTTGTCAATCATCCCTCGCTGCTCCTTGCCGACGAGCCGACCGGCGCACTCGACTCCAAGACGAGCCACGAAATCATGAACCTGTTTGAACGACTGCACGCCGAGGGCAACACCATCATCGTCGTCACGCACGAGCACGACATCGCCGAGCGCTCACACCGTGTCATCTCGATCCGCGATGGCAAGATTGATAAGGACGAGCGCATCAGGTAACGCGACTTGGTCGGCGATGACAAATGAGAAGGGGCGCGGCGAGCATTGACCCTCGCCGCGCC
>JALZJL010000207.1 GCA_030859785.1 Acidobacteriota bacterium
TGATTCGGCGCGTCAAACCGTCGGTCGTCTCGATCATCGCCTACGACGCGCAGAACGAACCCGTCACCACCGGCAGCGGCTTCTTCATCCGCCCTAATCAAATTGTCACCAACCTGCACGTCGTCGAGAGCGCGCACCACGCTGAAGTTCGCACCTTCGACGGCAAAGGCAAAACCTATCCGGTTGAGGGACTACTCGCCGTCGATGAGGAAGGCGACCTGGCGCTGCTCGGCATCAGCCTGCCGCCCGGACGTGACCGCGCGCTTAAAATCGCGCACGACGTTCCACCCGAAGAAGGCGAAAATGTTTTTGTGATCGGCAACCCTTTGCGGCTCGAAGGCTCGGTCTCCGACGGTATCGTGTCGGCGATTCGCGAGGTGCCCGGCATCGGCAGCATCATTCAGATGACGGCCCCTATTTCGCAGGGCAGTTCGGGTAGCCCGCTCTTTGACATGAAAGGGCAGGTCGTCGGCGTCGTAACGATCAAAGTGACCAACGGACAGAACATCAACATGGCGCTCGCTGCCGCGCGCGTCGCGGCGCTTCGACCGGACGGGAAACTGCTGACTTTCGACGAACTGGCGGCGCGGGGCCGCGTCGCACAGCAGAAGCCGGAGGCGCGGTCAGATTGGTTCTACCTGAACGGACTCAACTCGCTGTGGCTGGGCAACTACGACAACGCGCTGCAATACTTCGAGAACGCGGTCAATAAGAATCCGGGTCGCGTCGAGGCGTGGATTCAGGTTGGTTACTGTAAGGTCAAGCAGGGTAAAAATTCAGATGCGATCCGCGCTTATCAGCAAGCGTTGCTGCTTAAGCCAAACTCAGTCGAGGCATACAACAAGCTCGGCGACGCACACTATTACGCCGGCTCGTTTCACAAAGCCATCGAAGCCTACAAGCAGGCGGCGCGCCTCGCCCCGCAGACCGGCGAAGCGTACTACAACCTCGGCCTCGCTTACCTTGAAATCGGTGACCGCGCCGCCGCCGTCGCGCAGAGCAACCTGCTCAAGTCGCTCGACACCGTGATGTATCAAAAGCTGCTCGCCGAGATTCAAAGGTAAACGGAAACGAACGAGACCCGAACGTCGCCGCGAACGCTTCAGCCGGCGCGAACCGTTATCAACGACGAAGGCCCGCGCGAGATTTTCAAAGTCTCGCACGGGCCTTTTTGTATCTTCAATGTGAATCAGGAGTTGAAATGACAGACAAGCCAGCCGGGTGCTGTGCCGCTAAGCCGTGAGAGGCTTTTTTTGGCGTAATATAAAGCGCATCAACTAATTGGGATGGTGCGCTATGGATATCCAAAAGCAATGGTGTGATAACCGCTCCTGTAGTGATTTCGGGAAAACCTGCCACGGCAACATTCAAGTTCACAGCGCTGCCGAACGCCGCTACCGCTGTCGCACTTGCAATCAAACCTTCAGTTTTGATCGGGGGACGTTCTTCGAGACTTTGCGCACGGATCGTCAGAAACTGCTCGATGCTGTGGCAATGCTCGTCGAGCGCAATAGTTTGCGAGCCATCGGTCGCGTCAAGTATTGCAAGCCGCACACCGTTTTGCACTGGTTAGATGTTGCCGGCCAACATGCGGCGGCCATGAGTCAGCTGCTGGTTCGTGATCTCCATCTAACTCAGGTGCAGATCGATGAACTCTACACCTTTGTAAAAAAAAGAGACCTCACGCACGCCTTCCGATCCGCCCGATGTGGGTGAGAGATGGGTCTGGAGAGCGGTCGCTTTGCCCAGTCATTTACGGGTGGCGACACATCTCAGTCACGAACGTAGTGAACATGAAGCAACCGCGTTTTTAGCCCGTTTTAAGGGGCGGACAGATGGTCGCGCGCCGCTGTTTACAAGTGACAAGTTGGCGGCTTACCTGGGCGCACTGATCAACAACTACAGCACGCCGCACTATTATGAGCGGGTGCGTTCGGGACCTGCGCCACGCCGTCCAGGTCGTGTGTTGGACAAAGAGCTACTCTACGCCCAAATAGATAAGCGGCGTGAGCATGGCAGAGTTGTTGAGGTACAGCGCAGAATTTTGATTGGCGAGGAAAGATTGATTATCCGTCGGCTCGCCGGGCAGCAGATCAACACGGCGTATGTCGAACGTGACAATTTGACCTCGCGCCAAAGCAACGGGCGTTTGGTACGCAAGACGCTCTCTCACTCGAAGAAGGATGACTACCTCTGGCGTCATCTCGATCTGGAGGATGCCGTCTTTAACTTCGTGAGACCACATCAATCTTTGAGGCTTCGTTTCGCTCGTCACACGAAAGGACGGAAGTGGCAACAGCGCACGCCGGCCATGACTGCCGGACTGACGGATCACATCTGGACATTGGAGGAATTGCTATCGTATCGACTGCCCTCTGAATAGAGCAAATTCAGGCTTTCACGGCTTAGCGGCACAGCATCGAAATTCAACCACTGTAAGATCACCTTCAGCCGCTTTTATGTGCGGATTTTTATCGCAGTAAACTCACTGCAGAGAATGAACAAAATCATGAGCAGGATCAAGTCGTTTAGCTTCTTTTGCATCTTCTTCTTACTGGGGTTGATTTCCGATTCGTCACTTGCTCTCGCGTCAACCAACCCGATAAATTCAACCACGCCATACCAAGCCGGAGTTTCCGTAGCAGACATCACACCATGCACAAATCTTTTCGACCGTCTGGGCATCTGCCCGTCCGACTCGATCAGAGTTGACGTTGAAACGCTTCTGATGTTTTGGGGAACTGGCACAACCGAGGCGATAAGCATTGAGCGCCCGGTCTCGGTACGAGCCTTTGCAATTGCTGATTCAAATAATCGCCGCATGGTGTTTGTCAGCGCAGATGTCCATGCGTTTGATGCGGAGTTTGCTCAGGAGATTCGCGCACGTGTGGGGCTTAGCAGAGGACTCGCGCCGGAAGAAGTGTTAATTAACGGAACCCACACCCACAACGTGCCGGCGCTCAGGCGTTGGCCGGCGGCCGGCATAGAGCCTAATCAGCAGTATGCGGAAGGCGTCATGTCGAAGACAGTGCAGGCCATCGAGCAAGCAATTGATCGTATGGTTCCCGCCTCGCTTCTGTTTGGAACCGGGGCAAGCAGCATCGGCGTTTATCGGCGTTCGGATGGTTATTTTCTAAACAATACGCCTTACAACCAAAGGGTGGATGTGCTGGAGGCGCAAAACAGTTTTGGAACAACTCTCGCAGTTGCGTTTTTCTACGGATGCCATCCCGTTAATACGTTATTTCTCAACAAAATCTCTCCAGACTACCCAGGTGTCGCCCGAGCATACGTTGAAGAACGACTGCGAAATTCAGGCTCGCCGGACGCAACCGCGATATTCTTTCAAGGTTTCGGAGGTGACATCAATCCTTATGAATTCGCTTACCCTGACTCGAGCCGGCCTTCTCTCGAACAGCAAATGACAAAGACGGGCGAAGACCTCGGTCAATCGGTTATCGAAGCACGCTCGTTTATGAATCCTCTTAGTGGTTC
>JALZJL010000380.1 GCA_030859785.1 Acidobacteriota bacterium
CCGAAGTTCGTCACTAACCATTTCAACCCATTCAAACAGTTTTGAGTTTTCGGTTTTCAGCTCAAAACTCAAAACTGTTTACCTTTGCCTTTCTACTGATGTGCATCCGCCACTCGGCATCCGTTGCGCGGCAACCTCCGGCCAGCCTTTTTTTCCACAGATTTAAGCTTTGTCCTTGCCACGTATTTTCTTGTCCGGCAATTCGCGTCAAGATGGTATAACCATTGAACGCAAAGACGGCATGTGTGACAGCGACTTATCTGGAAATCAGGTAGGCCGAAAGTTCGGGCGTTGCACAGTCTCTAGTCGGTCGATCACCGACGGAGGCGGAGAGGGACAACACATCTTCAGGGGAGAAGGAGAATCCGATGAGCGATGCGGAGTTGATAGTCGTGACCGACAGGGATGGCCGACGGGGATTCATCGATGCGGAAACGCCGCTCGACGCGAGCGGTCGCGAAGTGCTGGTGCGGCTCGACGATGGTCGGGAGGTGAGAGTGCTCGTCGACAGTCTGGTGAAGCGTCAAGAAGGAGGTTACTTTCTTCCCGGTAGTTTCACTGATATGGAAGTTCGGTCTACCCACGGCGCTGCCACATCGCGAGAGGAATCATTCGTCGTGCCAGTCATCGAAGAAAACCTTGAGGTGCGGAAGCGCGAGGTAGAGAGGGGCCGCGTGCGCCTGACGAAGACAGTCAACGAGCGAATCGAGACGGTCGATGAGCCGCTCGCGCAAGATGAAGTAAGTGTCCAGCGCATTTCAGTCAACCGTATTGTTGACGGCCCGCTACCCGAAGCGCGATACGAAGGGGACACCATGATTATTCCACTGCTTGAAGAAATCATGGTCATGGAAAAGCGGGTGCTCCTCAAAGAGGAATTACATATCACGAAGAGACAGTTTGAGACCCGCAACCCGCAAAGCGTCATCCTGCGCAGCGAAGAAGTAAATATCGAGCGGATCAGTAACCACGAGCTTGGGTCGCCAACACCGGAGGGAGGCAATTCAAGTTCAAGTCGAGACATTACGTCCTAATGTCTTCCTCTCAACTGGAGAAACAATCATGGCGACAAACGGTTCGAAGGGCGTCCACACAGTCGATTCTTTGGTAGGGAAAACTTTACTGTCGCGGTCAAGCGGCAACAAAATCGGTGAGATTGGCGACCTGATCGTCGAGCCTATCGAAGGTCAGTTGCTGGGGCTTGCCGTTACTCCACACGAGGGGGAATCGGGAGTTGTGGATAGCCGTAAGATTCATAGCTTCGGTAAAGACGCAGTGATGATTAACGACGATCATTCCGTCAACGCACTACAAGACTCTTCTCTGTCCAAGTACCCGCGTGCGAAAAAGAACCTCATCGGCGCGAAAATTATTACCGAAGGTGGAAAGCTCTTAGGCGAGATTGCGAACGTCATCCTTTTGACGGGGCCGTCGCCGGCTTCGATCATCTATGAGGTTCGGGAGTCGCTGCTTGACAAGTTGCTGCGGCGCGCCGTTTTCATCCCGGCTTCGTATGGGCTGGCCGTGTCCGACAACACCGAACGGTTCATCGTGCCTGACGATGTGATGGAATACGCGACGGACAATATAGACGAGATGGTGTCACACTTTGATCAACCAAGCATCGAAGGGAAGACCGTCGTTCGTGGCCGTGCGACCCCCGCGATGCATGCCTTTAGGGAAGGCGTTATTGAATTTAGCGAAGTGGCCGAAGAGTCGGTCATATCCAAACGACCGCGAGTCACCGAAGAGGTCATCGTCAGCACCAACGTGACCGACAAAGTAGAGGTGGTAAAGGATACAGTGCGTGGGACAGACGTCACTATTGAACGCATCAGCGGTGAGCAACTGAAGGAATAACAACGCAAGGCTTCCGTCTTCGTTCATCCGGCAGGCAGCGTGTCACCCAAGCTGTTATAGCCGATTTCACATCCCGCCTCGTAATGCTTTTCATCGCCGTCAAAGCACTTCTAAAACTTCCTGATCAATGCGACGCCAACCACCAACAACACCGCGCCGAGCGCACGCCAGGCGTTGATTGGTCGCTCCTGGAATCCGACCAGCCCGTATTGGTCGAGCACCAGCGACACGAACATCTGGCCGGCGATGGTGATTGAGACGAATGTCGCGGCGCCCAGCTTCGGCGCGAACGCGGCGGCGACGGCGACGAAGAACGCGCCGAAGAATCCGCCCGTCCACACCCACCACGGTGCCGACGATAACGTACCCCACGCCGGCCACGAAGAACGCAACGTCAAAGAATAAATCAGCAACGCCAGGGTGCCGACGATGAACGAGATCGTCGCCGCCAAAACCGGATGACCCATCCAACGCGCGAGCTGCGAGTTGACGCCGGCCTGCACCGGCATGAACGCCCCGACGACGAGCGCGAGAAGAAGATAAATCCAAAGCATAAAAGTAGATGCAGTGGACAGTGGTCAGCAGGAACACTACCTATTACTTGGTACTGGCTTCTGTTAATACTGACCACTGTCCACTGCGTTATTGGAAGATTCGCTCGACCGACACGACCGTGACGGCTTCGGGTTTGAGGTCGATTTTATAAGACTGAATCACCTTGTCTTCGTCGGTAATCTCTTTCGGCTTCGGCGAGTTATAGGTGATCGGCGACGGTTCGTTGGCGAGCAGCGCGTTGCGTAGCGATGGCGCGTCCTTCGTAATCATCACGATGCGCATCCGGTCGGACTTCAAGTGCTCGCGTATCGCGCGGTTGACATCTTCGAGTGTCAGCTTCGTGAGTTGCTCGCGCAGGTATGAGTTGTAATCAGTGATGCCGTAATAGCGGCTGTCGAGCGCGTAGCCAAGTTGCGCCCCTTGCGTCTGCGTCAGGATGTTCGAGTACTTGCCGAGGAATTCGCGCGTCGCTTCAAATGTCTCTTTCGACATCCCGTCGCGGACTAACTTGTCATACTCGTAGAGCGCGGCGCGCAGTGCGAAGTGCGCGTTCTGTGGCTCGACCGGACGAATCCAGATTTGGAAAATCTGCGACGAGCGTCCGAGGTTTGGGTCGGGCGTAAACTGAAACATGCCGCGCGGGAAGTATTCGATGTAAGCGTAGTCGCCGTAGTTCAAGCCGCGCGCCTCGCGCAGACGCTGATACAGATGGCTGTTCGACGAGCGGTGCTGCCCGAGGTACGAAGCGGCGACCGCAAGAGCCGGCCAATCCTTACTGGCGCGCGTCACGCTAATGGGGAAGCCCATCGAAATCGCCGTCGCGCGCGTCTCGCGCGCGACGATCTCGACGCGCATCCCGGCATCAACCTTCGGCTGTTCGTAGCGCGCCTTCGCTTCTTTACCGACGGGAAGTTTCGCAAAGTCTGTTTCGATTTTTTTCGCAAAGTCCGTCGGATAGCCACCCGCGAGTCCCAACACCATATTGGCCCGCGTGTAGTTGTCGCGATAAAAGGCGCGCACGTCGTCGAGCGTCAGTCGTTCCAGCGAACTGAGCGTCCCCATGTTGTGATGACCGTACGGATGGCCGGCGTAGATGATGTTGTAGAGATACTCTTTGCCGAGTTCTTCGTCGTTGCCCTCGCGTAGCGAAACCTTCAGGAAGTTGATCGCGTTGGTCTTCAGCCGCGCAAAGTCGTCTTCGCGGAAGCCGGGGTCAAGCAGCATCTGGCTGACAAGGGCATAATAGCGGTCAAGGTTTTCGATGTGCGTCGTGCCGTTGAAGACGGTCATCTCTTTGTCGACCTGCGCGCCGAACGAAGATGCCATCGGGTACATCGCATCGTCAATCTGTTGTTTGGTCAACGCGCGTGTGCCGCCTTCGGCGAGCATCGCGGCGGTCAATGCGGCGACGCCCTCTTTACCTTTCGGGTCAGAGGCCGCGCCGGTCATCAACAGGATGCGGAACGAGACGAGCGGCGAGCGGTTCGGTTGAAGCACGCTGGCCGGAGTTGCCGGCTTTGCTGACATGGTGTTCTGTGCGCTCGCGCGCGCCTGGGTTGTGACTAATAAAGAAAGAGTGATGAGCGAGATTTTGAATGTGCGTCGCATCATTTGCGGCCCTCCTTGCCATCGGAGTTGGTCGCGGTGCTCGCCTTCGTCGCGAGCGTGACGACGGTGCGGTTCTCGTCTTTAAAGTATTGAGCGGCGGCGGCGCGGATATCCTGCGGCGTGACACTCGCGTACAGATCAAACAGTTTGTTGATCGTCTCCGGCGTGCGGCGCAGGGCGATGTATGGCGCCAGCGCAATTGCGATTGCCGCCGAACTGTTCATCGCCATTGCGGAGCCGTAGCGCGTGCGCGAGCGGGTGGCGTCGAGCTTCGCCGGGTCGACCGCTTCCGTCGTGAAACGTTTAAAGGTCGCCAGAATCTGGTCGCGCACGTAGTCGACATCCTTCGGGTCTTTGACGCGCGCGATGACGGTGAACAGTTCGGGGTCGATCTGGTCGCTGAAATCGGGGCCGAGAAAATCCACCTTCTGTTCCTTCAACACGAGCCTTTGGTAAAGCTCAGAGTTGTCGCCGAAAGCGATTGAGGCGAGCAGGTCAAGCGCGGCCTTGTCTTTTTTCTCATCGGAATATGCCGGGCCGCGAAAGGCGATGGCGACGTAAGGCAGTGTCGGCGACGGCCAGTCGAGGTGCGCCGTGCGAGCCTCGGTCTGCGACGGCTCGGTCGGAATTTGTGAAGCGTAGTTGCCGCGCTTCCAGTCGCCCCAGTGCTGCTTGGTGAGCGCCAGCGCGCGGTCGCGCGTCACGTCGCCGACAACCACGATGGTCGCATATTCGGGACGGTAAAAGCGCTTGTAGAATTCAAGGCTGTACTCGTACTGATTCGGCATATCCTTAATATCTTTCAGGTAGCCCATCGTGGTGTGCGAGTAGGTGTGTTTCTTAAAAGCAGTTTCGCGCAGCACTTCGTACAGTTTGGAGATGGGGTTGGCGCTGTTCTTATCGTACTCGCCCTGCACTGCGAGGGCTTCGGTTTTGTAATCCTCCGGCGAGTATTTAAGACGCATGAAGCGGTCGGCTTCAAGCTTCATCACTTCGCCTAAATCTTCCTTCGAGAAAGTCTGGTGATAGACCGTGCGATCATCGGTGGTATAGGCGTTAGCCTCGGCACCGGCGCGCTTCATAACCGCGTCGCGCTGGTCAGATGTGTAATTCTCGCTGCCGCGAAACATCATGTGCTCGAAGAAGTGTGCGAACCCGCTTTTGCCCGGCTCGACTTCGTTGCGCGAGCCGGTCTGCACGACGACGTACAGCGCGACCAGATTCGGGTAGTCGGTCGGCACAGTGATCAGGCGCAGGCCATTCGGCAGATCGTCAATCGTGTAGTCGTAAGGAAACAGCTTGCGCTGTGTCGTCTGCGCCAAACCGATTAGCGGCAGGCACAGCACCAGCGAAGCAAGAAGAAGGAATCTCATTTCACGAACGCTCCTGAATGATTTTACGGAATTGTTTGATGGTTACGAGACGCATTTTCAGTATACACAAACAGAGATGAAACGGCAGGCGGACGGGTTGCACCCGGACGGTGATCGTGGCGTGTGTCGGACAGGTCCCGGAAAGAAGCGTGTCGACAGGGTACGGTCAGCGCGGCGTGCCGACAGTCTGCTGCGACTTCTTGGCCATCACGACAAAGAACTTATCACGACGGATGTTGACCTGGTCGAACCCGGCGCGGTTGAGGGATGTTATGACGCCCCGGTTCGTCTGGCATGATTCATACGGAATGCGCGAGAGCGGAATCTGAAACTGCTTGCCCGAAAAATGCAGCGCCATGCCATTGGCGAGCACAGTCAAGCGGTACGCGGCCCCCTTCAATTCAAGGCGCGACAAATTGCCCAACAGGTCCTTGACGGCCATCGATGGAGGATGCAGCGTCACCCACAAATCGCCCCCGTCCTTAAGCACACGCCACATCTCCGCGAGCGCGCGCGAGATGTTCATGAATGGCAGCGCCACCCGTGAAACCACAAGGTCGAAATAATCGCTCCTGAAAGGGATGGCTTCTCCCGACGCGCGGACGAAGTGTATCTTCGCGTCGATCCGTCTGCCGAGAGAGAGGGCGTCGGAGTCGATATCAATGCCACTCGCGACAACGCCGGTGGTGAGTTTACTTGCGATCAATGTCTGGCCGGCGCCGCATCCGACATCAAGAATGTGCCGATGACGATTCGTGATCGGCGGCATGACGTGGCTCCGATGACCGGGGCTGTTAGCGATAGACAATTCCTGAAGGTGGTACGACTCCGTGTCCGTTTCCCTGCGTGCCATGTACGTTTCCCTTTAGGTTCTGATCTTCCAGTGCTGAAATTAAGAATTGCGCATCAAATAATTTCCTGGCATTTCACCGCAGAGGGCGCGAGAGGTCACCAGTCGTCGTCGGCGCAGGAAGAGCGGGCCGCAGTTGCTCAGGCACGTTGACGATCTGCTGCCAGCCGGAATCGTCTGCGCGCATCCGCCCGGTCAACTCGTCGCGCAGACGGCGCAGGCGCTCAGTCAGGGTGTGCGGGTAATTGTCGATGTCGCGGAAGCGCGCGCGTTGCTGTTCGACGAATGCCTTCTGCTTCGTGATTGATGGAATCGCTTCGTGGCGGCCCTGCTCCCAGAATGGGACGAGCAATCGCTCGACGCTCGACGCGCCGGGAATCTCTACTTGCTCGTCGTCAAGCCCGACGTAGTCAGCGACATAGTTGCCAGACGCATCGACGCCGCGAAAGACTTGCAGGCGACCGGGCAGCGTCGACTTCTCCGGCGAGTTGGATGCCTTCATCGTCGGGCGGCCCGCAATCATGGACTGCTTAAAGATCACGCCCGCGATGCGATGCACCTCGCCGGAAAGCTTCGTCCCGATCCCGAACCCGGCGGCTTCGGGGAATTCGGCGACGATGCGCTGCACGCCCTCTACGTCGAGGTCGCCGGTCAGGACCGGCATCAGGCCGTGCAGTCCATTCGCTTCAAAGAAGCGCAGGGACCACGCGCCGTGCTTCGCAAGGTCTCCGGAATCGACGCGGAAGCCTTTGAATGCGCGGCGGCGGGCCCCGGTCGAGGTTGCTGCCAGCGCCGCGTGCACTGCGCCCATGTGAACATCCACTGTGTCGAGTAACAGCGTCGTGCCCTGCGGGTTGGCGTCGAGCCAACGCTCGAACGCGACCTGCTCGAAGTGTTTCGGTCGTCCGGTGCGCGGCTCAATCTCAGGCTCGTCGATGTACTCAATGTAAGCCTGTTGCCAGTAGTGCGCCGCCGTGCCAACCGCCGGAATATCGAGACGATGCGCCGCCTCCATGTTGGACGTGTCATTAAAGCCGCCGATGAACGCGTATGTCGCGACATCGACGGCGCGCTCGATGTCTCCGTTGCGCCGCAGAGAAAAGTCAGACAGCCAGCGGTCGCCCGCCGCCATCCGCAACTGCATCGCGATGCTGGCCGTTGTCATCGGCAGATCAAAGGCGTGCTCAAACTTTATCTCCTGCGCCTGCGTCAGTCCGAACGGGCCCGTGATATCGGCGAACGGCTCACCGGCGAACATGATCGTCGCGGGCCGGACGGCGCGGACGGTGCCGACGAAGTTCATATCTTCGACCGCCTTCGCGAACCGTTCGAGTCCGCCACGATCCTGTTCGAGAAAGCGCAGCCGCGGGCGGTCTATCTGGCTGTCAACCAGCAAGCGCGTCAACCGCTCGTGCCCCAGACAGGGCGCGAACGCCCGCTTGCGTTGCGTCACGTAAAAAGTCGCTTCCGCCTCGCTGAGCGGTTGGCCGTGGAGGTGCGTCACGTCCTTCTCCGAAGCATCGCCCATCGTCGCGTGATATCTGTCTATATTAAGCATATGTCAGTGAGCGGTGAGTAGTAAGCAGTTTAGAAGTTAGCACGGCTCACTGCTTACCGCTTACTATGCCGGCTCCGGCGCGTCGCATCTCTTCGAGGGCGCGGTCGCCGTCGATGAGTTGAAGGTTGACGGCCCGCATCGCGTCCTCAACGGCCCTGACAGTGAACCCTTCGCGCACGGCGTCGAGCACCGTGTTCTTCACGCAGAAGTCGGTGGCGAGGCCGCCGACCCAGACTTCGGTGACGCCGTGTTCGCGCAACAGTCCGGCGAGTCCGGTTCCGTCGAATGCGGAGTAGTTGTCTTCATCGCCCGTGCCCTTCGAGACGATGATGATGCGCGGGTCATCCAGCAGTTCGGGATGAAACTCCGCGCCGCGCGTGTTGCGGACGCAGTGCACCGGCCACGTACCGCCGTGTGCCGCGAAGTGTTTCGTTTGTGCCGGATGCCAGTCGCGGCTTTTGATGACGACCTCGCCGCGGCCAAGAAATTGTTTGATGAGACGGTTGAGCGGCACGATTACTTCGTCGCCGCGCGCGACCGCGAGCGCTCCACCGGGACAGAAATCATTCTGCACATCAACGACGATGAGAGCGCGTTTCGGTTCATTCGACATCGCTGTATTTAACCCTCTTTGAGTGAATGGTTATGGCAGTGTTTTAGATGCGCCGGTTGCTGACGCGGTTTACGGCGCGGTGCCAATCGGGTCGCCCGGCGGTCGGGGCAACGGCTCGGTTCGCTTTCGTGTTGCATCCGGGCGATTCAGGAAACGCTCGATGTCGCGATGAGTCGTGGACCGGTGTGCCAGGATGGCGCGGGGTAAAGGTGGCGTTGCTTGTTCGAGCATCGTCATCAGATTGCGAAGCGCATTGGTCGCGACGGCTCGAACTTGTGGCGCGGCGTCCGGTTCGGCGGCCACGTCCATCAGTCGTGTGACCGTCAAGCTTTGCAGCGCACGCGAAATCGTTGCCGCATACTCGTCCGGCGGCGCGTTAGTTTTCCAGGTCGCGGCGATGAGCGCGTCAACCACGTCCGTGAAATCAGGATTGGCTGTGTGGTGAGCATGAAACTGAATGAGGCGTGCGGCGCGCTCGTGCTGAAGCAGTTCAGTGATGGCGAGGTCGGCGGCGATGGTGGCCGCTGCCACCGGATCAAAGACCGGGCCAGTGCGCTTGGTAAACAGTTCCGCCGTTCCGTCTTCATAACCAAACGCGCGCGGCGGAATCAGATCAAGGATGCGCGCCGGAATCAACAACTCGTCAGGCTTGAGCGTGGCGACGATGGCAGCAAGCGCGGCGCGTTGTTGGATCGCCGGGACGATTTCACGGACGCGCGCCGGGTCAACTCCGTCATCGGTCCGAACGGCATGGCTGTAGTAGACACCGCCGAGCGATTTCGCGGCGGCCTGAAGTTGATAGCGGTGATGCAGGTAGAGCGGCAGCAGTTTCGCTTCGAGCGACGAGAGCGGCGCACCGCGTCTGATGTTATTGAGGCCGAACTGCGCGAGTCCGACGCGCCGCACCTTTAGCGTGTGATTGAGCGCCGCGACCGGGTCGGGGCCGTTGTCCCACAGATTCGCCAGAGGGTGCGCCGCTCCCGCCGGTCGTGCGTCCCGGTCAGAGAGAAAAAGCATCCCGGCCAACGTCCCGCCGCGCAAAATCTTTTCCAGCATCGCCGCCTCGTCCGCACCGGGCGCAGACGCTGAATATGCGTAGCTGATCGCGAACTTATCGTAAGCACCGATGCCGACCGCATAAGCATTCGCGAAGTCGAGACGACCGTTTTTAATCTCGACGAGCGGCGCGGGATAATCCATCACAGAAGCGCGACCGTAGGTACTGGCCGCGAAGTTGTGCGCGAGTCCGAGCGTGTGCCCGACCTCATGCGCCGAGAGTTGTCGGATGCGGGCCAGCGACATCGCCTCGGAGACGTTCGTGGCGTCGTCCGGCAACAGGTATTGAACATCCGGCAGCAACGCGAAGTCGCACCCGCCGGCATGCATCCCTTGATTGGCCGCGTGCCCACGGTACTGCGGAACAAGTCCGGTGCCGATCAGGTAGTCTTGACGCGCGCGTTGCGAGTCGAGCGTGACGTTGCCCTTGATGATCTCGCCGGTGCGCGGGTCGACGATGCTGCTGCCGTAAGCCCAGCCGCGCGTTGAACGATGCACCCACGTAATCATGTTGTAGCGCACGTCCATCGGATCGGCGTCCGCCGGAAGCACCCTGACCTGGAATGCATTGCGAAACCCGGCGGCCTCAAACGCGGCGTTCCACCACGACGCGCCTTCGACCAGAGCGTTGCGAATCGCCTCCGGCGCGCCATTGTCGACATAGTAAATAATCGGTTTCACCGGATCGGAGACAGTCGTTGTCGGGTCGCGCTTCTCAAGACGGTGGCGAACAACCCAGCGTTTCTCAAGTTGCTCGGTGAGCGGCGTCGCGTAGTCGTAGAAGTCGATGGCGTTGACGCCGACGCGCGGATCAAGTGGTCGAGGCCGGTAAGCCGCATCCGGCAATTCAACGAACGAATGATGCTGGCGCACCGTCAGAGCGCGCGGCGCGGGAACCGTCTCGCGGACGAGCGCGCCGGGCATTTCGTCGGACGTGAAGGTGAGTGTCGTTTCGATTTCGGTGTTTTTGGGAAAGCCCTTTGTCTTCGGCAGGTAGAACGCGCTCCGCGATTCGTCGAACGTGAAACGGCCCTGATTAGTTTCGCGCAGGCGATTGATGACGCCGTGCGCGTCGCGCATCAAGAACGCGGTAGCGTCGACCAGCACCCGCTCGTCCTCCGTCGCCTCGACCTTGAAGCCCCACAGCACCGAGCGCGCAAACGACTCTTCGACCGCGCGGCGCTCCGCCGTGTTGTCGCTCAGCGCGCGATACCGGTAGTTCGGTTTGACCATCAGCACCTTCGCGCCGACGCGCTCAAAAAAGACGACGTGCGTCTCACCGAGTTGCCCGCGGTCAAGGCCGATAGGATTTGACCCTACGCCGGTCGGCAGAGAGATTTGGTACAGCATCTCTGAGTTCCAGCGCGCAATCTCCATCCACATCTTCCCGGCTTCCGCGTCCCAGTAGAGCGGGATGTGCCCGTCGATCTTATTGAGCTTCGCCGTCTTTTCGGTGATGGTTTGGCGAGGTGCCGCGTCCCGCGTCGTCTCCTGCGCGGAGACAGTGAGCAGCAGCAGGAACGGCGCGAGCCGGAACGATAGCAGCAAATGTCGCATAGAGTCGGATGTCCTAGTCGATTAGTGTCGGTCGCTCGAAGATGACGAACCGGACACTGTGTGCTTCTCGTGTCTGCATTCGTAATTCTTAATTCTTCCAAAAACTGCTCGCGCTCGATGTTGGCGACGATGTGCTTTTGTTCTTCAAGCTGGGGAAGCGGATGCTCAAGGATGTAAGTTGGGGTTTTCGACAAGCAAACCTTCGGCTTGCGCGGAGTTAAGCAGTTCGGCATCAGCGCAAACGAATGTTAAGCCTGAAACACCTTTCGCCAACAGACGATGGTTGATGCTGACGGCGACGGCAAGTTGAGCGGCGTCGTAGCCACGCAGGTTGTGTTTTTCGGCTAACTGCATGGCAAGCTGAATGACGAGCGCAGTCAGTTCGACGTCGATGTAACGGCTGGCGAAGTCGCGTCGGAATCTTCGCAGGGCTTTGTCGGCGTCGGCGGCGGTCAAACTGCCGCCGCGTCTGCGCCTGACGATTGCCGAGATCGTTTCGATGCCCGTCACGTTCGCCACGAAAGCATCGGTTGTCGCCGGACGAATCTGATTGATAAGCCAACTCGTTCCGGTCTCTCGGATATAGCGTTTGACCGCCGCGCTGGTGTCGAGAAACAGAATCGCCATCAACGCCGCTCCTTGATAACGGTCTCCGAAAGCGGCTCGCCTTCGATTTCGATTGGCTCAAAATCGTCTTCATCGTCAACGGCTGACGGCAAATTGCTAATGAAACCATCGGCGAGCATTTCGCGCAGAAGCTCAACGGGAACGCGCTCCGCCGTTTGGGGCATTTCATTCAAATCATGCGCGAGCGTCTGCAAGACTTCCCGCTGTTGCGAAAGCGATAATTTTCGCACTTGATTGACAATCTCTTGCGGTGTCATTAGTCCGTCTCCTCCCAACAAACTATCTTCCCATAGTTTGTTGATTTCGTCTTTGATCTTCTGCTCGTAAATCTCGATCAGTGCTTTGAAAGCTTACGCGGATTCAAGTTGTAAGTGCAACTTTGAGACTTAGTGGTTAGCAGGCCAGTTGCGGTAGCATCAGTGCTGTTCTAACCACCACGTCAAAGCAGCACTAATGATGAACTACACGCAACTGACCCG
>JALZJL010000260.1 GCA_030859785.1 Acidobacteriota bacterium
CGCTCCTCCCTCCGGAAGTGCAACAGAAAGTCTGGCCCCTTCTGCTTCAACTGTTTCGCCAAGCTCGCTTCGTTCGCCACTCCTCCCAGAAAAAGGAGGGGTGCGATGAGTGAAAAAATAAAACCCCATCACCTTGAACGCAAGGCCATCCTCTATGTGCGGCAATCTTCCGCTTATCAAGTAATTTACAACGAAGAGAGTCGTCGTCTGCAATATGCCATGCGGGAACGGCTCAACCAGCTATATGAAAGCCCCAAGCCCTCGCGCTGCAAGCCGACTGTGATGCGCCGCGAACCGTAGAACGGATGTCGGGTGTAGAGTTCATCGATCCGGTGTTTGAGGCTCACCTCCGCGGCTGATGGCGGCGCCGGCCGGTAGTACAAACTGGCGCGGCTGAGCGAAAGCAGTTCGGCTTGCACGACGAGCGGCAGCGCCTCGGCGGTGCGTACGACCATCTGCACACGATCAGCGCGTGGCAGGGTCGAGGCCAGATTCTTTTTTAGCTACGCGACCTGCGTCGTGCGGCGTCCGATCTCGGCGTAGAGTTCTTCGACTTGGCGCTCGTAGGCGGCGACGACATCCGCTGTGTGATCTTTTTTTTCAAAGAGCGTCGGCAATTCTGTGAGCGCCGCCTCGCGCCATTGCCGCAGTTGAGTAGGATGAATTTTATGCTCGGCTGCCAGTTGCGACAGCGACTTGGTTTCTTTGAGCAGTTCAACGACGAGTTTGGCTTTGAAAGCCGCGGTACATTGCTTTCTCATGGTGGTCTCGTGCCACCTTAAAATAGCATCTTTCACTGTCTAAATTTTGGGGTCCACTATAATTGGTGATGTTGCGCTTTACCTGTTGACGCATCTCTTTAAATTGGAAAACACCAAACTCGGCTGCTGCCGTGCATTTCTGCCATTGATCGAGATTTGATCGGCGAGCCGCGCATCTGCTGCTTAGAGTTGATGGCGTGAGAGATGACGATTGCAACGCACAGCAGCAGCTAAAACCCACGGGTTGAAGATCGCAGTTCATCCGCTCAAACTCTGAAGATCATGGCGAGGCACAGCATTAGGGCAAAGATCGAATCGGGTACAGAAGTTGAAGTATGTCTTGACTCAGCTCTACTGCTCGACTTGAAGTACAGAACTTTGAAACTAAGCGATGTGGCGGAAAAGTGATGGCCTGGTTCTCGTGTTCAAGATCGTCGCCACAGACGGTGACATTGAGATGTGGGCTGCCAATAAAGTTGCGATAAGTAATTTGGAGCGTGTAGAGTGGGCTGGGTTTTCGTGAACGATTGAAAACTACCGTCGCAGCTTGAAGCAGTTTTATATGATCGAACGAGCGAGAGGTACGCGTGCGGCATGCGTGGCGCAATCATGTCGGGTTGAGTTTGGGTGCGTTCCTGCGTCTTGAGAGTCATTGCTATCACACAGGCAGCAGTTGGTTTGAAGCGAAGACGGCAATTATCAGAGAAGCGGTGCGAAGTTACATCGCCAATCCGCTCTACTCGCTCATCCCAACTGCGTAACTTGTAATATCCTAATGAATTTGCCACGCCTGAGAGTTTCGTTCGCGCCCGCATCGAACACCCGACGCGGAACGGGCTGTGCGGGCACGGTTGAGGGTTTCGGTCCTCAGCTTTGGGACGCCAGCCTTCGTAGGCGATTCAGCATCACGGAAGATGTCAGGTTATTGTTCTAAGCTGATCCCTTCAACGCCTTCAGCCGTGCAAACCTTCTTGCGGTAAACATTCAACGCATCGAACCCTGAGTTCGGCACGGTGGCGAGCACGGCACCGGGTCGCAACATCCGGGTCAGTATCAAGCTGAGTTTTTAGTTCACTGTCACTGAAATAGAAAAGTCTTATGAGCAAAGCAAAAGGGTCACGGAGTTTTCACGAAAAAAAGATCAAGTTCTTGCTACGAATGATTACTTTACGGCGCATCAAGATCGGCGTCTTGGCAGCGGCTTTGGCAGGCTACTCCGTTGTGATGTTCTCAGCCCATGCTGCTAAGCCGGAGGTAGAGGCCGAGATACAAGCCTCACCGCAGACTGCGAAGCTAACGAAAGAGGAAGCTGAAAAGCTGTTTACAGAGAAGCTCCAACCAGTTCTCAATGAGAAGTGTGCTGGCTGCCATGGTGCTTCCGCAACTTCCGGGCTTGATCTGCGCACCCGCGAGGCGATGCTCAAAGGTGGCACGCGCGGCCCGGCAGTTGTGCCAGGTGATGCGGCGAAAAGCTGGCTCTACATTTCTATCAAAGGCGACCATGATCTGAAGATGCCGATGGGCAAGCCGCTCGCGGCTGAAACCGTTGATGGGTTTCGCCGGTGGATTGAAGCTGATGCGCCTGTTCCTGAGAAAGCAGCTGAGAAGAAAGCTGATACCAAAGCGAGTGCGGAGGCGAAGCCGAAGTGGAACTATGCGGCGGACGATGTATGGGCATTTCAGCCGATGAAGCGACATCCGGTGCCGACCAAAGGCATTGCTGCCAGCCGATTGCAAACTCCGGTTGATGCTTTTATCTTGCAGAAGCTTAACGACAAGAGTCTGAAGCCTGCGCCGCCTGCTGAGCGCACCGCGTTGATTCGGCGCGCTACCTTTGATTTGACGGGGCTACCGCCGACACCCGCCGAGACGGACGCCTTTCTGAACGACAAGCTGCCGATGCCGCAAGCGTTCGAGAAGGTGGTCGAACGCCTTCTCGCTTCGCCACGTTACGGTGAACGCTGGGGACGCCACTGGCTCGATGTCGTGCGCTACGCTGATACGGCTGGTGGCTCGAATGACTACGAACGCCCGACTGCATGGCGCTACCGCGATTACGTGGTTCGCAGCTTTAACGACGATAAACCATATGACCGCTTTATCGTCGAACAGCTTGCCGGTGATGAGCTTGACCCGAAGAATCCAGAGAACCTGATTGCGACCGGCTACCTGCGGATGGGTCCGTGGGAGCACACCGGCATGAGCGTCGAGGCGGTCACTCGGCAGGAATGGCTTGATGATGTGACACACACGACCGGAACAGCTTTCACGGCGCTGACGATGAACTGCGCCAAGTGTCATGACCACAAGTTCGATCCAATCCCAACGAAAGACTACTACCGATTGCAAGCCGTATTTGCGACGACGCGCTTTGCCGAACGTCCGGCGGCGTTTCTCCCGACTGAGAACCGGAGTGCAGCTGCACCCGTGATCGAACGACTGCAGTCGAAGGTCGAGCGGCTCGAGGCCAAGCACACCAAAGTGCAGGAAGCGCTTGGCATGAAAGCGCGTCCGGTGACAGCTAACGTCGGGATGCCGACTGCTGACACTACCGCCGCGCCGCCGCTGCAAGAGGCCGCAGCAGCACCAGCGCCCTCGAAGCCGCAAGCAGTAGACGCCACACAAAACCTCAAGCAGGTTGATCGCGGCGCAAGCGGCGTCGAAGCTTTCGAGCTTGAGAAGGCATTCCGCCGCCGCCTCGAATACGCTAAGAAAGCTTTGCAACGCTTTGATTCGCTAGCCTACAGTGTCACCAGCGGCGATGGTGATGCAGCAGCGACGGGCAAGAAGCCGGAAGAATCGTTCATCCTTGTGGGCGGGTCACTTTCCGCGCCCGGTGAGCCGGTCACACCCGGCGTGCCGAGCGCGCCGCGACTGATGGCTGATCTGGCTGACAAGAACGCCACGAGGAATCTCGCAGCTGCGCTTGACAGCAACATTCCGACAAGCGCTCACGGGCGGCGACTGGCGCTCGCCAAGTGGATTGCCAGCCCGCAGAACGAGCTGACAGCGCGCGTGATGGTCAACCGCATTTGGCAGTACCACTTTGGCAAAGGTTTGGTCGAGTCAAGCAACAACTTCGGCAAGTTAGGTAAGCGCCCGTCGCACCCGGAACTGCTTGATTGGCTGGCGCTCCAGTTTATCGACAAAGGGTGGTCAATCAAAGAGATGCACCGCACGATGATGCTCTCTGCCACTTACCAACGTGCGGCGCAACATCCTGACACGGAAGCCGTCCGCAAAGTTGATAACGACAACAAGCTGCTTTCGTTTATGCCGCCGCGCCGGATGGAAGCCGAGGTGGTGCGCGACACGATGCTGGCAGTCTCCGGCGAACTAAATCTAGAGATGGGCGGACCCGGCACGTTCCCCGAGATCAACGCCGACCTCGCCGCCCAACCGAGGCTGATCCAGGGCACGGTCGCGCCCGCGTGGGAGCCGTCCCCGCGCCGGGCTGAACGCAACCGTCGCTCAATCTACACGTTCCAGCAGCGCAGCTTGGTCAACCCGCTGGTCGAAGTCTTCAACGGCGCGAGCCTCAACGAATCATGCGAGCGTCGGAGTGAGAGCACGGTTGCGCCGCAGGTCTTCAACTTACTTAACTCACAGTTCTCATATGACACAGCGCTCGCCTTCGCTAAACGTCTGGAAGGCATGACATCTGATCCGGCAAAGCAGGTCGAAGCGGCTTTCCGTTTGACCTATCAACGCCGCCCGAACGAGCGCGAACGGCACCGGGCGATGCGGCACATCGCGGCGATGACGGCGCATCACACATTAGTTACGCCGCCGCTCGTGTCGCCGCTTAAGCCCGTCAAGCAATCGATCAACAGCGAGCTGACAGGCGAGAACTTCCAGTTCGAGGAGGAAACCAACTTCACGAACTACGAACGGCACTTGCACCCGAGCCAAGTCGGGCCGGGAACGCGCGCACTGGCGGAACTCTGCCTCGTGCTTTTGAACTCCAACGAGTTCCTCTACATCTACTAAGTGATGGGTGAATAGTGACCGAGTGACGAGATGAATACGCTTTTCACTTTGTCCCGCTTTAAGGAACACTCCAATGACACAGCCGACCTTTGATGTGAAATCGTTACTTCGCTCGCGTCGCAAGTTTCTACTAAACAGCGTTTCCGGACTCGGCGGCATGGCACTCTTGTCGCTGCTTAATGAGGAGTCCGCCCGCGCCGCGCCGCAGCAGCAGACGTCGCCGGTAGCAGCCGGACCGCTCGCCCCCAGGAAAGCGCATCTACCGGCCAAAGCCAAGTCGTGCATCTTCCTGCTGATGGACGGCGGCGCGAGCCACATCGACACGTTCGATGCCAAGCCGAAGCTGAAAGATTTGCACATGACCGAGTTTGTGCGCGAGCGAAATAAGTTCGTGTCGCAGATGGAGTCAGGCAAACGCTACTACGTGACAAGTCCGTTTAACTTCATTCGAGCTAAGAACGGCATGGAAGTTTGCGAGCACTTCTCCAATGTCGCCGAGTGCGCAGGTGACATCTGCTTCTACCGTGGTGGGCAAGCCGAGAGCGTCAACCATCCGACGGCACTCTACCACATGAACACGGGTAGTCAGTTTGGCACCGAACCGGCCATCGGCTCGTGGGTCAGCTATGGACTGGGCACCGAGAACCAGAACCTGCCTAGCTTTGTCGTGCTGCCAGACGTCGTGCTGCCGCAAGGCGGAATGCCAAACTGGTCACAAGGCTTCTTGCCGCCGCACTACCAGGGGACGCCGTTCCGTCCGACAGGATCGCCGATCCTTGACATGGCTCCGCCAGCCGGAGTAACAGCAGCAGTGCAACGCCAGAACCTTGATTTGCTGGCAGAGCTGAACAAGCAGCATCAAGGGCATCATCCCGAACAAGGCGACTTGGCGGCGCGCATCGAAGCATATGAACTAGCGTTCAGGATGCAGATGGAAGTACCAGGCATTGTAGACGTCGACAAGGAAGCGGACGAAACGAAGAAGCTCTACGGCATCGGCGAGCGAGAAACGGATCAGTTCGGCAGGCGGTGCTTATTGGCACGACGGCTAATCGAGAAAGGCGTTCGCTTCGTGCAGGTCTACTCGTCGGGGTGGGACTCACACGACGACATTGCGACGGCGCACCGCAACCGGATGCGCGCAGTCGATAAGCCGATAGCCGGGTTGCTGAAGGACTTGAAGCGGACGGGACTGCTTGAGAGCACGCTGGTGATCTGGGGCGGCGAGTTCGGGCGCTCGGCAGACAACGGAGTGCGTGGTGGCGGCAAGGTGTATGGGCGCGACCACAACCCGAAAGCGATGACGATGTGGTTTGCCGGTGGAGACACAAAGGCCGGGCAGATTGTTGGCGCAACAGATGAGACAGGACAGAAGGCGGTGGACGTTGTTCACTCCTTACGGGACATACACGTCACGATCCTGCGGCTGCTCGGGCTGGATGACGATAAGCTGAGGTACTTCCACAACGGGCGGCAAATGCAGCTCAGTCAGTTTGGCGGGCAGGTCATCAAGCAACTGCTCGCTTAGTACGCTTCAGAGCTCAACGTTGTCGCGATGCTCGGTTCGATTACTGACGGGGTGCTTGTAGCCTAAGACGCGCCCGGCCTCGGCGTCGTTCTCAATATAGAGGCGGTGGGTGTACACGTGCGTCAGTCCCGTGATCCCTGAAAACTTTGTGACGAGAAGCCCGCGCACGAGCACCTCGACGGCAACCGCATCAGTCGGGATGAGCGGCATCCTCAGTAACCTCCGACATTGAACTCGTCAGTCTGCAAGTCGCCGAACTCGACCAGCCCCGCGCGGTCGTTCTCGCGCTCTTGCAGCACGTAAGGCGCGAGCAATCTCATCACCGACGCCGGAAAGTCATCTCTGACGAAGAGCCGCCCATCCTGCGTGATGTTGCCAATCGTGCCACTGAGCGCGCCGCTCTTGGTTTTCCACCAGAAATCCACCAACTTGAGACACGCTTGATTGATGTCGGCGGGGATAGAGGCAAAGCCCCACCGCGCTGTGATCGTGTAGGGCACGCCGTCCTGCCACACATCGGAGCGCAGGAACACGCCGCGCGAATCGACGACGCAGAGCCGCCCGTGATACTCGGCGAACGCGGGTGCGGTCAGGCCCGTGACGGTGGTGATGGTGGTAATGGAATTCTTGACGTGCTCAGGAATCACGAGACACGTTTCGCCGGAGCCGTAAACCACCTTTGGCGTCGGCAGAGCAGGCGACGCGGCGAAGGCGTTCTCTTCGCGCTTCGTCACGCCGTCAATAGCGCGACTGGCGCTCGTCAGCAGCGCACTCACCGCCGGCTCGTCGGGCGTGTCGAGCGATTGCAGATAGACCGCTTTCGCTTCTAAGAGCGTTGCGTAGTCAGCCACGGCAGAGCCTCCCGACCTCTTCGCTTACGTCGCGCGTAAAGCGAGGTCTGAACCGTTCAAGCGTCGGACCGAACACGGGTCGCTTGCGCTCGACCGGCTCGGCGTGCGCGGCGGAGACCGTGAGCCTGCCGCGTAAGCCCGTGGCTTTCGACTGGATTGAATTGATCAGGACGGACGAGTCCACGGCGGGAGCTTCGCCGGGCGCACTCGCGCGATGAAACTTGGAGCCGACGACAGCACGCGCGCGTCCGCCTTTCGTGGTGCGCTCACGGAGGCCCGCCGCACGAGTGAACCTCGACGCCGCGCGCGTCACCGCCGCACGCCGGTACGTCCGCCCGTGCTTCGGTGCGGCCATCGCCTGCTTTACTTCGCGCTCGTAATCGAACGTCGTCTTAGCGACGACCTTTGCGAGCGCTCGATTTAGCTCCCCCGGTCGGAGGATCGGCGAGTTGATTTGTTTCCTGATGGTCAGCATCGTCGGTGGCCGGTGCTTCTGGTGATGGGTCGGGCGGTGTGTCGGCGTCAGGTGGCGGCGGCTCAGGCGTCGACGGCACAGGAAGCCCCTGCGCGGAGTGCCACGCGGCGATTTCATCCGCCGTTGACTCGCGATACCCCGGCAGCCGAGTGAGTCTTTCGAACTCACTCGGGTCCACCGTATGCACCGCGCCGCCGGGGTTTGTGACGTAACACGCGCTCATCCGAGCACGATGACGCCGAGCGTCGGGCGAAGTTCGGTGTACCCGTACAAAATGTCGAAGCCGATTCTGTGACCACGCTCGGCGATGTCGTAACTTTCGAGCACACGAAGCGCGATTCCAGATTCGTCATCGACGATCACCGACGACTGGACGCCTGACCCCATGCGCGGCTCCATCAACGGGCGCGTCGCTAAGAGCAGCGCGTTGCGATGGATCGCGAGATTCTTCGTTGAGTTCGGTGTCCCGGCAATGAGGGGGACGAGTTGGGTCATGTAAGGCGTGAGGCCGTAGATCGGCGGTCCGAGCGCGCCGGCTTCGATCACCTCCGGGCGCGCATTGGCAAAGTAGCTTTGCAACTCTGTGTGCCCTAAGAGTGCCATCTGATCTTTCGAGGAAACGATCAGCGCGCGGTTCGAGCGCGGCGCTTTGGCGTCGTCCAAGAGTTTCGCAGCCTGTCGGATCACCGCCGGCGTCACATCAGTGCCGGAGGTGCCGACTGATCCGCCGGTCAACGCGCTGTACTTCGTAAATAAATCCGTCTCAATCTGCTGCGCGAGTGCGGTCGCTGCCGGCTCAACCCAACGGGTCAACAACTCGTCGGAGGCTTGCGCCCGCGCGAAATCTTCAATCACGAAATCGACATAAGCGAACTCGCTCAAAGTTACCGAAACGGAGTTGCCGCCGGTCGGCGTCTGTGTCGTCGCCGGGGTGTTCGCGGTTTTCTTTTGGGCGACTAAAGTTCCCGGATAGGGAATCGTCAGGGTCTTGCCCTGCGGTTGCGGCTCGAAGTCGGTGTCGCGCGCCACGAGACGGGTCAGCACGATATTCGCTCTGAGAATATCCAGCGCTTTCTGCGCCCAGACGGTCGGAATAAAACCAGCGGTCTCGGCGAGTGGCCGAGTGATGTTGGTAGACATTGGAAGCGGTGCTCCTTTGAAAGGCGGTGGCTAAACAGGTGAGATACACGGGGCGGGCCGTGAGCACTATAGCAGAGTTATTAGGTTTACTTACTTATGAAAGCCGTCGGTATTAAAAAGAAAGGCCGCTCGGACTGTTCCGAGCGGCCTTCGAAGTTTCGAAAGAAGAGGAGTGTCGTTTGACTCAACCACTGATGCGGCCCTCGCGCATCGCGACAATGATAGCGTCTTTATTGCTATTCCAGAAAGCCCGATCCGCAACCTGAGCTTTCGAGAACACCGGCGCACTACCGGCACTGCGACCAGGATTCGCCGGCGATGTCGGGGTGACGACGGGCGCAACCGGAGTAGTGGCGACCTTCAGGTAAGGCTTCGCGGCGAGCACGGCGGTGAGTGCGGCTTCGATGTCCGTCGCATCCTTCGCGAGAAAGTGATTCGCGTCGGCAGCGTCGGCGAAACCGAGGCGTGTCGCAATCGACGTGATGCGCTCAGACCGCGCTTCGGCTCTCACAGTTTCGAGCTGCGTGCGGGCTTCGTCGCGCTCCTGCTCGATGCGCTGCGTCGCGGTCAGTTCGGCGTCTCTGAATTTCTTCAGTTCAGCGGCGCTCGCTTCCACTGTCGCGCGCATCGCGGCGAGTTCGGTCGCGTGCATGTCGGCGACGGGAGCGGGCGTGGCAGCCGGTGTGATTGTTTCGACAGGGGTCACGGCTTCGGGCGTGACGGTGGTGTTCGGTTCGATTGCTGGTATCATGGCGATTAGTTACTCCGTTGGTGAAAGCGCGGGGGACGTGACGTAGGTGCTTGAAACTACTTCGTCGCGGCCTCCGCTTTATTGTTTAGGATCGAGGAGAGAGAGCGTTCATGCCGCGACTCGCCCCACCGTGGATGTCGACTGGTGCCTACCAAGTCGGCGAGCACGAACTTGTTTGCTTTGAAGGCGTCGAACTTCGCCGGGCCGAGGATTGAGCTTTGCGCGCCCGCGTCGAGCTTTGCGAAAACTTCCTCGCCGGTCTCGGTTGCCGGCGTGGACTCGGTGACAGGCAACAAAGTGCAACGACAATTCGGGTGCGTGTGCATCCGCACCTTGAGCGCGAACTCTTTGCCATCCATCGCCCAACACATCGCGCACGTCCGAGACGACTTGCTGGCTAACCAGCGCCAGCGCGTGACGACGCCGGACGCCTCATAAGTATCGAGGGTCGCGGTTCGATATGCGCTGAGTGTTTCCGTCCTCGCCACCGTCAAAGCGCGTCCAAGTTCGCCGCCGAACGCTTCTTTGATTCGACTCGCGATCACCCGCGCCGATGCGCCCTCGGCCACCCCTGCCATCAACTCATCACGCACGCGCCTGGATGCTCGCGGGGCCGCGTCGTCGAACAGTTTTGCGAGCGGCGAGCCGTCCGACGCGGTGCCGGCGATAGCCTCCACCGCTCTTGTGTTGAGGTTTCCGAGTGAGAAGGAGAGCTGCTGCCCCCCGGACACACCGAGAAGCTGGCGGGCGTCTGAGAGTGCGAGTGTGGTGGCCGACGCTTGGCCGTCGGTGACGAACGACGTTGCGACGCGCGAGAAGCGACGCATCTCGACTTCGATCTCGAATTGCAGGCGGGCAAGGCGGTCGCGCTCGGTGAGATACGACGGAGAGACCACCGCACCGCTCGCACGCGCGGCGTCGATCTCACCAGTGAGACGGGCGACGGATTCACTGATGCGCGCGTAAGACAATCCGTAGACGCGCACCAGGTCACTCGACGCGATGCGCTCTCTTTGAATCAGGCGGGCTTTGAATTCTTCGGCTGTGGTTTGGAGGTCAGGCATGGGTTAGTTCGCGAGGTCTGCGCCCGCCCCACGATCAAAAGCGTCGAGCATCTTCGTCGCCGCATCTGTCGAATCGAATTCGCGCTGTGCGCGTTCGACTTTGGCGTCATAGCCAAGCTCGGAGTGAATCGTTTGCTCACTGATTCCGAGCCGCTTCTTACCCTCTGCCGCTTCGATCTGTCCCTTCTCGTCGACGGGGAGCGGGTCTGCCCAGACGAGCACGACGGTGAGCTTTCCTTTGCCGCCGATGACGAGTAGCGCCACGCACACGTCCTTGATGAGACGGCCAATCAGACGACGCTTGATCTTGGTTTCGTCGATCAACGGGCTGTAGAGAATTCTGAGCGCGACGCCGGAGATTTGTCCGAGCGATTCAACCTTGCCGGTCGCGATCTCCGGGGTCTTCGAGACTTCGGCGAGACCCTCGCGCAGCACTTTACGCAACGCGAGCGCGCCGACCAGATCACCTTTCATTTCGAGTAGACCGACCTGCGCCTCAATGCCCTGGGTGCCCGTGCCGAGAAACAGCATGCCGTCGGTGCCCCATTCGAGGTCCTGTTTCTTCAGGCCGCGCGCGAAAGGCTTCGGCGAGCTGTGGACGCGCACCGTCTTCGAGCACATCGAATCAAGGCGCGCGATGGCGGAGATTAATCGGAGCACGTCAGGGCGCAGGTCAGGGCGTCCGTTGAAGCTCTTTGACTTCGGCAGATTCTTCGAGTGGAAGATGGGGGCGAAGGGGTAGTTCCAGGTCACACCTTCATTGACGGGAATAAAGGTGCGCCCTTCGTCGTTGGAATGGTATTCACGAATCAACCACGTCTTGCCGTCCGCGGCAGGCGTCGTCTCTTCTTTGTAGAGCACCGGCTTTCCTGCGGGGCCGGGAATCTTGTACTGGCAACGATAGACCACGACACGCGAGACATCGTGCGGGTCACACTCAGCCGACAAAAGATTCGGGTCGCCGACCGTGACGCGCGGAGAGCCGTCGGGCTGAATCGAAATCTTGAGGAATACATCGCCGGAATGTGCGCCCTCGGTCGCCATGTCAACGAAGTCTTCGGCGCGCTGCTCTTCCGACCACACCGATGAAAGATATTCTTCACCGGTCTTGTCGTCGTCGGTGCCGACCGAAATCTTCAGCGGCTCGCCAAAGAGAAACGCGACCTTCTTATCGACGATCACCGAGGCGTAATTGATGTGGATGTTGTCATCAGGCTGCCCGGCTTTGACCGTTAGCGCCGCCGGCGCGTTGCCGTCGAAATACGTGAGGGCCTGGCTCGCTGAAGCGACTCGCGAGATGCGCTCCAGTTCGGCGACTTGCGGAGTGGATGCGCCGCCGAAGAAGTTTTTGACGCCGGAGATTGCTTGATTGATGAAACTCATTTTATTTATTCCTTATCTGAAAACTTACTGCTGATTACCAAAGAGACTCGCCGTGCTCGACTTCTCCGCCGCCCTGATCGGCAGCGCGCCGGGCTAAAGCTCTGGCGATAACAGTGTCGTCGTGGCTGCCGGATGGTGCCGAGTAGGAGACGCGCGCGGTGACGGGGTTGATCGAAGATTCGTAAGCGACGAGTTCGGCGCTCGCGACCGGAACAGGGAGCCAGCGGGCTTCGAGGCGCTCGAAGGAGAGCGCGAGTGACTGGATGAGCGGCGACTTGGATTGCGGCGTCATCTGAAACGCCTGCACGATCAGACCTTCATCGCGCAACACTTCAATGTTGGGTGAACCGATGGAGTTCTCTTCGATCATCGCGACGGCGATCTGCCACTTTGAATAAATCGTGTGGAGTCGCTCGCGTTGAAAGCTCCAACTGATTTTATTGAAGCGGTCGAGTTCAACTTCACACATGCACGTCACGCAGAACGCGGAGAGCACTGTGTAGTCGTGTTTCTGACCCCAATCCACGCCGACGACGATGCGGTGTCCGCGATGTTCGCCGGGCGTGGCATCCATCGGTGCGGTGAGATTCTCCGCAATGCGTCGAAAGACCGAGCCGGCGTTCTGTAGAAACTCGGCGAGATATTCCTGACGAAAGACGTTCTCCGGTAATTCAAGGCGAGCGTCTTCGATCTCAGAGGGTTTGATGTAAGGGTTACTGGAGGTCGGCATCTGCCAACTCTTCCAGTTAAGTCTCTCCGGGTCTTGCCCGCGATCAAACAAGGTCTTGAAAAAGTTGATGCCCTTCGGCGTGCTCATAAAAAATGCGTCGCCGACGTAATCAGTGAGCGTCGGGCGAATCACGGAAGCCCAAGCGTCTTCGAGGTGCGCGCACATCGCGGCTTCATCAATCACGGCGCGGTGGTATTTGCGACCGCGAATTGAGTCGTAATTCTCAAGCGACCACATGTCGATGATGCCGCCGGTGTGGAGCGTGATGCGGTGGGAGGTTTCGTTGGCGGTGTCGATCACGGGCGCAAGCACGCGGCGCGTCTCGCGCCAAATCTCAGCCAGCATTTTGTGCGTCGGGCAGAAGTAGGCGACGAGCTTTCCGGCAATCGCCGGACGCACCAGCCGGTCCACACCGAACACCGATTTGCCCCATCGCCGCCCGTTACAGGTGACGTTAAAGCGGCGCGATTCTCTGACAAGCTGCTGCTGCCCGGCGTGCAGGCGCGGCAGTTTTAATGTGATTTCGCTTATCAATCGTCCTCATGCTCAACTTTGTCGTCTTCATACACGACACTGACGCGCATCGCGCCTGACACCTTGCCGCTGTGCTCAACTCCGGCTTTCCGCCCCCCCGTCTCTTTCGCTAAATCGTCGAGCAAGCCCCGCAACTGGCGATACGTCGGCTCGTCAAAGTCGTCGCTGGCCCGCACCCGCCGGAGCAGCTTGGTCATCACTTCCTGAAGGATTTCGACGCGGGCTTCTTTAATCGACAAGCCGGTGCAGAGGGCATCCATCTCATCGGAGGCGACGATCTCCTTCATCATCACGCCACGTGATTTCCGGTAATGGTCGACCTGTTGGCGTGACACATCGAAAGGCGCTTTGAACTTCCGCGCACGAGCGTTGATCTCGTCCGATTCCAAACCTTCGGCGACGAGCTTCAGCAGGAATTCTTTTTGAGATTTAGTGAGCGTCATCGCGCATCTCTCTCGGCGGTCAACACCCGCACGCGAGCCTGCGCCCGTGCGAGGTTGAGCTGGAGCGTGCGCGTGTCGCGGATCGTGAACGGGTCGCGGCTTTCGACGTACTCGCGCGAGACGTCGGCGTCGTGCTCGCGCACGGTTTGCGGCTGAGTGTTTTTGATTGTCATTTGGAGAAGGTGTGGCGAGGTCTAACGTTCCGGCGGGCAAGGCACATCCATCGGGTGAACGCCGTTCTCTTTGTCTGAGGAGGTGAGTGTGACGTTGGCGTGCCGACGGTCGTCTTCGACATCGACCGAGGCGAAAACTTTGATCGTCTGAAAGCCGCCGGCGGGCGTCGAATACTCGCGGTCGCTCACGGTGAAGTGATAGATGAGGCGACCGTTGACGGTGCTTTTCGTGTACGGCAATGAGTCGAACTCCATCGGCTCGTCAAGCATGAACAGACGAGCAATCACTCGCCGCGCAATCACCAGCTTTGAAGACTTCGACGCCGGCAGTTGCACGCGAGCGGCGCTCGGTCGAAGCGCAAAGTCGGTGTCAGTGAAGCGCGCGAGGTAGCCATCGCTTAAGTCGTAGAATTGATAAGGCTCGCCGTCGGTGTCGAACGACTCCAACTCAGTGACCCATCCCGGAGCGGGGAATCTCCACCCGGAAGCGCCCGTCTGCGCAGTGACGGCGCACGTACACAACACGCTGAACAAGACGACGAATATAAAGAGTGATTAAAAGTTGTAGGAATGAATGTTTAAGGTTGTTCACGATGTATATAAGCTGATTCTTTACTTGAGATAGAGGCGGGTGCCCGAAAGCCCGGACGCGGTGCACGCTTGTGGTTCGTCCACGCGCTCGGTGTGATTGAAAGGAACGCCGCGACCACCAGCGGATCGAACTGACTCCCGGAGCAGCGCTCGATCTCAGCTCGAGCCGCCGTGTAGCCCGGCGCTCGGCGATAGCAGCGGTTGCTCGTCATCGCGTCGAGCGTGTCGGCGACGGCGAACACTCGCGCGCCACGACAAATTTCGTCGCCCTTCAAACCACGCGGGTAGCCCTCACCGTCGTAGCGTTCGTGATGCTGCGCCACGATCTCGATTACTTCGAAAGGGAATTCGTGAAAGCCGACGATCATTTCACCGGCGAGGGCGTGCGCGCGCATGTGCGCCTGCTCCGCCGCGTCGAGCTTGCCGGGCTTCTGTAGCACTTCGATCCGCGTCGTCAGCTTTCCAACGTCATGCAGGAGTGCCCCGTAGTGAAGCGAGGTTAGCTCCTGAGCGCTGAGACCTGCCGCACGACCCAGGCGGACGGCCAGACGCGCGACGCGGGTCGTGTGGCCGCTCGTCTCGATGTCTTTGGTGTGGAGCGCGTCGAGTAACTTTTCGACGCGCTCGTCGAAGGAATTACTCATCAATGTTTGGTCTCGGTCCGCGTGCGAATCTCGCGCACGTCGTCCTTGATCTCGCGCAAATCTTTTTGCAGGTACTCCCACTGAAACTGACTCTCTTGGCGCGTCACGAAACTCGTTCGGGTCTCTTTGAGTTCGAGCGTCGTCGCTTCAATCGTCTGCACTCTCAAGCGCAACTCCGACTCGGCGAGCCGCGTCGACAGGTATGCGCCGCCGACCGAAGTCGACAGCACGATGATGAGACCGATGACGAGATGCGCGGTGTTGAGGCGCTCGAGCAATGACTGCCGGCGCTCGCCCTGAAAGTATGAAGTTGACATCTTGATTCACTTGCGGCGGCGGTTAATCGGCGACACGCCTTCGGCGGCCATCATCACGAATGCCGCAACCACGGCGAGGACCGCACAGACGACGACGTGGACGATGAGAAAGAGTTTCATGTGTTGAGAGTTAAAACGGGAAAGGGTAGAGAAGAGTGTGAGCGCTCTACCGAACCGAGGAGCCTGAAGACGGAAGGAGCCGAAGCATCTAGGCTAAGTAGGGGAGCGCCCACTTTCAAAAGACTAACTTACTTTTGAAAGTAATTATTTTGGAAGTGTGTGACGGGTGACGAAGGGAACGGGCGCGGGCGGGCCGGTCAGGAAGAATTGCCAGACGACGGGGCCACGGCGGCCTTCGGGTCTCGGTTTCGCTTCACGCCTGACGATGCCGGCGGTGATCATCCTGGCGAGCAGCCCTTCAAGCTCATGTGGAGGCAGACCCGTCTCGTCGGCAATCTCCCGGCGTTCGGCGCATCCGTGCGCTAGCGCGTCGACTACCAAGTCGCCGTCGGCCACGTCGGTGCGGCGACCCTGCTTGCGCACGCGCCACGCGGCAGCTTCAAGCTCGTGGCGGAATTCGGGATACTCTCCCTGTAAGACGAGGAGTTCCTGACCGAGTGACAGCGCCCGGTCACGGTCGGTTGAGCCGCGCAGGTATTTTCGGAGACGACCGGATGGTAACGACATAAATTATTGAACCGAGGTGAGGTCTAACTGTAAGATGCGACTAATCAGGGTGGGGCAGCAGTTCAGTGTAGCAGGCAGGTCACCCGATGACAGCGAATAGTCCGGTAGCAAACTTCATCACGGCGGAGTTGCAGAGTCTCGTCACGAACGCGGCGCGCTCGACCGATTTACCGGAGCGGGCCTGCATGCGCGGCATCTCTGAAATCATTCGCTCCGAACACCGCGAGGACAAGACCGCTGCTTACTTGTTCGTCACCCGAATCTCACGCGCTCGTCAGACAGGCCGCCGCTATCTACTCTTCAACAACGAACAATCGATCATGTGCCTCAAGTGCTACGTCCTCAGCTACAACCCGAACGACGCGAAGAATCTCTACTGCGCGAGTTGCAAGGTGTTCATGCGTGACGTGGTTGACCCGGACGACGGGCGGGCGGCGTGACCTACTCGTCTTCGTCACTCAAAGTGTCGATTAAAATGTCGATCTCGTCCTTGAGATTCTTGAGCGTGTCGCGTGTCGTCGAACGCTCCACTGAAGTGTCGCCGTAGATTTCTTTGATGGCTGCCAACGCTGCCGCGTATTTATCTTCGTCCACTTTCTCACCTCCAAAGCTCTCGTTCTAAAGCTGACCGTCGTGACCAAGCAAATCTCCGACTTCATA
>JALZJL010000285.1 GCA_030859785.1 Acidobacteriota bacterium
GAAAGTACAGACCCTGACCTGCTCGGTCTCTGCCTCGACACAGGACATTACTTCTTCGGTGGCGGTGACCCTGTGGACGCGGTGCGCTTGTACGGCACGCGCATCCGCCATCTTCATCTGAAGGATGTGCGACTTCCGGTCTTAGAGGCCGCGCGCCGGGATGGGGTCGGCTATCTTGAGGCGGTGCGGCGCGATGTATTCTGCGAACTTGGCGAGGGCGCAATTGATTTCCGTAAAATCATTCAGGACATGACAGCCCAAGGTTCTTCGGACTGGGCCATCGTTGAGCAAGATGTGGACACACGCAGCGGAGATGTGAAGCCCGTTGAGAGTGCCCTCCGCAGCCGACAATATCTCTCAAAGGTGATCGGAATCTAATTTTGTCCATGCGAGCGAGGTCGTTCTGGAACTACGCGGAAATCAGTAGCGATAAAAACTGGAGGTCTGTGTAATGAAAGCTCTGGTCAAATATGAGTCGGGAGTCGGTCACGTCGCGCTGCGTGAGGTCGCAGAGCCGCACTGTGGCGATGATCAAGTTAAAATCGAGGTCAGCTACTGCGGGGTTTGCGGCACCGACCTACACGTTTATGAAGACACTTTCAGGAACTACCCGCCAGTGATCCTCGGCCATGAGTTTTCAGGGCATGTGGTCGCACTCGGAAAGAATGTGCGCCATGTCGCGTTAGGTGATCCCGTTGCAGTGCTCCCGGCTTCTGCCGTCGTCTGCGGCAGTTGTGTGTTCTGTCGCACAGGTCACTTCATGTTCTGCGCCGAGCGGCGCGGGATGGGGCACGGAATCAACGGAGCTTTCGCGCAGTATGCGGTGGTGCGCAAAGATCAGGCATACAAGGTTCCTCAGGAACTCTCGCTGGCGGAGGCTGCACTCAGCGAGCCATTCGCTGCTGCGGTCCAAGCGGTGACGGAACTCACGAATGTCAGACTGGGTGATGTCGCTTTGATTTCCGGCCCCGGTCCGATGGGTCTGCTCTGCCTGAAGCTCCTCGTCGCCGAGGGCATTAAGGCGATTGTCGCGGGTACATCCGAAGATGCGCTACGACTTGAGACGGCGCGACGCATCGGTGCGAGTGTCATCGTTGATACCAACCGTCAAGACCTCTTAACAGTGATCGCTGAAGAGACTCGCGGGGCCGGTGTGGATGTCGCATTCGAGTGCGCCGGGGCGGCCACATCAGCCCGCAACTGCTTGCGAGCGCTGAAGCCTCTCGGCCAGTACACACAGGTCGGAATTTTCGGCAAGGAAGTCAGTCTGGAGTTCGACCTGATCTTTTTCAAACAACTTCATGTGGCCGGCTCAGTCGGATACACAGTCTCGACATGGGAGCGATTGCAGAAGATTCTGGACCAGAGGGCCGTTCGGCTCGACGATCTGATTACTCATACAATGTCGCTTGAACAGTGGAGGGAAGCCTTCAACCTCTGTCTGAACAAACAAGCCATCAAAGTCCTCCTGTCGCCCGTGAATTAACGAAACTATAGACTTCAAGCAAAAGGATGAGCCACGAATTACACAAATGACACGAATGAAATATCTGACCGGAAAGGCATGTCGCAAAATCACCGCTCTCGTTGCCCCGCGTGTCTGCTGCCAATTCTTTGATTCGTGTGATTCGTGGCTGATTGTTTTTCACAACATATATAGCAGTCTGCTTGAAGAGACGGGTCGTCGTTATTTCGGGATTCTGGAAACAGACCTTGAGCCTTACTTCTGATCTATCAGTAATTTCAAAGATCGGCTAGGGAGTGCTTTCACTGAAACTGCAACAAGCATGAAGAATCACCTCTCTTCACCAGGCTTGTCCACAAGTCGTGGGTGAAAAAATCCAGGTCATTTCAAAAAACTTTCGGCCGGCAAAATACATGCTATTATTTACAAAACCTGTTGCGCGATAATGAAAAACCGCGCTGGCGATTGTCTTGGTCAAAACAAATTCACTAGCAAAGTCTGTAGACACCAATGGAGTACTTCTCAGAGTCATATTGTAAAAGGCCCTCAGAAATTACCGCGCAACCGGTTTACTCTATTTTAGCCCCAATGCACACGTGTTCAAAAATAGAAGATAGCTATCAAGGCTGGTGACTTGTCGCAACAGCCGAGAATGGGCCTTAAGTTATCGGCGGCTCCATTTATCTACTGTACTTGGCGAAGGCGGCCCGAGTTACATCAGCGGCAAGAACCAGAACTTCTACTTCTTTAACGTACGAAGTGACGCGCATCCGCAAATGAGCGACTTGGTTCAACTGCGGTTTCAGCATAAATCAAGCCGTTCACTGCAAACAGACATCACAACAAAGGAGTATTCCCCTATGAAGGCACAGGCGTACATCGTCCGCACATTTGGATTTCTTCTGCTCACATCCCTTCTGCTGCTCATCAATGTCACAACCGTTCACGCACAATTTGATACTGCGACCGTGCTCGGCACCGTCAACGACACGAACGGCGGAGTAGTGCCGAGCGCGACCGTGAGGCTGAAGAATGTTCAAACCGGAACCGTTGCTACCACAACGTCGGATGAGAACGGCAATTATCAGTTCACCGGCGTCAAGATCGGCACCTATCAGGTCACGGCTGAAGCAAAAGGCTTCTCGACCACTGTCGCCGAGAATGTCGAAGCAACCGTCAACGCTCGCCAACGTATTGACCTCACTCTTTCGGCGGGCGCGATCACTGAAACCATCAACGTCACGGCGTCGTCGACGCTGCTTGAGTCGGCTTCAAGCGAGCGTGGGCAAGTCATTACGCGCGAGCAAATTGTCAATCTGCCTTTGAATGGTCGAGCCTATGCCGACCTTGCGCTTCTCAGTCCCGGCGTCCGCAAATCAGTTCTCAATAACGCTGGCTCCGGTGGGCGCGATGCTTCGTTCAACGTCAACGGCCTGCGCAGTTCCTTGAACAACTTCGTTCTGGACGGCGTTGACAACAACTCTTATGGGACGAGTAATCAAGGTTTCTCGAACCAGGTCGTGCAAGCTTCGCCGGATGCTGTCGCCGAGTTCAAGGTGCAGACCGATAACTACAGCGCCGAGTTCGGGCGCGCGGGCGGAGCGATCATCAACACTTCGATTCGTAGCGGCACGAACGAGTTTCACGGCACGGTCTACGACTTCGTTCGCAACACGGCGCTCAACGCGACGGGTTTCTTCAAACCGCGCGGCGGCGAAAAACCCGTGCTGATTCAGAACCAGTTCGGCGGCACGTTCGGCGGCCCCGTCTCGATTCCCGGTTTGTATAGCGGCAAAGACCGCACCTTCTTCTTTGTGGACTATGAAGGCTTCCGCCGCATCACAAAGGCACTGGCCTTTGTAACTGTCCCGACGCTCGAACAGCGGCAAGGCATCTTCCGCAACGCGCAAGGTGGACCGATTCCGATTCGCAATCCTTTCACCAATGTCGTCTATGCTGACGGCATTATCCCGCAAAACCTGAGAACGGCGTTCTCGCAACAAGTCTTCGCGCAACTGCCCGCGCCAAACCGTGCTGCGGGCGTGCTCGGCATCAGCGAGAACTACGAGAATCTTCCGCGCAGCAAATTCTACAATGACAAAGGCGATGTCAAGATTGACCACACAGTTAACACGCAGATGACTGTCTTCGCACGCGGCTCGATGCGGAAGGTCAACAACTTTGAAGCACCGACCATTCCGCTGCCTTTAGGAAACCCCGCCAATGCCAACGTCCGCATCATCAATCAGCAAATTGTGGGCGGTTTGACTTATACTTTGGGTTCCAATTCCGTGCTCGAATTTCGTCTCGGCGTCTCGCGCACCGAAGCGGGCAAAACGCCGCCCGGACTCGGCAGTGCTACCGCCCGCGAACTCTACGGGATCACGGGGCTGCCCGAAGACCCGACCATCTCCGGCGGCTTGTACACGCAGCAAATCGCGGGCTTTACTGATTTGGGACGACAAAACAGTAACCCGCAGTATCAGAATCCAACCGTCGTCAACCCGCGCATTAACTACTCATTTCTCATGGGCCGCCACAGCCTCAAAACTGGCTACGAATATCAAAGCATCAACACTGATGTCCAGGATGTCCAGCCGTTGTACGGGCAAGACGGTTACAGCGGAAATTTCAGCCGTCCGGCGAATGTCAGCGCGGCGAACAACCTCTATAACGTCGCAGATTTTATCTTCGGCGCACGCTCGCAGTATGCGCTGACCAGCCCGTTCATCGCCCACTATCGCCAGCGGATGCACTTCGCATACATCCAGGATGACTTCAACGTAAATTCCAAGTTGACGCTTAATCTGGGGCTTCGTTACGACTTCGCAACGCCGCAGTACGAACGCGACAATCTCCTCTCGAACTACGACCCGGAAACCAACACGATTCTCCAGGCGCGTTCCGGTTCGCTCTATGACCGCGCGCTCGTTGACCCTGACCACAACAACTTCGGCCCGCGTCTCGGCTTCGCCTACACGCCCACACCGCACACTGTGATTCGGGGCGGCTACGGACTCTCTTACGTCCACTTCAACCGGCTCGGCGGAGAAAACCTTCTCGCCTTAAACGGCCCACACGTCGTCGGTGCGACCGTCGCGCAGCAACCCTCGCAGGGACTCTGCACCGGTGACAATTTCTTAGGCTGCTTCCGTCCGACTCAGAGCGGTTATCCGACAGGATTGGTTGACACTTCGAGATTCACGCCGCTGACCGCGCGCGTCAACTACACGCCGCGCGACACAAAGTCGACTTACGTCCAGAGCTACCACATCTCCGTGCAGCGCGAACTCATCCCCAACCTCCTGCTTGATGTCGCTTACGTCGGCAACGTGACCCGCAACCTGATCATCCTCGCGGATTTCAACCAGGCGCGTCCGAACAACGCGAGCGACCCGGCGGCGGGAACGCCCTTGCAGACGCGCCGTCCGATTCCCGGTTTTTCGTTTATCCAAGCCTCTTACGCGGGCGGCAGAGCGAACTATAACGCCCTGCAAATCAAACTCGAACGCCGCTTCTCCGAGGGTCTCTATCTGCTTAACTCCTTCACCTTCTCGAAAGCAATAGACAATGCGCCCGGACACCTTGAGACTAGCTCCGGTGATAATTCGCGAGTCAACATCCGCGACCTTGCAAGCGAGCGTGGGTTATCGAACTACGACCAACCAATTAACAACACAACGAGCGTCGTCTTTGATCTGCCGTTCGGCAAAGGCCGTCGCTTTGGCAGCGACGCTCCGCGAATTGCTGACGCGGTGCTCGGCGGCTTCCGTCTCACGCTCATCAACACGATGACGAGCGGGCAGATCGGGAACCTCACTTACAACGCGCCGGCGGCATTCCAGGTCAGCACCGTACTCAGTTATCGCCCGAACATCATTGGCGACCTCGTCGTCCCATCTGACCAGCGCACGCCTGACAATTATCTTAATCGTAACGCCGTGGCAATCCCTACAAACCGTAGCCAGCCGTTCGGCAGCGCCGGGCGCAACACCGTCCGGGGGCCTGCCTTCTTCCAATCAGATTTAGGGCTTCACAAACAATTCCTGCTCTTCAACGAAACGACGCGACTGGAGTTTCGCGCCGAAGCATTCAATCTCTTCAACCACTCCAACTTTGCCGCACCCGACACCAACGCCTCGAACATTACACGCGATGTAAGCGGCAACGCCATCGGCGGCACCTTCGGCACTCTCCGCACCGCGTTCCCGGCACGCGAAATCCAGTTTGCACTCAAGCTTTATTTCTGAGCGATGTGCAGCAATGATGTAAAGAACTTGGCGGAATGGAAAGTGACAAACCTTGTACGAAGGTCAGTGTTGCAGGAATTGACTTTTAGCTATAATCCGCTCCGCCCATTCATCTCATGTCTCCACAAGGTCAGATCATGAAACGCAATTCTTCGCCTTTTATGTGGCGACACTTTGCGACCACCATTATTCTTCTTTGTGTGAGAGGGTACTTGCAGATACAACTTAAGTTACCGCGATCTGGAAGAGGTGATGCGTGAGCGTGGCCTCTTCTGTCGATCATGTCATGATCTGGAGATGGGTGCGGAGGTACACTCCGGAGATCAACCGTCGGCTGCACCCGTACCTGAAGTTGACGGACATGTTCTACCGAGTGGATGAGACCTACGTGAAGGTAGGTAATACCTGTCAGTACTGGTACCGCGCGGTGAACTCGAAGGGTTAGATTCAAACGTTAACGCTCAGTTGCTCGATTTCGTGACGATTGCTGACGCCGGGGCCACCCCGCCTAATTTAGCTGGACTTTATCCAAGTCTGATCTTTGAAAACAAAACGACAGACTAAGTAAATTGTTGGTCTTTCCACCACGAAAGACCTTTGTGATTACTCTGCCTGTCGAATTAATGAACTTCAATGTAACCTTCGCCCCGCTCTTCTCCAAGCCGGTCTGGGAACACGCTCAGGTCCTGATTGCTAGCGCGATCCACACTCCGGGAAAGCGTACAGTCATGGCTGCCTTGCGTGTGTTGTGGCTTATTGCTGAGAAGAACTTTCAGTCCCAGCGTAGCGTGCTTAATCGTGCCGTCTGGTCTCCGCTGATAGCCAGCCGTTTGCTGTTGGGATTGTTGATTACAACCTTTACGCCGACGGGCACAATTGTCTATGGGCTGGATGACACATCGAGAGACGACGTGGAAACAAGATCAAAGTTAAAGATATCTATCGTGATCCGGTGCGCACCTCCCATTCCCGTTTCATTAAAGCGACCGGCTTGCGCTGGCTCTGTTCTATGCTGCTGGTCGAAGTCGGGTGGGCTGAGCGCGTGTGGGCACTGCCCTTTCTGACGGTGCTGTATCCTTCGGGGCGGTTCTAAAGAGTAGCGCAAACGCCGACCGCAGACTTTGCTTGAGCGGGCATGGCAGATGATTCAAACATTCATGCGCCGGCTGCCAGGTCGCACCGTAGTCTTTATTGCTGACGGCAGTTTCTCGGCGATTGAACTGCTCAACTTGGTCAGTGAGCTTGAGGGTGCCCATCTCATCACGCGGTTGCGCCTTGACTCAGCGCTCTATGACAGAGCGCCCGTGCGGGTGCCTGGTCAGAATGGGCGCCCGCGCAAGAAAGGAGCGCGTCGTCCGACGCTCAAACAAGTGCTTGCAAACTCGCAGACGGAGTGGACAAAGCTGAAGGTCGACAACTGTTATGGCGATGTCGAACGTGAAGTCAAGGTGGCGACTGAGACCGCCGTCTGGTATCACTCAGACTTCCACCGGTTGAGATTCGGATGGTGTTGATTCGTGATGTGCTAGGGAAGTTTGAGCCCCAGGCCTTGCTCTCGACGAATCTGGGCCACACGCCGGAGGAGATGCTGAGGTGGTTCGACAGGTGCTGGACGATGAAAGTAACGTTTGAGAAAGCGAGATCGCACCTGAGTATTGAAACGCAACGCCAATGGAATGACTCGGCGATTGAGCGCACTACCCCAGTGTTGTTCGGTTTCTATTTGATAGTAGCGTTGGTGGCACAGACGCTGATTAAGAATGAAAGCAGAGTAATACGCACTGCCCCGTAGTATATCAAAGAGCGGCCGACGTTTTCGGATGCAATAGCAGTGGTGGGCAGGCATCAGTGGAAGCATTGCCATTAATCGATGTCGGAAGCTAGAGCTGAGATGACAAAAGTCCCGTGTTCATTGTTGGCGCGGTTAACCGTTGCGGTCTGCTATGCCGCATGAATGGATAAAGTCCAGCTTAGAATAAATTGTCGGTGGTTCTACAAAACCAACGGGATTGTCCGGTTCAATCTTGAACGGGACAGGCTTCGTTCATTTCTTAAACTTATAGTGGTTCTCAAAATTATGCGACTAATGCAGAAGCCCGCACGGAAGTCGAGGGCGCAAGTCAATTTCGGCCTCGCTCTTGTGCGGCTTCTGTACAAGAAGTCGCACCATTCTGAAATTCGCTACGAGTTTATGCCCCAATAAATTAGAAAACTTTAGAGGAGATTCTTATGAACATCGATATTCGTCTATCGAAAACATTGTTTGGTCTCTCAATCACACTATTCACCGTTTGTTTGTTTAGTTATACAGCTTTCGCCCAATTTGAAACTGCTACCGTCCTCGGCTCGGTGCGCGACCCAAATGAAGCGGCGGTTCAGAATGCGACCGTGACTCTGAAAAACGTCGCCACCGAAATCACGCAAACGGTGACGACCGACGAAAACGGTGATTACCAATTCGTCAACGTCAAAATCGGCAATTATCAAGTGATGGTCGAAGCCAGCGGATTTAACCGCACGGTCGCCAACAACGTTAATGTCACCATCAATGCCCGTCAGCGCGTTGATTTGACTTTGCAAGTGGCGACGGC
>JALZJL010000299.1 GCA_030859785.1 Acidobacteriota bacterium
CGAATTCAAAAGTTTCAACCTTTTTAATTAGGGTGATGGAAGCAAACAGCTTCCCGGCCACATAAGAGAAGCCTCGGATGCTCCGGACACAGATATATAATCCGCTCGGTAATTTGTTGTTGTCTGCCAAGCCTCCGCCGACTCGACCATCCGTGCCGAGTTCGACCGGTCGGGGACGACATTGATCACCCCGAACAAGAAAGAGAAGAATCAACCCCTGGCGCACACCGATTCGCTTTGGTCGCGCTTTGTCTCGTCTATGCGACAACCCATCGAGTCGCTGTTCAATTGGATCATTGAACAGACCGGCATCCAGAACGCCTCGAAAGTGCGCTCGACCAGCGGACTGTTGGTTCACTGTTACGGCAAGCTGGCAGTTGCTTGTGAGCTGTTAGTTCTCTACCCTTGATCCGCATTAACAGCAGCATTTGATTACACAGCCTCGTCATCTAAAGTTTCTTTTATCTTTTTTATCTCGCTGTCCATGTATTCGAAGAAAGCTAAGATGTCTGCGCGATGAATAATTAGATTGAGATTTTCCTCTCTGGCCCAGGTGATCTGTTGGTTCAGGCCGGCCCAGAAGTGCATTCCAGCGCCGATGCCACCGGCTCTCGCTTTTCTGATGATGATTCTAACCGCTTCATCAAACTTAGGGTGATTATATTGCTCGGGGATGCCGAGGCTGCATGAAAGATCGTGCGGTCCGATTAGTACGGCGTCTATGTCAGGTACGCTTAGAATATCGTCGAGGGCGTCAATCGCTGGTTGGCTCTCAATGTTGATAATCAGCAGATGATTTTTGTTGTAGTCTTTCAGGTACTGGCTTAACTCCTCGCCGCAATCTTCATGACCATCCACAATCCTCTGTAGGTATTGCCCTTTCAAAGGCCGAAGTTTCACCGCGCCGCGCAGAGCTTTGACCTGCTCTACGGTCTCTATGTATGGCGCAATGACCCCGCTGGCACCGCCGTCCAACACCATCGTTGCTTGATAAGGGTCAGGGGAAGGGATGCGCACCAAGGGCGCAATCTCTAGGGCGCGAAAGGTTTGACACATCCACGAAAGCTGATGGCGGTCGAGGCTTATATGTTCAGTGTCTATAAAGACAAAATCTAATCCCAGACGTTTGACCTGCGTGGGCCATGAAGGCGCAGGCGAAATGACGAGCGTGCCGTAAACTCGCTGACCGCTCTTAAGTGCCACGCCCAGTTGTTGGGAATTCATTTCCCCTTCACCTCTGTTATTTGCCCCGCTGTGTCACCTGTCATCACCCATTCCTCGTTGAAATGGGCGTGCTTGATTGCCTTCCTGATGAGTTTTCCTTGCGGGTCTTTGACCGCTTTTTGACGATCAAAGAAGTAGCTGTAAGTGGCATGTAGGGTGCCGTCGCGAGCCTGGATGATCGATGGATAATGAAACTCTCCGGCGCCCTCACCGGCACGCTCATGCTCCAGGTGTCGCTTCCACTTCCATGTTTGGCCTTCATCGTCTGAGATAGAGACCAACAGGCTGTGTCGTCCGCGCTCGGTGTCGTTTGAGATCAACACCCAGTGGCCGTTCTTGAGCAAAATGATTTCGGCCCCGGAACCGGGGTTCGGCAAATCCGTGTCGACAATCGGCGACCATGTCTCGCCGCGGTCGCGCGACTCGCTGGCCTGGAGTCGCTTCGGCGCCGGCCCGTTGTCTCTCATCAGCGTATAGAGCGAGCCGTCTTTGCGGCGCACGATGGAAGGTTGGATATTACCCAGCCCGACGAGCGGCGTGCTGGTTCTCCACGTCCGGCCCCAATCATCGGTGATCGCCATCAACGAAAACGAAAACCCATCCGAGTAAAGCGGCACGATCAAACGGCTGTTATCCAAAACAAATGGATGCGCGCGCGTCATCCATCCGAGTCGACGATAGAGCTTGTCCGACGCATTCTTGCGCGTCTCCGCGAGATAGGCACGCGCCCTTTCGCGTTGTGCTTCGGGCATTTGATCGACCTTCGCGGCAAACGCATCGAGAGCTTGATCGACTGACGTGACAAACTCTTGTCCCGGCGTGACGTGAAGCACCTCGCTCGTCTCCCACTTCGGCGGCCCTTCAGCCTGGTAGTTCGAGGAGATTTTGTATTTCAGAAGAGCTGTATGCCATTCATTGGCGAGGATGGTCGGATAGATCAGCCACAGCCGCCCCTGCGGATCAATAAACATCGTGCAGTTCGTATCAGGGTAGCCGGGCGTGTCGGCCAGCGTATATCGCTCGCTCCATTTATTAGAGTTTCTACGGAGACGTGCGCCCTCAATTTTTACATCATCAGCCTGCCGCTCGCCCGAACCATGAAACCAGCAGACGAACAAATCGCCGTTCGGCAGTTCAACGATAGCCGAAGAGTGGTTGTGCCAATGTTCAAGCGGGAACAGCAGTTCAGCTCGGTGAAAAGGTTTCTCTGTGCCCGTGGTCGCTGTGGAGACATGCCCCAGCAGCAGCGCGACGAGCAGAAAGCAAAAAAAGCAAACAAACGCGATTTTTCTTGTCATGATGTTTTCGTTAGAAGGCCAAAACTACCTGGCGTGAATTGGTTCGAGATTGTCGTGGGCGTTCGCATAACACAAGCGCGGGCTTTCACTACTAACTTTTCATCTGCGTTGTGGCGAGCGCACTGCCCGCACCCATTCCTCTTTGAATACCGCGTGATTGATAACGGTGCGTTGTTGCGAAGTGAAGATGACGTGAATCCAGTCGTCGCGCGTCTGAAGCGCAATCGGGTACGCGAATGAATTCTTTCCCTCGGCGATGTTTCGCCGGAAAGGGTAAGAACGATCATGGTCAGTGGAAAGCGCCGCCGTCAGCGGTGTGCGCTGATACATATGATCGTTATAGACGAGCAACAAATTGCCGCTGCGCAGCTTGATGAAGTCAACGGCGGAATTCGGATTCGGGAACTGCGAGTCGCGTCCCTCGCTCCACGTGCGTCCACCGTCGCGCGATTCGGCGCGCACCAGGTAACCATTGAACGTCGGTTTATAATCTCCACCGCGACGGCAATATGCAACCAGGTGGTCATCTTTGATTTGAACGACGGCTGGTTGAATATTCCCTTTCGCCGAACGAATGCGTTCCGTCTGCTGCCAGCTTTTTCGGTTCACATCGTAGAGCAAAAATAGAGACGTGCTATCAGGCCCAACCGATTCCGTGTCCGGAGCTTTTTCCTGATAGACCGGTAACAGGTAATTGCCGTTATCGAGAACGATGGGACGGTTCCGCACCATCATGCCTTCTTCGAGCGCGAGGATGAATGAATCCGACCATGTTTCAGCATTGTCTTTAGAAACCTTGGCCTGAATCCGCGAGGTTGACCAGGTGTCGCCGAATCTGACGACGTAAAAAAGCCACACCAGTTTATCGGGTGCCTGCCAGACGACACCGTTGCCGAGCGAGCGAAACGGATCATTGGCGATCACGCGTGGCTCGCTCCACTGTGTTTCGCCCTTCTTCAAACGTGAACCGAAAACCGCCGTGGCCGTCGCGTATTCGCCCGCGCCTCCGTAATAAACAAGATACAAATCACCGTTCTCCAGTTCGGTCAAACAGGCTGGATGTTTATAAGGGCCGGTCTTGATTTCGGGGCCGAAGACACGTTGCACAGTGAGGCCGTCTTGACTAACCGCAAAAACAGGCGAGGAAGACAACGCCCAACCGCCGGTAGCCGCCAGAGAGAGTCGATGGAAATCTCTTCGATTGATGTGAGTCATCTGAAGGCTCCTGTTTCTCTTAACTCGTCGTTGTGCGCAGGTCCTTCAATGCTGGAACCTGTTGCGGCGGCCGCCGCATGTGCGCCCGGATGCCGTAGATCATCAGCAGTCCGACGAACAGATACAGCACGGAGTTGGCGCTGATGCAGGCGCTCATGCCATAACGCTCAGAGGCATAGGCGATTGCCACCGGCGCGATGCCCCCTCCGAGCCACCCAATCGAATTCATAAAGCCGACCGCTGTCGCGCGTAGCTCCGGGCGCACCACATCATGCAGCGAAGCCCAGATGTTCGCGTCGTAAATCCCTTTGAAGTAACCGAAGCCGATGAGCCCCAGCACCAGCACCGGCACGGAAAGCGTCCAGCCGGTGAGAAAAATAAAAGGCACACCGAGTAATAATCCCGCGGCCTGCGTCATCATCCGGCCTCCGCTGTAACGCTGCGCCAAACGATCCGCAAGGAAGCCGCCGGTAATCACGCCGAGCACCGAAGCAATCTGCAAGTACGCCGTTCCACTCAAGCCTGCGACCGCCAGACTCATGTTGAATTTGCGGTAAAGGAAAGACGGCATCCACGTCAAAAAGATCATCGCGACGAAGTTAGCGCCGACAAAGACCGCCATCAGAATGCGCACCATCGGAGTGCCGAACAGTTCTTTGATCGAGCCGAGTAAATTTCCCTCTTTGAGATTGATCGCGGCGTGCGCGGTCGCTTCATCCGGGGCGGCGTGCTTCGCTTCCGACTGTCCGCGTTGCGGTTCGCGCAACAACACGATGAGGACTATTCCGAGTAATGTTCCAGCGATGCCGAACAGATAAAAGCTTGAACGCCAACCGTAATACTGGCCCAACACTCCGGACAGACTGCCGCCGGCAATCGTCCCGGCATACACGCTTGATTGATGAATCGACATCGCCCGGGAGCGCGTATCTCGCCCGTGATAGTCACTCAGCAGCGACATCGAAGCCGGAAAATAGAACGCTTCACCCAGGCCTTCGAGCGCGCGGAAGATGACGAGGTGCGCGTAAGTGGTCGAAAGAGCGGTCGCCACCGTAATCAGCGACCAGAAGATTAAGCCGCCGATGATTAAGGTCTTGCGCTGTAATCTGTCGCCGACCAATCCGGCGAGTGGGCCGAAACCGGCATAGACCCACATGAACGCCGCGCCGACGATGCCGAGTTGGACGTCGCTTAAGTTCATTTCCGACTTGAGCAGCGGGAACACGGAAAAGATCGCCTGCCGGTCGGCGTAATTGAAAAAGCAGACGAACCACAACAAACCAACCACAAACCACTTGTAATGTTTGTTGCTCACAAGTTTTCTTCTCTCGCTTAAACGTCGCCGCAGAAACTCACTTCAATGCCTAGGTCGCGCAATGCCGCGGCTTTGGCGTAAAGGCCGCGCTTTGCTCCGTCCTCATCCGGCGCGTAAACGACCTGAATGTGATTTGACTTGTGACGCGCCATCATCTGATCGCGGGTGACGCCTTTCAACACGGCGTGCATGATGGGCCATTGCGGGGTCGTTGAACGCAACCGCTCCTCGGTTTCCTCTTCGGGCAACTCAATAACTCGCGCCAACCCCAAATCGCATTTCAAGCGATTATCAGCAACATAAATCCGGCTCCAAACGATCTCGCCCGGACGACTGACGCCTTTGATAGTTCCGCCGCCGAGACGGAAATACATCGGCGGCTGCCGCTCACTAATCGCGTCGCGGTAGCCTTTGCTGAAGTGCGCTGGCGGCACAGACCCGGAAATTTCAAAGACCCAGACATAAGCATCAACGCCGTCGCCTTCGTAATGCCGGCCCCAACGCAAGTCGTGCAGCGTGGTTTCCGGGTCGAAGCCGAGTTTGCTCCATAATCGGTAAGTGACGAGCGCATCAATGCCTGCACACTCATCGACTTCATTGAAGTGCGGAAGTGCTTCGCCCGCGAAAAGCTCTGCACCGCTTTCTTCGTGATGCACCGGTGGGCGGTCTCGGTTGTTGAGCAGACCTTCAGCGAGATCAGAAGCGGGAACCAAATCTTTCAACCCTTGCTGATATTGAATGCCGATAGCGGCGCAGCCGAACTCATCCGCGATGCGCACCGCCGCGATATACATTTTGCATTGTTGCAAAACTTGAGAGGGCGTTAGCTCCGTCGCTTCATCGTCGCCGAAGTTAAATTTCATTCCTCTTTCCACCAGCCATTGAAACAACCCGCTCGCTTCCTCATCGGGGACAGTCAGCATCTTGGCATATAAAGCGCTCTGGCTGAGACGTTCTTTGAAGATGCCGGTTGAGTGCATCAACTCGTCGGGGATGATCGCGTTATACATGCCCATGCAGCCTTCATCGAACACACCCAGAATCGCCTTTTGCGATTTCAACTCGCGGGCGACTTGCGCGCCGACAGCAACAGCATCGGCTGCGCCGTTTGCTGTATGCTGCGTTTCGTCGAAAAGCTTAACGTGTGATTCGTCATGATTGATGCGTCCCTGTTCCAGCCAAGTTTTCAGTTTGGAGAGAAAGAAATCATCGTCAAAATTCTCGCTCCACAATGTGCTGTAGCTGACGCCCGCTTTAGTGAGCGAAGCATTGAGATTAAGCAAGCCGACGAGGCCGGGCCATTCGCCGCTCCAATTCGCCACCGTGAGAATCGGACCCTGATGCGTGAATAAACCGGGCAACACATGCTGGCTGTATTGCCAGACCGCTTCAGCGACGATGAGCGGTGCATCCGGCGGAATTGAGCGAAAAACCTCTATGCCTCGCTTCTGACTGTCGATGAAGCTGTGCTTTTTCACCGGGTCGTATGCGTGTGCTCGCTCGACGCGCCAGCCAAATTGCTCCACTACAGAGACGACCACGCGTTCCATCGCCGCTTGCGCCGGTTCGCATTTCTGGTTCGCTGCCAAACGCAAATCGCCATTGGCTACAAGATAAACCGTCTTCATCGCTTTACTTTCCTTATCACCCGAGCACCTTGAGGTGGCTTAACTCGTCGTGCGCATCATTGATTTATATTGCTGTTGATGTTCGTAAAGCGTGTGGAACACTCGGTATTTACGGTCGTGAAATCCATGAGTGTTCATGTTCGGCTCGATCACTTCGGCCACAGGACTCATCGCCTGCATCGCATCCAAAATCGAATGATACTTTCCGCTCGCGACGGCCGCGAGCATCGCCGCACCGAGCAGCACCGCTTCGCAATCCTTCGCGACATACATGGAGCAACGCGTGATGTCCGCGTGCTCCTGCAACCAGAGCGGATTTTTCGTGCCGCCGCCAGAGGCGTGAATCCGCGAGATTTGATAGCCGTGATCGTTGAGAGTTTCGATAATGTGACGCGTTCCGTAAGCGATAGCTTGAATGGTGGCATAGTAGAGCAACGCCAGGCTATCTAAAGAAGAATCGAGCGTAAGCCCGCTGATCATCCCCCGCGCATGAGCGTCGGCGCGCGGGCTGCGATTACCATGAAAGTCGGGCAGCACATGCAGGTCTTCGGTCAGATGTTTATTTATCGCCCCGGCGCGCATTTCTGCCACGCGGCGGTTTAGTATGTCGTAAACAGTGCTGTGAATTGTCTCAGCTTCCTGTTTTAATCGCGGATAATAGGCGTGATTAGAAATGATGTGGTCAATCAAAGCTCCGGTGGCACTCTGTCCTCCTTCGGTCAGCCATAAGCCTGGAATCATCGCGCCGTAGTATGGTCCCCACACGCCTTCGATGAAGCGCGCTTCAGGCGCGACCGCCATATGGCATGAAGAGGTGCCGCCGATTAAAGCCAGAGTTTTTTCGATGTGATTGGTGCCGGGTCTTTCACCTGGAGCGCTCATTCCGAGCGAGCCGACGCCTCCGGCGTGTGCGTCAATGATGCCGACGCCGACGGGAGTACCCTCGCGTAAACCGAGCTCCTTGGCAGCCGTAGATGTTAAGCCTCCAGCGCGAGTACCCATCGGTTGCACGCGGCGTCCGGCGCGGTCACCATCGAATAAGTCGGTGAGATCAATCTCTTTGAAAAAACTTTCGTCCCAGCGGCCCTCTTCGCCTTCATGACCGAGATAAGTCCACTTGCAGACGACCGTACACAAACTGCGCACGTCTTGTTTGCACGCCTCATAAACGAGATAGTCAGCGAGGTCTAAGAACTTGGCAGCGTTGCGCCAGGTATCGGGCAAGTTCTCTTTCAGCCATTTCAGCTTCGGAGGCTCCTGCTCCGGAGAGATTGTGCCTCCGACATAGCGAAGGACGCGATGGTATGTGCGGTTGATTTGATCGGCCTCAGATTCCGCGCGGTGATCCATCCAGAGGATTACGTTATGCGTCGGGTCTCGATCAATCGAGACGGTGATAGGTTTGTCTTGAGCGTCAAGCGCGACGAGCGAGCAAGTAGCATCAAAGCTGATGCCGAGAACATCGTCCGCCTTGACGGATGCTTTACGTAGCGCGCTGCGCACCGCCTGACAGACAGCATGCCAGATGTCTGGCGAAGATTGTTCGACGTGATTGAGGCGCGGGTTGAAGATTTGCAGAGGATGATCGGCGGTCGAAACCATCTCGCCGTCAAGAGCGAAAAGCCCGGCTCTGGCGCTGCCAGTCCCGACATCAACGCCGATCACATACTCTGCATTGTTTGTCATCCGCACGCTCATTCTAAAAGTTCAGTCGCAACGCAAACTGCAGGATGCGCGGATCGCTGGCAGTTAATATCCTTCCGAAGTTGCTCGAACTCCGGTTGCTGTTCGGCAAACCTAAATTGACGAAGTTAAAGACGTTAAAAGCCTCGGCTCTAAACTGTACTCTGACATTTTCCGTGATTGGGAAGTTGCGATGCAGTCCGAGGTCAACGTTTTTGTAGCCAGGCCCTCGAAGCGAGTTTCTTCCGACATTGCCGAAGGTTCCTGCCGGAGCAGGTCCGAAAGCCGTAGTGTCAAACCATCGAAGAACTTGCTCGCCGCGCGGTCTGTCATCATTAAGCTGCAGATCGCGAAGCAAAACCGGGCGTTGGCCTCCGGTGGTTCCGACGAGCGCGGTGTCCACGCCGCTCGCAACGGTAAAAGGCAACCCGCTTTGCAGCGTAAGAATGCCCGTCAAGTTGTAATTGCCGAAGACTGTGTTAACAACATTATTAGAAAAACGCGGCAGCGCGTAGGTTGTGGCGAGAGTGAAGCGATGCCGCACATCGAAGTTGGAAGGACCGCGGTCGAACAGGCGATTAAACGGATTGGATTGGCCGATGCCCGTGAATTTGTTCTCCGAGCCATCGTCAATGCTCTTTGACCACGTGTAGGAACTGAGGAGCGTTAGTCCCCGGCTAAGGCGCTTATCAAGATTGACCTGCAGCGCGTGATAAGTGGACGACCCTGAAGGCTCGACGGTGGCGATACTAGAGAAAGTCGGTCCGTAAGGTCGCCTTTGATTCGTGTTTGCTGTCGTCGCACCGGGGCCGAAAATGGCCGGGTTGAATTCACGGACAATGCCGAGGTTGGTTCCCTTCGAGCCGGCGTAAGCCGTTCGCAGCACAAAGGTTTGAAGGAATTGACGTTCGAGGGAAAGGTTCCACGATTGCAGATATGCATTGCGAAAGTCGGGATCGTAACTGAAAACAGATAGCCCTTGTGGGAAAGCAACGTTGCTCGGCGGATTGAGCGGGGATGGAAACGGATTGGTCCTTCCGGCGTACGGGTCGCTCAAAGAGTTTTGCGCATTGCCGGTAAAGGAGACCACGGTGCCAAAAGGCGCATTATTGGCTAAGCTGTTAGTGGTTATCGAATTGGGGCGGTCGAAAAAGATTCCATATCCACCGCGCACACTGGTCCGGCCATCGCCGAAAACATCATATGCAAAACCGACTCTCGGCCCGAAGTTCAAGAGCGAGGCGTCGAATCCGCCTTCAGGTACGCCCGGATCGCCCGGAAAAACGAGACCGAGTGGTGCGTTCACATAAGTTGGCGATTCAACGCCGGGACGAAACGCTGCCAAGCGGTTTTGCGCATCGGTGTAGGGGATAAACGGATCCCACCTCAGACCGAGACTAAGGGTTAAGCGCTGAGAGGCGCGATATTCATCTTGTATGAATAGGGCTGGCGCGTGGATGCGAGTGTATTTGTATTCGCCGATGCCTTGGGTAATTGCCGAAAACTTACCAATCAGAAAATCGGCGAGCGCATCTCCAGTGCCAGCAGAGTTGCCGGGAGCGAATGTGAATTGACCGTTGGCTCGAAAGTTATTGACGATGTCGCCTTTGCCGTAGCTGTAATCGCCGCCGAAAGAAAGATTGTGCGATCCGGCGACGATGCGCGTTGTGTTCGCCAACTGGTATTCGTCTCGCAAAAATGTGTTGGTGTCTCCGGTGTTGATCCCGAAGTAGCCGTTAACAGTGATTTGGATTTGCGGAGCATCATCACTGTAAATGTTTGACCCGAGCGATTGCAGACTTGGCGGGTAGATATGAAAGTTATCGTTGTTCATCCGGTTGAAAGTCAGCACAAGGCTGTTTGTGATTTTCGGACTGAAAATGTGGGTGTCGTTCAATGCCACGACCGTATTGCGCCAGGTACGCCCGAAGCCTGATGCTAAGTAGTTTTGCTCATCCAGAAACGGCGGCTGGCTGGCTTTTGAAAACCAGAGACGACCGAACAATCTGTTGCTACTGCTGAACTGATGGTCAACACGCCCCATGTATTGATCGTCGTCTAAGATTCCCGGCACGCCAAAGCGAGTCAGACCGCCGGCGTCGGAGGTCGTGGGGATGTAGTTATTTAGGAGTCGCGCCGAGACGGGATTGAAAAGACTAACGGGAATCTGATTGTTGGCGAAGGGCTGACCTGTAAAAGGATTGCGCAGTTGCAACGGAGTGGAGCGGCGTAGCAGAGCTGAAAAATCACCGTTACGCTGAGCCGCTGTTGGCACGAGAGCGGTTTGATCGCTCGGTCTTTGCCGTGTTCTGGTTCCTTGGTAAGAGAAAAAGAAAAAGGTGCGGTCGCGGCCACTAACGTGAGTGGGACCGCCTTCGCCGAAACGCGGCAAATGAAGAGGACCACCGATGGTTGCGCCAAACTGGTTGCGCTTCAAACCGTCGTCTCGGCCCGGCGTAAAGAAATTATTCGCATTTAAAGCGTTGTTGCGCAAATACTCAAACAGGCTGCCGTGAAACTCATTTGTTCCCGATTTGGTTACAGCGTTCACTACAGCGCCCGTGTTGCGCCCATACTCGGCGCTAAAATTGTTGGTTTGCACGCTGAACTCCTGCAGCGCATCAGGGTTCGGCAGCGGGTTTGGTAGATTGTTGTAGTGATCGTTGTTGCTGCCACCGTCGAGAACGTAATTGATCGTGTTACCTCGGCTGCCATTCGATGAGATGGGAGTCGAGCCTGGATACGTCGTGCCTGAAGTTAAACTGCTGTTCGGGTCTAACTGCGCGCCAGGAACCAACAACACCAAGCTAGCCGCATTGCGTCCATTGAGCGGCAAATCCACGATGCGTCTTTCATCAATGACGTTCTTTAGCGTCGGCGTCGTGGTATCCACCTGCGTGGTTTGCCCTGTCACAGTCACCTCTTCGGAAACAGCGCCGACAGTAAGAGAAGGATCGAATCTCGTATCTTCGTTAACGTTCACGATGACATCAGGGGAAACGATTTTCTTAAACCCGGGCGCTTCCACCGTCACCGTATAAGTTCCCACTGGGACGGCGCGCAACGTGTAGATGCCTTCAGCATCAGTGGTCACATCAAGGGAAGCATTTGTGCCGACGTTGGTGGCTATGACCCGTGCGCCCGGAACTATCGCCCCGGCCTCGTCTCTTGCGACGCCTGTCAATCTACCGGCAGACGTGCCCTGCGCATTGACTACAGTGTGATTGGCTGCTGCCAGAAGCAGGAGGTGGCAAAGAGCGATCAGCATAGTAAATTTCATACATGCCGAAATATTTCGTTTCATATCTAAAGCTCCTTTGGATAACTACCGAATGGGCAACTGCTAATAAGTTTTCTTTAACCTGTGGGTCATCACAGTTATTTCTTTATCAGCCACACCTCGGCGACCTGATTGCCACGACCCGCGCCGCCGCCTCCGGGTGCGCGATACCAAGTCAGAGTTAGTTCGCCATCACTTGTCGTTTCAACTGGCACGTCGTGCTCAACCAACTGATAGGTTTTGTTGAGCAGCGGGTGAATCTCGGTCTTATCGTCAGCCAGCAAACGTACTTCGCCGCCGTACACGGCGCGGACTTTATAGCGAGCCTTGCGGTCAAGGTTGGTATAGCGCAAGCGCAACGGCGCATCGTAAAGCGCAATTGTCTGATCGCGCCACGAGCGCGGTGCTTTCAGATTGTCGATGAAAAACGTGTTCGCCGATTGGATGAACTGCGTGTCTTTCTCAAAGCCAGGCTCTATCACCAAGTGCGGTTGGAGCGCTGGGTTGCCTAAATCGTCGTAAAACCCACCGGGTCCGGGATTAGTCCGGTTGACGATCTCTTCGAGATTTTTGAGACGTGCCGCTTCGTCAGTGAGTTGGCGCAGTTCGTCGAAGCGTGCAAGCAGATACGTCCTGTTATTGAGCGGAAAATCAATCGTATCAAGATTCGCCCCACGCCCCACGGAGATTGCTTGGTAGCGCTCGACACTGAGTTGCATACGAATGCTTTGATACAAAGCCTCGGCTAAAGCAAAGACGCGCGCGCGCCAAGCATCGGCCGTGCGGTCGCTTTCTGCGCGTTCGAGTAGCGCCTGAGCCTCGTTCATCGCGACGAGCGAGCCGACCTGTTTGGCCGCTCGCAATCGCTCTAGCGCGCGGTCTTCAAGACCAGTTTCGTAAACAAGCCGGCTTTTCAGATAAGCGTCGTAATAGGCGCGATAAAGCGCTTGCTGAAAGCGCCAGTTTGACAATTGCTGCGGCGCGGCTGAGCGCTCCATCTCCTGAAATTGTTGCAGTGTTGTAATAACCCCGTCGTTTGCTATCAGCGGTCCACGCCAGTTGCGTTCGAGCGCCAGCAATCCTTGCGCGAAGTTATCTGTGTAAGCCGGGCCGATGAAGTAGCGGCTGTATTCGCGAAGAGCTTCGACAATGTCTGCCTCCGGATTCCACCCAAGCGTGCTCCATACAATTTTGTTGACGTCGTCGTTGCAACCTTCCGAATAAGTAATAAAGCCTGTGGATGCGTATGGCTGACTCTCGCGAACGATCAACGCTTGATCGCGGGGACGGGGGTTAATCGGTTCGCGCCCTTGGGTTAGCGCATATGCCTGATCCCAATAAGGCACGGGATACTGGCTGCTGCGCGTATGAGTGATGTCTGGGTAAAGACGAATTGGGTATTGCTTCGGCGTTCGTTCACGCAGTTGCGGCAAACTGAGGCGCATTTGCGGGCCATATGTCAAACCTGTCAGCCAGGCCGGGCGCGTGTTCAGGATTTGAAAGAACTCATCCATCCAGCTTTTGTCGAAGCCCTGCGGCGCCATCCACATGCCCGCTCGCGGGTGATGGCGTCTGAGGTTCGCCGCCTGTTTTTCTAATAGTGGCATCAGGTACTTCGGCGGCGTATGGCCTGGATCGCCGCCGGGCACCATCACATGGTCCAAACGCGGTAGGCGTTTGAAAACTTCGCCCCATTCATTAAGCGCAAATTCAACGGTCTTCGAATCTGAGTAGTCTTTATCTAGAGCCGGGTACCACACCCACACGTCTAATCCATACTCATCGCAGATGCGCGACATCTCGACCATCATCTGCATCTGTGGCAGCGGGAAGTGTGGGCTATCGGGCGCATCGTCCGAGCGCGGTGGAATCAACTCGATAGCGTTAGTCCCGAACGCCGCGAGGTCGCGGATGTATTGCTCCCACATCGCGACAGTCCAGCCATCGTAAGAATTGGTTTTCGGACGGTAACCTAATTGGTGGCCGCGCACCGGAATTCTGGGCGCAGTCTGTATATTAAAGTTCGACGGCAGAGCCAGCCTCCCCCTTGTCATCTGTAGACTTCTCAACAGATGACCGACGCCAAACAGCACGCCGCGCGCATCGTTGCCAACCACAAACACGCGCGGCGAGGCTGCTCCCTGTTCGGTCACTTGAATGCGATAGCCTTCTGCTCCTTGCGCTCCGGCGCGGACATCACCAAGTCGCGCGAAAACATTATTGCCGACGAAAGACTTCAGCGCCGCCGCCGGCCCGACAGCGATAATCGGAGTCGTCATATCATCCGCCGCGTAAGAGGTTTTAAGAGGCAAGCGAATCTGCGTGCGCTTCTCCACTTCCTCGATCAGCATCTGCACAGCCTTGTTTTCCGGCTTTGTTAAATTCACCGGAACCGCGACCACGGCGCGCGTCAGGTCAAAGGTCGGCTCCGTATTTTGCGCGTGACTGCTAGCTGACGCGTGCGTCAGGGGAAGCGGTAAAGCGGTTAAACTGATTAGCAGTAAAGCGGTTAAACTGTGTAGCGTTCGTATTCTATTAAGCATAGAGCAATCATCACGCACTCATGTGGGATTTCGGAAAACCGCGTTGTTGTTCGCTGCCGTATGCGGTCTTTTCACACCAAGAGAAAATAACGGAAACCGTAAAAGGGCGTGGCATCTTAAGAGTGTGCTGTAATCAAAACTCACCGTGACGGTCAAATCTCGCTTTGACGTTGCGCCCGAAAGCCACAACCGATTCATCTAACCTGCTGAGAGTTTGGTCCATCGGCAGACCAACCGTTTCTCTCGCCGCGGCAATCATCGTGCGGCACTCATTTGTGTCCATCGCCCGTGCCGCGTCAAGCAAACCGATTTCGTCTTCCGGTGGTATCACAATGAATCCGTGTTTGTCGGCGTGAACCAGTTGCGCCGGTTCCACCCGTCGCCCGAAGACCTCGACGGCCTCGCCCCACCTGACCGGCCAAGAGTAAGCGTGACCTACGCACAAGCGTTTAGCCAGTGCTTTGAAGCCCGCATGCGCCATGTCCTCTAGGTCGCGGATCGCGCCGTCGGTGATAGTTCCTGTGCATCCCAAGGCACGATGAATGTTAGCGTTTACTTCGCCCCAGAACGCCCCAATCACTTGTGGTTTATCGAGGTCTTGCACCATCACCACTTTCGGTCCGGAAAGGCTACCGATGTAGCGGCGATACTCCGCCCACGCCTGCGGATTTTGTTGCGGGTGGGCGGCGTTTGATGGCTCACAAACAACCGTAACAGCGCGCCCGACCATCGCGCCCATTTGCGGCATAAAGTCAGTCGTCTCTTCGATGTTGAAGCCGTCGCGTCCCGGATCGTGCTTGGTGATCTGCTCCCAGCCGTTGTAGATCGTCGGCGTATTACAGCGACGTAGAACTAATATTTCGCCGTGAGATAAAAGCAGCTGCTCACCGAAAAGCATATTTGAAGCGCTCATATTAATTACATAGCTGACTAAAGGGCACAAAACGACAAAGCTCGTTAAAAGTTACACGGAATAAAGAGAGAGGGAGGTGCGATTCGCGCCGCTTCTCAGTTCTTCAAAAAATGCGGCCAAGTCATCATCAAAACGTTTCGCCTCATCTCCTGAAAGTGCGGGTGTGCCCGGCGCAACGCACGGGCTGCTAATCAGGTGCTGCTTGTACATCGCCCGCTTGATGGCAGCGATACCTTTGGCGATGCGCTTTGATCCCTGTCCGAAAAAACAGAGATCGTCGAAGCGCGCGAATATTTGTTGATAACGCTTGAGCAACGTCGCGTCGCGATCAACGACAGCCTGCCACGTTGCCCGCCATTCGCACGGCAACAGATTGGCGGGGCCAGAAACAACGCCGCTAAGAGCCATACGGTCGTCAATACCCACTTCGCGTTGAATGTCCTCTAACTCGAATATTAATGCGGCGTTCCCAACATAAACATCGAACGCATCGGATGCGGCATTCATCAAGGAAACGCGTATGTGTTGTTGCAGCACATCGCGCGAAGTCGAAGCTTTAAGGCATACGACGAACGGCAGTCTACTCAGCGTTTCAACTATCGCGATAGGAATGTGGCGCACAGCGGCGCGATCAGAAGCAATGTCAGGGTTATCGTACAAAGCAATGGTTAAAGATTCAGCGTCGTGAATAATCGCGGCGACCTCGCGCTCGAAAAACGAAACGACCTTATCGAGCCGCAAATCATCAATCGCCATCGGCGCTATCACCGCCATGTCAGCTTTGAGCTGAACGGCGAGCACGAGATTGTCTAGTGTTTCAGCTTTAGTCGGCGCTGTTACCCCAGCCCAAGCTTCAACCGGCACGTAAGCGCTATTATCATCACAGGACAACCTCTGATTGATGCGACGCACCTCTTCGCAGCCGATCTCCAGAAGTCTCTGCCGTTGCCGATTACTGAGCTTATCGAATTCGCCCGTCGTGCCGGAGAGAAACACACTGTTCGCACCGTAGCCGTCTTGAATGACATGATGAATCACTTTACGCTGATCGGACTCGATGATCTCACCAGCGTCATCCAGGACCGTGATGATAGGCACGTTCAAACCAGTTCTAGACATAAATTTGAAGATTACAGCGTTTGTTATCTCAACTGTATTGCCTGGACACAGAGGAAACCCTTCCAGAGCTTAGTCGTCTTTTGGGAAGTTAGAACAGTTCATGCAAAAGCGTTAAATGGAACATATATCACGATAGTTCAAATTGTCAATGAAATATGAAATGGATATTAGGTTTCGCGGCGAATTAACAAAATTGAAATGCTGATCGGTTTGAAGAAATTTATCCTCAACATATTGAGACCTCATATTGCACCAAAAGCTTTGCATTCGACGAAGTCATCATCCGGGGGTGTAATTAACGTGAGTTCGGGATAAGCGAACTCAGAAAACAAGAGCCGGAAGCTGTAGCTGCTCTGTGCACGAATGTTGAGCGACGGCTTCCGCTCCCGATATGTGTAGGCAACAAGCCCGGCGATTAAGTTGACGAAGCAGTTGGCGACCGAGCGGTGACGGCTGTTGCTCGATCTGCGAGATGTTCTTCAACTGGTCGATGACACTCTCGATGATGGCGCGCTTACGGAGCATGATCTTGTCGAAGATCGAGATGAGCCGGTTCTTCATCTTCTTCTTCAGTTTGGTGACGAGTTGCAGCCCCTCGTCATAGAGGGTCTCGAATAAAGGTTGCGAGATGTAGCCTTTGTCCCCAAACAGCTTGCCGAACAAGTCTTTGACCAACTCGGGCACAGGCCGACGGTCGTCCACATTGCCGGGCGTGAGCCGTAAAGAGAGCAGTTCGCCGCAGTTATTGATGACCAGATGCAGCTTGAAGCTGAAGAACCAGTCCACACTCGACTTGCCGCGCCTGGCGCACCCCGAGAAGACGCGGTGCGAGTGGATGCGCCGGTTGTGGCAGACCTTCAGGGAGGTCGAGTCGATAAAGGAGATGCCGCTGCATTGCCCCTTCCGAGTCTGCAAGTAGACGCACAGCGGGACGAGCGTCGAGGGCATCAACTCGACGAAGCGCTGATAGCTGATGAGGCGAGGGAACGCTCCGGCGTAATGCTTCATCACCTGCGCGGTGTAGTAAGCCTTGAAGTTGCGGTAACTCGATGCGTGGAAGAGCACGATGATGGTCATCACTTCCGAGAGGCACAGGCGAGCGGCGCGGTCGCGCTGGCGGTCGCCCGAAGTGAGTAATCGCCGCTTCCAGAATGGTTCAAAGAACTGGCAGAAATCGTCGATGTCACAGAACACGGGTAGAATGTCCATCGGGAGAGTCTCTTTCGTGTAGATGATGGTTTTGGCGAACTCCATCTTACGAAATCTGGCTCTCTTTTCGTTTTCTTATCCCGAACTAAGGTGAAAATAAGTGATGCGCTATGCGGCGACAGCTTCCTCCGGCTTCTGAAGGATGACGTGATAGCCCAACTTCTCCAAGCGGTGCGTCAAGCGTTTCGCCGTCGCTTCCGGACGTTGCCGGTCGAAGTACTCGCCGCCGAGTTCGCGATACTCTTCCTCGCGCGCAAGCAAGTGATACGCAATTACGAGAATCGAATGCGCCACCGCCAACACCGCTCGCTTCCTTCCACGCCGTTGTGCCAAGCGCTGGTACTGCGCCGCGAGGAACGTGTGCTTGGTGTGCGCGGCGGCGTGCGCAGCTTGCACCAAGCCCTTGCGCAACGCTTGATTGCCCTTGCGCACTCGCCCACTCAATCGCTTGCCACCCGACTCATGGCTGCCGGGTGCGACCCCCGCCCACGCTGCCAAGTGGTTGGCACTCGGAAACCGCGTCATGTCCACGCCAATCTCCGCGACAATCACTTCTGCCGTTTCACGCCCGACGCCCGGAATCGTGTCGAGTCGTTCAACGGCTTCTGCAAAAGGGCGGCACGCTTCCCCAATCTGCTCGTCGAAGCGCGTAATCGTTTCGTCGAAACTGTCGATCTGGCACAGCAACTCACTCAACACGAAGCGATGATGCGCGCGCACCCTGCCGTCCAACGCTTTCGCCAACTCCGCACGCTTGGCGCGCAAACGTCCACGCGCCAACTCCGCCATCACCGCAGCATCTGCCTCCCCGCCGACGAGTGCCGCGAGCATCCGGCGTCCCGACACACCGCAGACATCGGTGGCGACACTCGCCAGCTTGATGTTGGCGGCTTCGAGCACCTTCTGCACGCGGTTGACGAGAGTCGCCCGCTCGCGCACGAAGTTGCTGCGGTGGCGCACCAAGTCGCGCAACTCACGGATCGGCACCGCAGGAATAAAGCTTGGACGCAGCAACCCATGTTGCAGCAGTTCAGCGAGCCACTGTGCATCGCGGACATCGGTCTTTCTGCCGGGCACATTCTTGACATGCGCGGCATTGACCAGCAGCGTCGCGAACTCGGCTTCGAGGATGTTGAACACGGGACGCCAGTATTCGCCGGTCGATTCCAGCGCCACGTGCGTCACAGCGTGCGCGCGCAACCAATCCGCGAGCGCGAGCAGATCAACCGTCATGGTGGAGAATGTATGGGTCTCACTATGCCAGCCGCCTTCCGAGTCAGGAGTGCGGCAGCAGGCGACGACCGTCTTCTTATGAACATCCAACCCGGCGCAGTGCATGTAAACAACTTGCATCACTTACCTCCGATGAACAAGCTCCGAGTGGCGTGGATACTCGTCGAGTCAGAATCTAAGGTGCGTGCTTCTTGGACTGCGGAGACCAAGAGCGACAGTTGGCGGTGCCTGTGAGTATCCGGGTGCGGACTGCTATGCGGGTTTCCAAAAACACCAGTGTACAACCGACCTCTATGCCAACCGGGCGTGCCAAGTATATCCATTTTCATCCGTGGTGGTGAAC
>JALZJL010000300.1 GCA_030859785.1 Acidobacteriota bacterium
GGTAAGCGACATACCCATCGGAGTGTTTTTCAATAATGATCTTCAAGGGTTTCATCAGATGCTCACCTCCGACAAAAATACTACCATCCAAAAGCGGAAGCATCTAACAAATATTAGGCCGCCGTCATCGGCCTCACATCCAAGGTCAAAGCCCGTTGCCTGATGCGTGCAAACTTTCGAGCGTCCGCCGCAGCACGTCCGCCGACGCTTGGAGACCTTGCTGTTCCGCTTTGTCGAGCGGGAGTTCGATGACACGCTCGACGCCGCGGCGACCGACGACGCATGGTGTGCTGAGATACACGCCTTCGACGCCGTACTCGCCGCGCATCATCGTCGAGACGGGCAAGACCGTGTGTTCATCGCGGATGATACTTTCGCAGATGCGGGCGACGCACGAGGCAATGGCGAACGAGGTGTAGCCTTTGCGCTTGATGATCTCCGGCGCGGCGTGGCGGACGCGCTGCAACAGGCCGTCGAAGTCTGGGCATGCATCCGGCGCGCAATAATCACGCAGCGGCACGCCCGCGATGCGCGCCGAACTCCACACGGCAATCTCCGAATCGCCGTGCTCGCCGATGATGTAAGCGTGGACGGAGCGGGCGTCGACCTTCAACTCTTCGCCGAGCATCGCGCGCAGACGCGCCGTGTCGAGCACGGTGCCGGAACTGATGACCCGCTCGATTGGCAGACCTGATTCTGCCTGAGCGACCTGCGCGAGGATGTCCACCGGGTTGGTCGTCATCAACAGCACGCCGTCAAAGCCTTCGTCCATCAGACGGCGCGTGCATTCGCGCACGACCGTTACGTTGCGGCCCAGAAGGTCGAGGCGCGATTCGCCGGGGCGACCGCCGACGCCGCCCGTGATGACGACGACGGAACTCTGCGCGGCATCTTTGTAATCACCCGCCCAGACGCGCACCGGCGATGTGAGCGGCACGGAATGCTGCAAGTCCATCGCCTCGCCCTCAGCGTGTTCGGCGTTGATGTCAATCAGCACGATCTCGCGCGCGACGCCGCTCGTCAGCAGTGCGTAAGCGCTGGTTGCGCCGACGTGGCCGGTGCCGATGATAGCGATGCGGTCGGAAGAATCTGCGTTGGTGTTGGTCATATCTTTTTCGCTGCCGATGAAGATTGATTCAATCTATGTTATGAATGCTTGGTGGCGAAGTATAGCTCATGTCGGCGCATGTTTCTTTTGACTGCGGCAAGTTTGCGCCAGAAAGATGACGAATCAAATAACTTCCCGGAATTTCACCGCTGAGGACGCGAGAGGGCGCGTAGAAACATGGAGAAAAAAGACAGCGTTATCAATCAGGCGAGAAGCTGAGTTGTACTCTGCGTCCTCGGCGTTCTCAGCGGTGAATGTATATTATTTCAATCTTAACTTTGCAGAGATCGGACAGAATGATGAAACGAATGTTAACGCTTAGTGTCATGTTGGTTGTTACTGCCGCGCTGACTGGTTCACTGGTCTGGCCGGTGCGTGCCGTCGCGCGGAAGGTTGAAGAACAATCGTCTTCTCCGCTCCCGTTGCGTCCTGTTCATACATACTCAATTGTGGCGCGTGATCCGGCGACGGGTGAACTCGGTGTTGCGGTGCAGTCGAACTGGTTTTCGGTCGGTCAGATTGTGCCGTGGGCGGAGGCGGGCGTCGGCGCAATCGCCACGCAGTCGTTTGCTGACCCGGCATATGGCAAACTCGGTCTCGACTTGATGCGCGCCGGCAAGAGCGCGCCCGATGCTCTGAAGTCGCTCGTCGCCGGCGACGAAGGGCGCGACGTGCGGCAGGTGGCGATGATCGACGCGCAGGGGCGGGTCGAGGCGCACACCGGGCAGAAGTGCATCGAGGCTGCCGGCCATTTCGTCGGCAAGGATTATTCGGTGCAGGCTAATCTGATGCTGGACGACAAAGTGTGGCCGGCGATGTCGCGCGCGTTCGAGGCAACCAAGGGCAATCTGGCGGAACGGATGATGGCCGCGCTCGAAGCGGCGCAGGCCGAAGGCGGCGACATCCGCGGCAAGCAGTCCGCTGCGCTCGTCGTCGTCGCGGGCAAGCCGACGGGGAAGCCGTGGGCCGACCGCGTGTTCGACCTGCGGGTTGACGACAGTGCCGAGCCGCTGAAAGAACTGCGCCGGCTGTTGACGTTGCAGCGCGCCTACAATCACATGAACGCGGGCGACCTCGCGGTCGAACGTAAAGATAACGAAGGCGCTCTGCGCGAATACGCAGCGGCGGAGAAGTTGGTGCCGACAAACCTGGAAATGATCTACTGGCACGCCGTCGCGCTCGTTAATATGAATCGCGTCGACGAAGCGTTGCCGCTGTTTCGCCGCGTCTTCGCCGCTGATCGCAACTGGCGGACGCTGACGCCGCGCCTCGTAAAGTCGGGTCTCATCACCAATGACGAAAAGCTGATTCAGCGTATCGTCGGAGTCGGAGAGCAATGATGAACGCGCGGGACGGAAAGAGGGCGTTCGCCGGGCCTCACGAATTTCCGTGTGTAGTACAATCGACGAAAAATCATTTTGAATAAATAGAAGGAGGGGTTTCGTGGGCTATCCTGAAATCATATTTGTCACCGCGTTGCTGCTGGTCGGGCTGTACATGACGTTGATGATACGGCGTGAGTTCGTCGACCGAGAACTGCGCCAGCGGCAGGAACAGCAACGCATGGAGGATGAGCGGCGGCGACAGACCGCGGTGCGTGGTAACCCACGCTCGGTGACGCGACGCTGAACTTGGGCCGAGCAGACAGTTTTGAGTTTTCGGTTTTCAGTTTTGAGCTGAAAACTCAAAACTGAAAACTTTTTACCGATGCACTGATACCGCATGACTTTAGATGAGAGGAGCGAGAGTGAGTGAACGACAAGACATTTTAGTGACGGGCGGCGCGGGCTTCATCGGCTCGCACCTCGTCGGGCGGCTGCTCGAAGAAGGGCGTTGGCGGGTGACGGTGGTCGATGACTTTAACGATTTTTACGCGCCCGCCGTGAAGCGTGCTAATGTCGCGCCGTATCTCGGACGTGATGATTTCCAATTAGTCGATGTGGACATCCGCGACCGCGCGGCACTTGACAGCGTCTTTGCGGAGACGCGCTTTGCGGCCATCGTGCATCTGGCGGCGCGAGCGGGCGTCCGTCCCTCACTGAGCGAGCCGACGTTGTACTCCGAGACAAACATCATAGGGACGATTCACCTGCTTGAACTCGCGCGCACGCACGATGTTGAGCAGTTTGTCTTCGGGTCGTCGTCCTCCGTCTACGGCATCAACGCGAAGGTGCCATTCGGCGAAGACGATCCCATTCGCCAAACGATTTCACCGTACGCCGCGACGAAAGCGGCGGGCGAGTTGTTCTGTCACGCTTACGCGCACCTGTACGGCGTGCGTTGCGTGTGCCTGCGATTCTTCACCGTGTATGGCGCGCGGCAACGGCCCGATTTGGCGATTCATAAGTTCGCGCGGTTGATTAGCGAAGGACGTTCGATTCCCGTCTTTGGCGACGGCACCACGCGGCGCGACTACACATATGTTGATGACATCATCGCGGGCGTCCGCGCCGCCGTCGATTACCGCGACAGTCTGTACGAAGTGATTAATCTCGGCGAGTCGCGCACCGTCGAACTGCGTGAGTTGATCGCGCTGCTTGAAAAGGAACTCGGACGAACCGCTGTCATCGACCGCCAACCGGCGCAGCCCGGTGACGTGCCGCAAACGTTCGCCGATATCTCGAAGGCGCGCCGGCTGCTCGGCTACGATCCACAGACGCCGATTGAAGAAGGCATCCGACGCTTCGTCGAGTGGTTTCGCGCCGCGGGAGCGCAATAGCAATGAGAGTTTACGATGGACAAGAATCGGCGGTGATGGCGACGAACCGGCGCGCGGGTGTCGACGTGACGGCTGATGGCGCGACGGTGGATGGCGAGGTCGATGCGCGGCCAGAGATTTCACTGTTCCTGCCGGTCCTGAACGAAGAGCCGAACCTGCGCCCGCTGCACGCGAAAATTGACGAGGCGCTCGCCGCACTCGGACGGACGGCGGAAGTGATTTACGTCGACGACGGCTCGACCGACGGCGGCCTCGAAGTGTTGCGTGAGATTGCGGCGCATGACCCGCGTGTGCATGTCATCTCGCTCAGGCGCAACTACGGGCAGACGGCGGCGATGGCAGCGGGCATCGACGCGGCGCGCGGGCGTGTGCTGATTCCAATGGATGCCGACATGCAGAACGACCCGCGCGACATCGAGCGGCTACTCGACAAATTGGATGAGGGCTACGACGTGGTTTCGGGCTGGCGCAAAGAGCGACAGGACAAGATGGTGACGCGCAAGATTCCGTCGATGATCGCCAACTCGATCATCTCGATAATCGGCGGCGTTAAGCTCCATGACTACGGCTGCTCGCTGAAGGCCTACCGCCGCGAGTTCCTGAAGGACGTGCGGCTCTACGGCGAGATGCATCGCTTCATCCCGATCTACGCGAGTTGGGTCGGTGCGCGCGTCACAGAGATTCCCGTCAGGCACCACGCGCGCACGATGGGCAAATCGAAGTACGGCCTGTCGCGCACCTTCAAGGTGATGCTCGATTTGATGACGATCAAGTTCATGGCCTCGTACCACACCAAGCCAATCTACGTCTTCGGGATGTTCGGCATCGGAGCGTTTGGCATCTCGGTGCTCGCCGCGCTGTGGGCCGTTTCAAGGAAGCTTCAGGGCGAGTCGTTTATCAGGACGCCGCTGCCCGTCCTCGCCGTCGTGATGTTCGCGGTCGGCGTCCAGTTCATCCTGATGGGGTTGCTCGCCGAGATGCTCGTCCGCACCTACCACGAGTCGCAGGCCAAAGCCATCTACGCGGTGCGTGAACGGATCGGCTTTGAAGATGAGCAACAGCTGCCACAGCATCAGCGAGTTTGAAGACGCCTACGCGCGGCTCGCGGCGTGGTGTCGCGCGCGCGAGTACGCCGGTCACGATCCATTCGACGGTCTGAACAGCCGTGTCTTTCAAGCCGCGCCCTTGCTGCGCGACTCGCGGTTCGTGCGGCTCGCGTGGACGCAGGGCTTCAAGCGTTCACCCGTTAGCTTTCGTTCGCTGGCGCGGGTGCCAAGCGAGCGGAACGCGAAGGGCACGGCGTTGTTTGCGCTCGCGGCTCTGGCCCGCTGGCGCGCGACGCGGGCGGCGGAGTCGGAAGAGGAAGCGCGCGAGTTACTCAACGACCTGCTCGCGGCGCGGCTGAAGAGCGCGGGCGGCGCGGCGTGGGGTTACAATTTCGATTGGCAAGGGCGGGCGTTCTACGCGCCGCGCGGCACGCCGACCATCGTGCCAACCGCGTTCGCCGCACGCGCGCTGATCGATGGCGCGTGCGAGTTAAAGAATGAAAAGTATTTGGAAGCCGCGCGCGGAGCCTGCGAGTTCATCCTGAATGTCTTACACAGAAGCTTTGAGTCCGAAGATGAGGTCTGCTTCAGCTACACGCCGGGCGACCGCACGCGCGTCTTTAACGCGAGCCTGTTGGCGGGCGAGGTGCTGGCCGCGGTCGGCGCGTTGACCGGCGAGGAAGCGTTGCGCGAGTGGTCGCGGCGCGCGGCGCGCTACGTCGTCAGACGCCAACGTGCGGACGGCTCGTGGGCATACGGCGCGGACGGCTATCAATCGTGGGCCGACAATTTTCACACCGCGTTTGTGCTTTCTTCGCTGATGCGAATTATGGAATGTGCCGGCGGCGCAGACGAGTTCGGCGGCGCACTGCGGTGTGGACACGAGTTCTGGCGTGAGAACTTTTTCTTGGCAAGCGGGTGGCCGAAATACTATCCTGACCGGCCATACCCGGTGGACACACACGCGGCGGGCGCGGCCATTATCACGATGTTTGATATGCGGTGCATTGACGAAACCGCCGGCGCCCGTGCCGAGCAAATCGCGCGCTGGACAATTCGGGCGATGCAGGACGAACGCGGCTTCTTCTATTATCAGCGTCGCCGCTTCTACACCGTCCGCACACCCTACATGCGCTGGTCGCAAGCCTGGATGCTCTACGCGCTCGCGCGACTCCTTGAAAGGATGAAGGACTCTTGAAGGATGAAGGATGAATAAAAATCAGAAGACAGCATGCATCACACAGCACACAGAAAGTACAAAGCCACGTGGGATCTTCCGAGTTCCGTATTTCGTGTTCTGTATTCCGTATTCTGTATTCCTAGTCTCTTCATCCCTCATCCCTCATCCCTCATCCCTTCACTATGCTGCGTATTTGGATTGATCTGGCGAACTCGCCGCATGTGCCTTTCTTTCGCGCGTTGCGTGAGGAGTTCGAGCAACGCGGCCACGAAGTCGAAACGACTGCGCGCGAGTTCGCGCAGACAATCGAGTTGGCAGAAGCATCTGGGTTTGCGCCGGCAGTAATCGGTGGGCACGGCGGGCGGGGGTTGAAGGGCAAGGCGGGCAATCTGTTCGGTCGCGCGCTCGCGCTAACCAAGTGGGCGCGCGGCAGGTGTGGCTTTGACCTTGCGGTGAGCCATAACTCTTACTCTCAGATCATCGCCGCGCGGTTGCTGCGCCTGCGGTGCGTGACGCTGATGGACTATGAACATCAACCGGCGAATCACCTCGCGTTCCGTCTGGCGTCGCGTGTTATCGTGCCGCGCGCGTTCCCCGATGCATCGCTCGAGCGGTGCGGCGCGCGGCGCGCGAAAGTCCATCGCTACGACGGCATCAAAGAGGATGTCTACCTCGCCGACTTCCAATCAGACCCGCGCTTCGCAGACGAGTTGTGCGTGCTCGGCGTCGACGCGGATGATGTGCTGTTGGTCGTGCGCCCGCCCGCCCGCGACGCGCTTTACCACCGCTTCGATAACGAGTTATTCGACTACCTGCTGACACGCTTAGGCGCATCGCAAGATGTCAAAGCCGTGATGCTGCCGCGCACCGAGTCGCAGAGAGTGACGCTGATGGCGCGCTTCACCGGCGGCAACATGCTGTGGCCCCGCCGCGCTCTCGACGGCGCGAACTTAATCGCCGCTGCCGACCTGGTTGTCAGCGCGGGCGGCACGATGAACCGCGAAGCGGCGGCGCTCGGCATCCCGGCGGCGACCGTGTACGCCGGACAGTGGGCAGCGATAGATGAAGAGTTGGTGCGCGCGGGCCGGTTGCGGCGCATCACTTCGCGCGCGGACGTTGACAATCTGCCGTTGCGAAAAAAAGATGGCGCGACAATTAACGCCCGCCGTGCCCGACATGTCCGCGCCGAGGTCGCCGACCTGATACTCGAAATGTAACTGCGGCACGAGCGGTGGAATCTATATGCTGAATGGCAACGAAGAACTTTAATGTGCGAGCTGAGCGGGTCGGCGGACAGTCGACGGAAGCGGGCACCGTGCGCGGTGCGGCACGTGCGCCGTGGTGGGTCGTGCCATCGGTCAAGGTGGCGCTCGTCGTGGCGGACGCGACGCTGGCCGTCGCTTCGTTCGTGCTCGCCTTTATCGTCCGTGAAGGCGAAAAAGTTTTGGCGCAGGCAAGCGACGGTGGATGGACGTGGAGCGCGGACTTCGAGCCGTATGGCGCGCTGCTGCTGTTCGTGCTGCCAATTCGCCTGCTGTCGCTGTGGTATCACGATCTGTATCGTCTGCGCGGCGAGTTCTCGTATGTCGATGATTGCGTCCACGTCTTCAAGGCGACGGCGACCTCTTCTCTGTTGATTGTCGCCGCGGCGTTCCTGTACCGCGGCGGCTTCGAGTTCCGCGCGTTCTCTTACGCGCGCGGCGTGTTCGTGCTCGACTTCTTTCTCGCGCTCGCTGCGTCGGGCGTGGTGCGCCTCGTGGTGCGCGGTGCGCAGGCGTCTGTGCGGCGGCGCGGCATCAATCTGATTCCGACGCTGGTTGTCGGGCGTGGTCACGAAGCTGTGCTGTGCATCCGCGAGATGCGCGCGCGGCGTGAGCTTGGCTACCGCGTGATCGGCGTCGTCGAGAGTGGCCCAGTCGACGCCGGAGGCGTGGTGGAGAGTTTCGAGGGCGTGCCCGTCATCAGCGACCTGGCGGGCCTGTCCGAAGCGATTCAGGAGACGGGCGCGAACGAGGTGATTATCACCGACCCGCGCGTCCCCGGTGAGTTGCTGTTCGATGTGATGATGCAGGTCAGGCGGCGCCGCGGCGTCGAGTTTCGCATCGCGCCGAGCCTCTTCAACTGCCTGCCGCGCAAGACCGAGGTCGATCAGATCGGCGCGCTGCCGATGATTACATTGTTCCGCGAACCGCTCTCCGACGCGGCGCGTCTGGTCAAGCGGACGTCGGACATCATGGTCGCGTCACTCGCGCTCGCGGCGCTCACCCCGCTGTGGTTGGTCGTCGCGGCGCTGATCAAAATCGATTCGCGCGGCCCCATCTTCTACCGGCAAGAGCGCGTCGGGATGGATGGCCGCATCTTCCTCTTTCTCAAGTTCCGCACGATGCGCGCCGACTCTGACGATTCGGTGCATCGCGAGTATCAGCGCAAGTACATCGCCGGACAACCCGACACTAACCTCGGCGACGGCCTGCGGCCTGTTTACAAACTGCACCAGGACCCGCGTGTGACGCGCGTCGGGCGGGTGCTCAGGCGTCTCAGCCTCGACGAGTTGCCGCAACTGCTGAATGTGCTGCGCGGCGACATGAGCGTCGTCGGACCACGCCCGCCGATCCCTTACGAAGTCGAAGCGTATGAACTGTGGCACCGCAAGCGCCTCGATATGAAGCCGGGTCTAACGGGTCTGTGGCAGGTGTCGGGGCGCAATCGCCTATCGTTCGACGAGATGGTGCGGCTCGATCTGTTCTACATTGAAAACTGGTCGCTGCTGCTCGACCTGCGAATCATCCTCAAAACTCTGCCCGTGATGCTGCGCGGCGACAACGCCTACTAAGAAGGGATGAGGGATGAGGGATGAGGGATGAAAATAGGGACGAGCGGGTGAGTGGTGTGACGGGGCACGGTGCTGATGACACGCTCACGCCTTCGCGCTTCTCGTCTGCTCCGCTTTCTTCTTCATCTCTCATCCTTCATTCTTCATCCTTTTCTGTGTGGCTTGATTGGGGCGTCGTCGTCTGTCTGTTCGTGTTGGCGGTCGCGGCCCCGCATTCAATAGCGGCGACGCAGGTGGCGTGGTTGTGCGGAATGCTCCTGTGGGTAATTCGTTATTTTGTGCGCCCGCGCCCAGTCCTTCACCGCACGCCGCTTGATTACGCATTGCTCGGATTCTTTATCCTGACATTCCTGTCGGCGCTTCTTTCATACGACCGCGGCGAGTCCATCGGCAAACTGCGTAGCGCCAGCTTGTTCACGATCTTCTATCTGGTCGTCGAAAACGTTCCCTCGCGGCGGGTGCTGCGTGCGCTGGTGCTGACGCTCGTCGCGTCGTGCATGGTCAATGTCGTCTATACATTCGCGGAGCAGGCGGTGGGGCGGGGCGTGAAAATCGCCGGCCTCTCCGTCGAAAGTCCTCTGTATGCCGCCGGCATCCGTGACGGCGACACGCTGCTGGCGGTGGACGGCGCGGCTTTGCGCTCGCCGGAGGCGTTGGCGCACGCATTAGAGCAGAGACCGGAACATGTGCCCGATCAGACCATAGAGCAGACAGAGCAGACCACAGAGCAGAAGCCGGTAGCGGGTGCGGCGCGCGATGCGAAGGCGGGTGTCAACTTCTATCGTGTTGAGGCGCGGCCCACTTTCGAGGTCGAGCGGGGACGCTTGCTGCCGGGTGAAACGCCGCTCGCGCGACTCGGCATCGGCAGTTGGTCGCGCGGACGCGATGAGCGCGCGGCGGGCTTCTATGGTCACTACGTCACATATGCGGAGGTGCTGCAACTCGTCAGCTCGCTGGCGCTCGGTCTGCTGATCGCGCGGCGGCGAAAGTGGGATCTGCCGAAGATTCTACTGGCTGCCGCGGTCGTCGGAATCACGGCGGCGCTGCTGCTGACGGTGACGCGTGCGGCGTGGCTCGGATTTCTGCTCTCGGCATTCACGATTGTGTTAATCGGCGCGAGCCGGCGCACGTGGCTACTCGTCGCCGCGCTGGCTTTGCCGCTCGTGCTGGCCGGCCTGTTCGTGCTGCAACAAAAGCGGCAGGTCGGGTTCCTCGACAAGCGCGACGGCTCGACGGCGTGGCGCTTGATGGTTTACCGAGAGAGTCTCGGTCTGCTCGTCAGCAAGCCGCGTCACCTGCTGGTCGGCGTCGGGATGGACTCGATCAAGACGCATTACCGGGAGTGGGGGCTGTTCGACAAAGGGCGGCAGAGCATCGGCCATCTCCACTCGACGCCGCTCCAGATCGCGGTCGAGCGGGGCCTGCCGGCGCTGCTGGTGTGGCTCGCCCTGGTTGGCACATACGCGCGTGTGCTGTGGCGTCTGGCGCGAGGTGACGGCCACGTTGAGGATTGGGTCGAGGGTGGGCTGGTGCTTGGCGCGCTCGGCGGCCTCGTCGGGTTTGTGGCGAGCGGCATGGTGCATTACAACCTCGGCGATTCTGAAGTGTCGATGATCTTCTACTTTGTGATGGGTCTCGCACTCGTGATTGAACGTTCGACGCGGCTTGAATCACAGTAGACGAAGTTCCAGACATCACCTCTGTGCCTTCTGTGTTCAAAAGATCGGTCTTCGCCACAACCATTGCGTTGCTGTTCTCTGATTTCTTCATTCGGTTTAGCCGTCGCATCGGTTAGCTCCTTTCCTTGACACTATTTACCGTCGTCGCTATCATCCTAGTTTTCGGCTAGGGCACTCCGTTTCCGTCTGAGGCATCATGTTCGAGTCTTTATCCGATAAGCTAAAACGTACGTTGAAGAATCTGCGCGGCGAGGGTGTGCTGACACCTGAGCACGTTGATGCCGCGCTACGCGAAATCCGCCTGGCGCTGCTGGAAGCGGATGTTAACTATAAGGTTGCGAAGGACTTCATCACCTCTGTCAAAGAGAAGGCCGAAGGCCAGCAGGTGTGGCAGGAACTGAGGCCTTCGGAACAGGTCGTCAAGATCGTCTATGACGAGTTAGCCGAACTCTTGGGCGGGCAGTCGTCGCGGCTGGTCTTTACCAAAGCGATTCCGAACGTGGTGATGATCGTCGGCCTTCAGGGGTCGGGCAAGACCACCTCGACGGGAAAAATCGCGCGCTGGCTCAGTAAGAATCAGGAACGCAAGCCGCTCCTCGTGTCAACGGACGTAAATCGCCCGGCGGCACGCGAGCAGTTGAGAGTCATCGCGCAGGCGACCGGGCAGGCAATCTTTGAAAAGCCGGAGTCGAACGACCCCATCGAGTTGGCGCGCGAAGCTTTCAAACACGCGCAGCAGACCGGCTACGACACGCTGTTGATCGACACGGCAGGACGCCTTCACATCGACGAAGAGTTGATGGATCAACTCGTCAGGATCAAGGCCGACACGCGCCCCGTCGAGACGCTGTTTGTGGCCGATGCGATGACGGGTCAGGACGCGGTGCGCTCCGCGGAAGAGTTTCACCGCCGGGTCGGCATCACTGGCATCATCTTGACCAAGATGGACGGCGATGCGCGCGGCGGCGCGGCGCTTTCGATCAAACAGGTGACGGGGCAGCCCGTTAAGTTCGTCGGCGTCGGCGAAAAGTACGACGCGCTCGAACCGTTCTATCCCGACCGCATCGCGCAACGCATTCTCGGCATGGGCGACGTGCTGTCGTTGATCGAAGAGGTGCAATCGAAGGTCGATCAGTCCGAGGCCGAAGAGCAACTGAAGAAGTTGCAAAAGAACGAGTTCACGCTCGACGACTTTCGCAACCAATTGCGTCAGGTGAAGAAACTCGGCTCGTTCTCGAAGATCATGAAACTGTTGCCCGATCAACTGCTCGGCGGCATCGGCCTGCCACAGTTGGATGAAGAACAGTCGGCGCAGATGGAGCGGGAGTTGAAGCGCACCGAAGCGATTATCGATTCGATGACCGCCGGGGAGCGCGACGATCATCGGATTCTGAACGCCAACCGTCGTCGTCGTATCGCGCGCGGGTCGGGGACGAACGTCGCCGAAGTTAACGCGCTGATTAAGCAGTACGTCGAGATGCGACAGATGATGCGACAGATGTCGAGTTCCGGTATGTTCGGCGGCGCGGCGTCCGGCGGTGGCGGCGGTTTGAAAGGACGCATGATGCGCAAGATGTCGGGCATGATGGGGATGCCTGACATCGGCGCGATGATGGGTGGTATGGGCGATGGCGGCGGCGAAGGCAACGGGGGCGGTCTGCCCGCCGCGCCGAATGCCCCGCGTAAGAAATTCAAGAAGAAGCCGCGGCATAAGAAAAAGAGATGAGTTTTCAGCACACGGTTTTGAGTTGAAACCGAATCCCTGAAAACCGAAAACTAAAACTCAAGACTCGCAGATTCAGAGGAGAGAAAAATTGTTAGCAATTAGATTAATGCGGATGGGAGCGAAGAAAAGACCCTCGTACCGCATCGTGGTCAAAGAGAAGTTGTCGAAGCGCGACGGCGCTTACGTCGAGAATATCGGATTCTACGACCCGACCCGCAACCCGGCGGAAGTCCGGCTCGACATGGAGCGTGTCAATTACTGGGTGAGCAAAGGCGCGCAGCCAACCGACACGGTTAAGCAGTTAATCAGAAAGCAACCGAAGCCGCAGCCTGAAGCACAGCCGGAAGCTTAAGCGATTCTGTTTCAGGTTCTGAAGCGGCGAAGTCTTCAAACGTCTCGCAACTTCGGACTTGGAAGTTGGAATCCGGAACTTGAGTTGATGAGAGAAGCCGTCGAGATGATCGTTAAGGCGCTGGTCGACGACGCAGAGTCGGTTGACATCCGCGAGGTGGAGCGCGACCGTTCGACCTCCATCATCGAGGTGCGCGTCGCACCATCCGACGTCGGAAAAGTGATTGGCCGGCAGGGTCGGACGGTGCGCGCTCTGCGTTCGCTACTCCACGCCGGCGGTGTCAAGCACAGGCGGCGCTACGTTCTTGAGATCGTCGAATGACCGCAGCCGGGCGCACAGCAGACGGCGCGTCGCCGACATCCACGCCGCCATCATCGAAGTCGAACGCCGTCGACAATCACATGGATGACCTGGTGTTCGTCGCGCGCATCGTGAAAGTGAGAGGGGTGCGCGGTGAGGTCGTGGCCGAACTCCTGACTGACTTTCCCGAACGCTTCGACGGGTTAGAAGAGTTAATCGCCGTCACGCCTACTGGTGAGCGGCGCGTGCTGAATCTCGAAGGACATTGGTTTCACGGCGGGCGCATCGTGCTGAAGTTCGGTGGGTACGACGCGCCCGAAGCGTCTGAAGCGCTTGTCGGTTGCGATCTGGCGGTGCCCGAAGCTGAATGCGTCGAGTTGAGCGAGGGCGAGTTCTTTGACTGGCAGCTAACCGGTTGTCGCGTCGAGACGGTCGATGACGTCGAGGTCGGAGCGGTGCGTGAAGTGCTGCACATCGGGGGGAGTGCGCCGGTGCTGGTCATACGGCCCGACGGCGGGCAAGAGCGGGACGAGCATCTCGTGCCACTGGTTGAAAGCATCTGCGTCGAGATTGATGTCGCGCGTCGTTTGATTCGCATCGACCCGCCCGAAGGATTGTTGGAAATGGATCGTTGATAGATCCGTTCACTATCTCAGCGGGTCGACGATGGAGTGAGTCAGTTGCATGATCCGCTTCGACATCATCACGATCTTCCCAGACTTCTTCGGCGCAGTGTTCGATTACGGAATCGTGCGGCGGGCGCGGGCGGCGGGACTGGTCGAAGTCGTGGCGCATGACTTGCGACGGTGGACAAGCGATAAGCACAAAATCGTCGACGACCGTCCGTTCGGCGGCGGCGACGGAATGATTCTCAAACCGGGGCCGATCTTTGAGGCAGTCGAGAGTCTGGCAGGCGCGAGTGACGCCCATCAGTTAAGTGCGGCGGGCACGCGCGTCGTGCTGCTTTCGCCGCAGGGTCGGGTGCTGACGCAGGCTGTTGCCGTCGGGCTGGCCGCGTCACAGCAGATCATCGTTATCTGCGGACGCTACGAAGGCGTCGACGAGCGCGTCTCGCAGATGCTGGCGACGGACGAAATCTCCATCGGCGATTACGTATTGTCGGGTGGCGAGCCGGCGGCGGTGGTACTCGTCGATGCGGTAGTCAGGCTGGTGCCAGGCGCGCTCGGCAGCGAGACATCCGCCGTCAACGAATCCTTCTCCGAAGGGCTGCTTGATTATCCGCACTATACGCGCCCGCCCGAGTTTCGCGGCGCGCGCGTCCCGGAAGTTTTGCTCGGCGGTCATCACGCCGAGATTGCGCGCTGGCGGAGGCGCACGGCGCTTCGCAAGACGCGTTGCAACCGGCCTGACCTTTTTGAGAAAGCCGACATCAGCGAGCACGAGCGCGCCGAACTTGACGAGAATGAAGATTGATTCTGATTCGCGGTTTTGGATTTATGCTTTGAAACCCGTGAGAGTCTCCAATCAAACATCGTAAACCTAAAACCCAATCCTGAAATCTTAGATGAATGTAGAGGTCAAATTATGAATCGCTTAGACTCTGTCGAGAGCGCGCAACTACGCCAGAACATCCCCAGCTTCCAGCCGGGAGACACGGTGCGTGTGCATGTCCGAATCAAAGAATCGGAGACCAAAGAGCGCCTCCAGGCGTTTGAGGGTATCGTCATTGCGCGCAAAGGGGGCGGCGTGCGCGAAACAATCACGGTGCGCAAGACCAGCTTCGGCGTCGGCGTCGAAAGAATCTTTCCGCTGCACGCGACCATCATCGATCACATTGATGTTGTCAGGCGGGGCCGCGTCCGTCGCGCCAAACTCTATTATCTGCGCGAGCTACGCGGCAAAGCGGCACGTATCCGCGAGCGTGATACACGCACCGCGACGCCCGGCGGCAATGGTCAGGCGAAAGGCGCGGCGGCCACCAGGAAAAGATGAGAGGCGGGAAATGAAGGATGAGTGAGAACGAAATAAAGCTTCGTCCTTCGTCCTTTCGATTTCATGCTGACACCATCGGCACTGCTTTTGAAGAAGAGGCTCGCGCCCGTGGCTACGGCTTCGTTGCCGGGCTGGACGAAGTCGGGCGAGGCGCGCTGGCGGGGCCGGTCGTCGCGGCAGCGGTGATTCTGGATGGTGGCGCGCCACTGCCGAAAGGGTTGAACGACTCGAAGAAGCTGACCGCCGCCGCGCGCGAGCGCATCGCCACTGAGTTGCGCGCGACCGCCGTCGCTTTCGCTGTCGGCGAGGTCGCGCCGGAAGAGATTGACCGCACCAACATCCTAATCGCCACGCGGCGTGCGATGATCGAAGCCCTTGAACGGCTCGACCCGCGCGCCGATTTTCTTTTGATTGATGCGTTGCAGTTGAAAGAGTCGGCGTTGCCGCAACGCGCCATCATTCATGGCGACGCCGTGTCGGCATCAATCGCCGCCGCGTCCGTGATTGCGAAGACGTATCGCGACGCAATGATGCGCGACTATGACGGCGTGTATCCGCAGTACGGCTTCAACGGCCATGTGGGTTACGGCACACGCGTCCATCTCGCCGCCCTCCGCGCCCACGGCCCCTGCCCGATTCACCGCCGCAGCTTTCGCGGCGTACTCTGAAAGCAGTGGTCAGTAGTCAGTGGTCAGTGGCTGAAGTTTCCAACTGACCACTGACCACTGAACTACTGACCACTGACGCTATGCATATCGCGATTGACGCGCACTCGATTGGCAGTCAGCTCGCGGGCAACGAGACGTACATTACCAACCTCGTCGAAGCGCTCGCCGAAACAGACTCCGACAATCGTTACACGCTCTACATGACGAGGCGCGCGAGCGCCGCCCGTTACATCGACCGCTGGCCGCATGTCAATGTGCGTCTGACGCTGCCGCATACGCCGCTGGTGCGCATTCCGTTGACGCTCGTCGCCGAGTTGCGTCGCCGCCCAATTGATATTTTGCATGTGCAGTACACCGCGCCACCGTTCGCGCCCTGCCCGGTGATCGCGACGATTCACGATCTGTCGTTCGAGCACCTGCCGGAAACATTCACGCGCCGCAGCCGCATCCAACTTCGCCTCACCGTGCGCCGGACGGCGCGCCGCGCCGCGCACATCATCGTCCCCTCAGAGTTCACACGCCGCGACATCATCGACACCTACGGAGTCACACCGGAGCGAGTCAGCGTCATTCCGCTCGCTGCCGCGCCACACTTCGCGCCGGTTGGCGACCGTCAGGAATTGGCGCGCGTGCGTCAACGTTACCGGATTGAGGGCGACTACATTCTGGCGGTCGGCTCGATCCAGCCGCGTAAGAATCTCGCACGCTTAATCCGCGCCTACGCCGGCTTGCGGCGCGAGCGCACAGCCGTTAAGCTGCCGCAATTGGTCATTGTTGGAAAGCGCGCCTGGCTCTATGGCGAGACGCTCCGCGCGGTCGAGGAAGCGGGTGTTGGCGAGCACGCGCGCTTTCCGGGTTACGTCCCGGCGGAAGATTTGCCGGCACTGTATGCGGGCGCGATATGCTTCGTGTACCCGTCATACCACGAAGGGTTCGGCCTCCCGCCGCTCGAAGCGATGCGATGCGGCGCGCCGGTCATCACGGGCGACCGGACGAGTTTGCCGGAGGTTGTCGGCGACGCCGGTTTGATGTTCGACCCGCTCGACGAAAAAGCTCTTGCCACCACACTCTCACGGTTGATCGACAGCGCAGAGTTACGCGCTGAACTGAGTGCAAAGGGATTGAAGCGTGCGGCTCAATTCGACTGGCGCGACAATGCACGCCTGACTTTGAAGGTCTACAACCAAATCAAAGAGAGAAAGGGTGCGGGATGATGCGTAGTAGTGGTGAGGCCGTCAATCAGGAACAGCCGACGGCCCGGCGCCACTCGTCCCTCAACCGTTGAGCGATGCGGATAGCGATTTTGGGAACGCGGGGAGTGCCGGCCAGTTACGGCGGCTTTGAAACTTTCGCCGAACAACTCTCAACGCGACTCGTCGCGCGCGGCCACGACGTGACCGTCTACTGCCGCTCGCACTACGTCTCGCCACGGCAACTCGAATACCGTGGCGTCCGCCTCAAAGTCCTGCCGACGATCCGGCACAAATACCTCGACACGGTAGTGCATACTTTCCTTTCGGCGTGGCATGCGGCGGCGGCCCGCGAGCCTTACGATGCGGCGCTGGTGTGCAACGCGGCGAACGCCTTCACCGCGCCGATTCTGCGGCTCGCGGGCACGCCCGTCGCGATCAACGTCGACGGCCTCGAACACAAACGCCAAAAGTGGAACTGGCTCGGTCGTCGCTATTACCTGATCGCCGAGCGGCTCGCGGTCTGGCTGCCGAACGAGACGGTGACGGACGCGCTGGTTATTCAGGACTACTATCGCGCACGCTACAATGCGCCTTCGACGATGATCGCCTACGGAGCCGAGGTCGAGCGCCGCACCGACCGCGCCGCCATTCGACAGTGGGGCGTCGAGCCGAACCGCTATGTGCTCTACGTTTCACGGCTCGAACCGGAGAACAACGCCGCGATGGTGATTGAGGCGTTCAAGCGTGTCCGCACCCCGCATCAATTGTTGATCGTCGGCGACGCCCCATACGCACACGACTACATCAAAGAGTTGCGCGCGAGCGCGGCGCCCGACAAAAGGATCGTCTTCACCGGATTTGTCTTCGGTGACGCCTACCGCGCGCTACAGCAGAACGCTTACTGCTACGTCCACGCGACCGAGGTCGGCGGCACGCACCCGGCGCTGGTCGAGGCGATGGGCTATGGCAACTGCGTGCTGACGCTTGCCGCACCGGAGAACGTCGAGGTAGTCGGCGAGGCGGGCATCCACTACACGGACGCAAAGGATTTAGAGATAAAACTTCAGCGCGTGCTGACGAATGGGGCGATTGTCGATGCTTACCGGCACCGCGCTCAACTGCGCGTGCGTCAACACTATGACTGGGAGCATGTCGTCGACAATTACGAAAACCTGTTCGCGAGAATGGCGCACCTGCCTCTGCCGCACACCACCCCGCGTGCGAGTGAAGACGGCAAGGCTGGGGTCAAAGCGGCAGCCGCCTCCTCAATGCACAAGTCGTAGCATGACAGGTTGCTGCGGCGATGAATCGACAAAGGTGAGAGACCATAAACGCAAACGGATGCGGCGTGCAAGTGTGTGGTCGAAGTGAAGTGATCAAGCAACCCACAGAGATAAATCAGAGTGACGATGAGCAAGTTCCCCGGCCACGCGGCGCCTTCTTCATGGCACCGGCTCAGGCATCCTACACGCCCACGCTGCACCGTGATGAAATAAACTCCCGCGCGCTTGTCATCGATACGGAGACCACCGGACGCGGAGCCACCGCCGAGATCATCGAAGTCGCCGTCTGCACGCTCGATGGGGAATTGATCTTTGAAAGTCTGGTGCGTCCGATGTCATCGGTACCGCGTGCCGCCGCACGCATCCACGGATTGACGACCGAGTCGCTGACTTCGGCTCCCATCTGGGATGAAGTCTGGCGACGGCTTGAACCGATGGTGAGTGCGCGCACGCTGATCGCCTACAATGCGCCGTTCGATGCCCGAATGCTCGATGTGATGTGCGCCGGCTATCGCCTACCGCGCCCGTCGGTGCGTTGGCGGTGTGCGATGCGCTTCGTCAAAGAGCATTTCGGGCTGCGACGCGCGCCGACGCTGACGGAAGCTTGCCAACGCTTCGGAGTCGAGCCGGGGACGCACCGCGCCGCGAGCGATGCACGGGCGACCGCGGAGTTGTTGCGGCGAATACTCAACAGCCGCCTGGAAGGGTAGAAGCGGAGCAAAACTTCTGTGATCTGCACACTTGATATTCGTCCCTGCTCTGCCACCTCGACTCAGGCTTCGAGGCTTGATTCCTGAAGCACAACTCTTCGCCCTTCAAGTGCCACTACGGCTATTTGACGACAGGGAAGCATGAGTCAGTAAGCGCTTATTCTTCCGCTGCTTCGCGGAGGGCTTCGAGTTCCGGCAACACCGGAAGGTCTTTAGGCCGACCGGCAGCTCGCTTTGAGACGATCAATGCTTCAAGGGTGAGAACGTCGAAGCTGAGACTGAACAGTTCGACCGGCATTGAGGTCGCCAGTGCCGCCGCATAGTCGCCGATGCCGGTGACTTCGCCGAGCAGGTCGAGGTCGCCGAGGTCGGTCGTGAGCGGGAAGTTCAAACCGCCTTTGAGAGTCGCCGCATCGCAGCGGAACGGTAAGCCGATGGGTGCGCCGCGTAGTCGTGGGTGAAAGGGTTGTAAAGCGTTGGCGAGACGAGACAGATTCTCCGCTTCGCGCGCATAGCATAAGTCGAGATCGAAGGTAACGTAAGCCGAGCCGTGAATCGTAATCGCCAAACCGCCGACGATGACGAACTGTACTTGAGCGTCGGCGAGCGTCACAAGCGCTTTCTCGAAGTTGATCAAGCGCGCTTCCCTTGTGAACCGGACCGTTGTCTCGCCACGGCGTTGCGGCGCGCACGTCCACGAATCACTTCCAATCCTTGGGCGGCGCGCTGCAAATCGCGCACGCGCTCTTCGGGCGTCTTACGTAGTCGCTCGACCAAGAGTGTCAGGTCAATTCCATACTCACGCGCGGCCTCGATGCGGCTGCCCGGAGATGGATGGAGCAGCTTCTCTTCAGCGCGAGTCATACGACTTTCGTCAGCGGGCACTTGCGTCATGGTGCTCATTGTATCGTTTGCATTTTGTTTGTTCCAGGCAGTCTGCGCGGCGGTCTTGGTCGTTTCTGACTTCATCTGTCTCGTAACGTTCTCCATCTTTAAATCTATTCATCATAGACCAAAGTGTACCGCTGTCATCGTCAGTGGTGAGATTGCATCTCTTAACTGACCTGTACTCTCTACTTCAGTGATTTGACGTCCGCCGGGCGGGCGAAGAGCGTTTCGGGGACAGGCGCGTTCAGCTCAATCTTCTGAAAGTTGATGCGCCCGGTCTGGGTGCCGGCGCGGAAGTTGTCGATGACGAATGGCAGGGTGACGCCGCCGATATTCAGGTACTGTGCGAAGCGGTCTTCCTGGTCGACATCTTCGCCGGCCTCGTTCTGCCGTTTGTAGATCGTCTTCGCGGGCAGGCCGTCAGACCCGCTAAACTCGAACTCGACCGTGAAACCATCCGGGTATGTGAGGCGCACGACTTCGTTGCGCCGCCCGACTCCCGCCTCGCGCCGTCCGACATAACTCAGCGTCGCTTCTTCTTTGCGCCACCACCCGCGCAGGATGTTGTCGGGACTGGTGCGCATCGCTGTCTGAAAATCTTTGGCCTGTTCCGGCTTCATGTCGGCTAGCGTCTTCGTCGCGCCGTCGTACACCCAGCCTTTGTCGCCCGTGTTGGCCTGAATCACCTTGATGCCCTGACCGCGAAATTCCGTCCGCTCGCGGTCGGGAAAAATGAGGTAGTCAACGAACGTGCGCGGCAGCGTCGACTGCCCGTCTTGGAATGAAGTGTAGAGGCCGCGCGAGACGACCGCGCGCACGCCGAGGTACGCCTGCCCGCCCTGCGCTTCGATGGCGCGTTTCAAAATCTGTTCGGCTTTATCGGTGTTGGCCGGTACGGTGACGGTCGAGGCGGTAGCCGGAGTAGTCGCCGGAACCTTTCCGCCCGCGCCACCCTCTTGCTGGTTCTGCCGGGGCCACGCCGCCGCGGTGGACAGTGAGAAAAGAAGGGCCGGCAGAAGAGATGCGGCAATGACAGTGCGGTATTTCGAGAATAACTTTTTGTCCATAGCCGATTTCAATGATGAGGAGCGATCTGCGTAAGAACTTAGTTCAATGTCAAAGTCAAAGAGGACTTCAGCGATTAAAGATTCGTTGAAGCCCTCTGGTGATAGTCACACTTGATCGTGCGTTATGGTGTCGGTTGTTAGTTCAACACGGCCACGTCGGTTATCCCGTCGCCCGTGCTGATGATGATTTCACCGTCCACGGCATCGACGATGAATCGCGAATCGTTTTTCCATTTCGCGGTAATCGGCAGCTTTACCTTCTCGTCGATGTGGCGCTTCAGGAAACGTGCGCCGTAGGTGGGGCTGAAGCCCTTCTCAGTCAGCAGGTCGATGGCCCGCTCTGAAACATCGAGCGTCTTCCCTTGCGCTTCCATCTGCCGCCGCACTTTGCCGGTGTAGAGAATCGCAATCTCTCGAACCTCATCCATCGTGAGCGGTGAGAAGACGATGATCTCGTCAATGCGGTTGCGGAACTCCGCCGAGAAGCGCTGCTCCGCCGCCTTCATCACTTCGTTCTTCACCTCGCGTACATCGCCGAGCGTCTTTCTGCCAAAGCCAAGGGGCTTCGAGTATTTTTTGAAATTCTCCGAGCCGAGGTTGGAAGTCATAATCACGATGGCATCCGACAAGTAAACTTTCTTGCCGCGTCCGTCCGTCAGCCAGCCTTCATCGAATGCCTGAAGAAAGAGGTTCATCAGATACGGAGACGCTTTCTCAACCTCGTCAAGCAACAACACGGTATACGGATTCTCCCGCAGGCGTTCGGTCAGGATGCCGCCGCGCTCCGACCCGACGATGCCGCGCGGCATGCCGATCAGCTTTTCGATGCCGACCGTCCCGTCGCCGTACTCAGACATGTCGATGCGCACCATCTTCTCTTCATTGCCGAACATAAACTCCGCGACGGCCTTTGCGAGTTCGGTCTTGCCGACGCCAGTCGGGCCGAGGAACAACAACACGCCGTCAGACTTGTAGTGCGACTCTTTGAGCGGCCCCTTGTTTAAGCGGAGACGCTGGGCGACCGCCCGAATCGCCTCTTTCTGTCCGATCACACGGTTGCCGATTTCGGCTTCCATCGTTGCGTAGCGGTCGGTTGTGTCGCGCGAAATCATGTCGCGCGGGATGCGCGATTCCTGCGAGATGACATCGATGACATGCTCCGGGCGCACGACTGAAGTTTGCGGTTCGTTGATTTCGACCTTGACCGCGGCAGTGTCGAGCCAGCCGATGGCCTTGTCCGGCAGGTGGAGATTGCGGATGTACTTCGGCGCCATTTCGAGCGCCGTGTTGATTGCGTCGTCAGAGATTGTCACCGAATAGTTTTTCTCTAGACGCGGTCGCAGCCCGAAGAGAATATCGCGCGTCTCGGAGATTGTCGGCTCATCAACCTTAACCATCCGGAAGCGGCGTGCAAGCGCCTCGTCCTCGGCGATGTACTCTTTGAATTCGGTCGACGTGGTCGCGCCGATGATGCGCATCTCGCCGCGTGCGAGGGCCGACTTGAGCATGTTCGCGGCGTCGGACGACGTACCGAGGGCCGCGCCGGCGCCGATGATGGTGTGCGCCTCGTCAATGAAAAGGATTAAGTTGTCGTGCTCTTTGACTTCGTCGATGATGCCTTTGATGCGCTCCTCAAACATCCCGCGGAGCATCGTGCCGGCGACGAGGCCGCCCATCTGAAGTTGAACGATGTGCGAGCCGCGCAGACGTGCAGGGACTTTGTCCGGCTCGAGTTCAACGAGGCGTGCGAGGCCCTCGACGACCGCCGTTTTTCCGACGCCCGGTTCGCCGACCAGCATCGGCGAGTTGGCGCGCTCACGGTGGCAGAGGATTTCGACCATCTGCTGAATCTCACGCTCGCGGCCAATCGTCGGTGGAATCTTGTCAGCGCGCGCCAAGCGGTTCAACGACACGCCGAAGTGCTTGAGGTACGGAGGCAGTTCAAACTTCTTTTTGTACCGCTCTTCTTCCTGTTCGCGTGTGCGGACGCGGGCGCGGACGTTTTCGATGACCGCTTCCGGGTCGATGCCGAGGTTTCGCAGGACACCGATCAAAATACTTTTCTCGTCCTGCGAGAGCACCATAAACAGATCTGTCGATTCAATTGTCTTGCGCCCCTGAGCGCGCGCCCGCTCCATCGCTTTCTTAAAAAGATCATTTGTTTCCGGGGCGATCCGCACGCCTTTCATAGTGTTTTGGAAACGCGCGTTTTCAAGGCGTTTCTCAATCGAAACTTTGACCGAGCGCGGGTCCAGCGCCATGTCGCGCATCGCAGAGTTGAAAAGGTCTGCTTCTTCGGTGGCGAGCGCGTTGAGGATATGTTCGACGGCGATATAATTTTGATCGCGTCGCTTCGACTCCTGCAGTGCGTGCTCGAAAATACGTTGACCACTATCCGCGAACCGATCTTTGTAGCTTGATAAATCTATCATTGCTTTTCCTTTAGATTATTGGCCGGAGCGTGAGTCGAATCCGACCAGCCGTAAACTCCATTTTGAAAAAAGAACGATTAACGACGAACTACCACAATACCGGGAGTCAGTATCTGTGCTTTGTTCGCTTCCCCACTCGGCCTGGCGTTAGATGCAGACGTGGTGTGCACCGTTGCGCTTAACCACCGGTCGATCATAGCACACCGAACAAGGCGGATATCTAGTCAATGTTTGCCAAACATTTCGCGCGCCTGACACGGCGCGCGGCGGCAACCTGCCTGTGCAAAGTGAAGCGCCCGTCGACCCCTCTCTGGATTCATCCGGAGGGGAAGCAACGGGCGCTTCTGATGCTTTCAAACCGTGAGCGAGATGAACCTTAGTAGTCGTAGTCTTCGCCGCCGTGCCCGGCCTGCGCCGGTTGCTTTTTCTTCTCCGGCGCGTCGGTCACCGCGGCGTCCGTCGTCAGCAACAGGCCGGCGACTGATGCAGCGTTCTGTAGTGCTGTGCGGACCACCTTCGCCGGGTCGATGATCCCCGCCGCGATGAGGTCCTCGTAGTTTCCGGTGGCCGCGTTGAAGCCGTGCGACCCCTTCGAATTTTCAACCTTGCCGACTACCACCGCGCCGTCGATGCCAGCGTTTTCGGCAATGCGCCGCAACGGTTCTTCCATCGCCCGACGCAGCAGTCTGATACCGGTCTGCACGTCCGGGTCTTCGTCAACCAGCTTATCGAGCGCCCTTGCCGCGCGCAGCAACGCGATTCCGCCGCCCGCCACGATGCCTTCCTGCGACGCCGCGCGAGTCGCGTTAACTGCGTCGTCGACGCGCATCTTCTTCTCCTTCATCTCCGTCTCGGTCGCCGCGCCAACGCGAATCACGGCGACGCCGCCGGCGAGTTTCGCCAAACGCTCCTGTAGTTTCTCCCGATCATAATCGGAAGTTGTCTCCTCGATCTGCCGGCGAATCGCCGCGACGCGGCCCGCGATAGCATGCGATTCGCCGGCGCCCTCGATAATCGTGGTGTCGTCTTTGTCGACGATCACGCGCTTGGCCGTGCCGAGGTCGTCGAGCGTGATGTTCTCTAACTTGACGCCGAGGTCTTCGGTAATCACCCGTCCGCCGGTGAGTGCCGCGATGTCTTCGAGAATCGCTTTGCGCCGGTCGCCGAACGCTGGGGCCTTCACCGCGCAGACCTTGATCGTCCCGCGCAGGCGGTTGACGACCAGTGTTGCGAGCGCGTCGCCCTCGACATCTTCGGAGATCAGCAACAGCGAACGGCCCTGCCGCGCGACCTGTTCGAGAACCGGCAGCAGATCACGCATCGCCGTGATTTTCTTTTCGTGAAGTAGGATGAACGGCTCGTCGAGCACCGCTTCCATGCGGTCCGGGTTGGTCGAGAAGTACGGTGACAGATAGCCACGGTCGAACTGCATGCCCTCGACGATGTCTAGTTCCGTGAGCATCGTCTTTGACTCTTCGACCGTCACGACGCCGTCGCTCCCGACGCGCTCCATCGCTTCGGAGATCAAATCGCCAATCTCGCGGTCGTTATTAGCGGAGACGCTGGCAACATTGGAGAGGTCTGCCTTGCTCTTGACCTTCTTCGACTGCCGCTCGATGTCGGCGACCGCCGCTTCGACACCCAACTGAATGCCGCGTTGTAGTGCCATCGGGTTGGCACCCGCCATGACGTTCTTGACGCCTTCACGGAAAATCGCCTGCGCGAGCACGGTCGCCGTCGTCGTTCCGTCGCCCGCCGTGTCGTTGGTTTTGGTCGCCACCTCTTTAACCATCTGCGCGCCCAGGTTTTCATACCGGTCGGAAAGCTCGATCTCCTTTGCGACCGTGACGCCGTCTTTGGTGATCACCGGTGAGCCGTATTTCTTGCCGAGTACCACGTTGCGCCCGCGCGGGCCGAGCGTCACACGAACGGCATTCGCCAGCGTGTTGACGCCCTGGAGCATCGCGCGCCGCGCTTCTTCTCTGAACTTCAAGTCTTTCGCTGCCACTTATATTATTCTCCTTACGTTGAGTGAAAACTATTATTCCGCCGCCCCTTGTGCTTCGCCGCGCGCGCGCCCGACCTGGACCCGCGCGGGGCGCAAAAGTTTCCCGCCCATCCGATAGCCACGAGTGTGTTCAGCGGTAATCAATCCATCACGCCCGGCCTTGACCTCGACTGTGTCCACTGCTTCGTGTAGCTCCGGGTCGAACTGCATTCCGAGAGATTCTATCGGTTCGGCACCGGCGGTTGCGAGGGCATTCGCAAAACCGTTCAGCGTGCCGCGTAAGCCGTCGAGTAGCGCCCCCATCGAGTCGCTCTTCTCAGCCGCCTCCATTGCTCGCTGGAAATTGTCCATCACCGGCAGGAGCGAAGAGATAAACGCCGCCTTGTCGCGGGCGACACGTTCCTCAGCGGCGCGGTTCAGACGCTGCCGCGTCTCGTCAGTCTCACGTCTGAGTTCGGCGCGCACCTGTTCGAATCGCGCCTGCACATCCGCCGTCTTCTGCTCCGCTGCCTGTGTCCGCGCTTCCAATTCCTCGACGTAACTCGGTTTGAGGTTTGGTGTCGGAGGGGCTGCGCCGCCTGCCGTCTCATCGAGGTTGACGCGCCGACGGTCCGTGACACGAATCCGCTCGCCTCCCTCATGCTCCAGCTCTTCCGCCACGCGGCTCGCTTCGCCCGCTTGTCTCTCTTCCATACTGTTCCTCTTATTCTTTTTAAGGAAAGATAGCTTCATCGTGAGTAGTGAATAATAAACCATGAATTGACAGCAGAACGATTTTCGTCCGTTGCCGATTCACGACGGACGACTCACAAAACTTTGATTTCCACGCGGCGCGGTTGTTGTTCAAGGCGTTTCGGGAGCCGCAAGCGGAGCACGCCATCCTTATATTCCGCCGTGACCGCCTCGCGGTCAACAGACGCCGGCAGCGTGAAACTGCGGACGAATCGTCCGAAGACACGCTCGGCGCGGCGCTGACTTGTTTCTTCCGCGGTTGACTTGCGCTCGCCCCGGATCGTCAATTTGTTTTCGTCGATGCTGACATCCAGTCCGTCGCGGTTGATGCCGGGCAGGTCGAGCGCGACTAAATACGTTTTGTCAGTTTCGTAGACGTCCGCCGCCGGATGCCAGTCGGCGTGTTCGATCTCCGCTTCGCCCGCATCGTCAGGACGCGGACGGCGCTGCACGACCTCGCCGAACAGACTGTTCATCCGCTCTTGTAAAATCTCAAGGTCGCGCATCATGTTCCACTTGTGTGCCATTATCAAGTCCCTTCAATATTCAGGAGTGATGGGTGACAAGATGATTACGGATTGCGGAATGGAAGAAGCACACACACATCGTGAGTTGGTTTGATAATCTGCAATCCGCAATCCGCAATCGTCCGGCACTGTCCTGTCACTCTTGAATGGTTCAGCCTGCTGCTTCGGCGGTGGCGACGACGGGGGCCGCGCCGTCGGACGTAAACTTCATTCCATCGCCGTCGGCGGAGAGGCGCACGGTCTGCCCTGGCACCACCTCACCGCTTAATAACTTAGTCGCCAGCGGATTTTGAATCAGGGTCTGAATCGCGCGTTTCAACGGACGCGCGCCGTACATCGGATCGTACCCTTCGCGCGCGAGAAGTTTCTTCGCGGAGTCATCGAGCGTGATCGTGATATTACGCTCGCCGAGCAGTGCGCGCAGGCGCTCAAGTTGCACCTCGATGATGTCGACGATCTGTTCGCGCGTCAGTTGGTGGAAAATCACAATGTCGTCGATGCGGTTCAGGAACTCCGGCTTGAAGTGTTGCCGTACCTCCTGCATCACAGCCTCGCGCATCTGCTTCTCGTCGCCGTCCGCCTCTTGAATCTCTCGGCTCCCAAGGTTCGAGGTCATGATTAAGACCGTGTTCTTAAAATCAACCGTGCGCCCCTTTGAGTCAGTCAGACGCCCGTCATCGAGAATCTGCAACAGCACGTTGAAGACATCCGGATGCGCCTTCTCAACTTCATCGAAGAGGACGACCGAGTAGGGCCTGCGCCTGACGGCTTCGGTGAGTTGCCCGCCTTCTTCAAAGCCGATATACCCGGGCGGCGCGCCGATCATCCGCGCGACGGCGTGCTTCTCCATATACTCGCTCATGTCGAGGCGCACCATCGAGCGTTCGTCGTCAAACATGAATTCGGCGAGGGCGCGCGCCGTCTCGGTCTTGCCGACGCCGGTCGGGCCGAGGAAGATGAACGAGCCGATAGGCCGGTTCGGGTCCTGCAACCCGGCGCGGGCGCGGCGCACGGCGTCGGCGACCGCAATCAGTGCTTCGTCCTGACCGATGACACGTTGGCGCAAGCGGTCTTCCATCGTGATTAGTTTCTGCATCTCGCCTTCGAGCATCTTCGAGACGGGGACGCCCGTCCATTTCGCGACGACCTGCGCGACATCCTCTTCGTCGACCTCCTCTTTCAGCATCACGCCTTCCTTCTGCGCCTCTGTGAGCTTGGCGTGATCCGCTTCGAGTTCTTTTTGCAACTCGACGAGTTTGCCGTAACGAAGCTCGGCAACCTTGTTGTAATCGCCGGCGCGCTCGTACTGCTCGGCTTGAACTTTGACCTGCTCGACCTCTTCCTTCGTCTTGCGAATGCGCTCGATAATTTCTTTCTCGGACTGCCACTTGGCTTTCATCCCCGAAGCACGCTCGCGCAAATCCGCGATGCGTTGCTCAATCTCGCCGAGCCGAGCCTTCGAACGTTCGTCAGTCTCGCGCTGCAACGCCTGGCGCTCAATCTCCAATTGCATAATCTCGCGCTGGAGGATGTCAATCTCGACGGGCAACGAGTCAATCTCGATGCGCAGACGCGACGCGGCCTCGTCGATTAAGTCAATCGCCTTGTCCGGCAGAAAGCGGTCGGTGATATAGCGGTTAGAGAGCGTGGCGGCGGCGACAATCGCCGAGTCCTTGATGCGCACGCCGTGGTGAACTTCGTATCGTTCCTTCAATCCGCGCAGGATCGCAATCGTGTCTTCGACGGTTGGCTCGCCGACGTAAATTTGCTGGAAGCGCCGTTCGAGCGCCGCGTCCTTTTCGATGTACTTCTTATACTCGTTGAGCGTGGTCGCGCCGACGCAACGCAACTCGCCGCGTGACAGTGCCGGCTTCAACATGTTCGAGGCGTCAATCGCGCCTTCCGCCGCGCCCGCGCCGACCAGTGTGTGCAACTCGTCGATGAAGAGCACAATCTGCCCCTGCGCGTTCTCGATATCTTTGAGCACGGCCTTCAAGCGGTCTTCGAACTCGCCACGGTACTTCGCACCGGCGAGCATCGAGCCGAGATCAAGTGAAACGAGGCGTTTGTTACGCAGCGTCTCCGGCACGTCGCCGGAGATAATTCTTTGCGCTAAGCCTTCGACAATCGCGGTCTTGCCGACACCCGGTTCGCCGATTAAGACCGGGTTGTTCTTCGTGCGCCGTGACAGCACCTGAATCGTGCGACGAATCTCATCGTCGCGACCGATGACGGGGTCGAGCTTGCCGGCGCGCGCCAGTTCCGTCAGGTCTTTGGCATATTTCGACAGCGCCTGGTAATTCGCCTCGGCGTTCTGGTCAGTGACGCGAGCGCCGCCCCGCATCTGCTCGATGACCTTCAGCAGGTCATCACGATTGACGCCGTGCTGGCGCAGGATTCTGCCCGCCGCGCCGTCTTTCTCGTCCGCGATAGCGAGCAGCAGGTGCTCGGTCGAGACGTATTCGTCCTTCATCGTCTCGGCCTGCTTCTGCGATGCGGTGAAGACCTGGCTGAGACGCGGGCTGAAATACTGCTGCCCGCCCTGCACCTTCGGAAGACGAGCGATGGCCGCCTGCACATCATTAAGCACAACCGGCACGTTCGCGCCGATTTTGCCGAGCACCGGGCGCACCACGCCTTCGGGCTGTTCGAGCATCGCGACCAGCAAGTGCTCCGGCTCGACTTGTTGATTCTGATTTCGCTCGGCGGCTTCGATGGCGGTCTGAATCGCCTCCTGGCCGCGCAGTGTGAAACGATCTAAGCGCATAGACTTGTCTTAAAAACCTCGCGAAATATTGCTGTAGGGCTTACGCCAAAGAGGTAACTGAAACAACGGATTTCACAGGTTGAACAGAAGGCAATTAATCCGTGTCATCTGTGTAATCCGTTGTTCTTCTGCTGCTTGTTGCGGCAGTCCTATGCTAATACCAGCGGGCGGATTAACGGCCCGCTGTAGAAGTCTTCAGCGGTTCGTTTGCCGCGCCGGGCTGTTCGTTGTTAACGTTGATGGTCTGCGGCGTTTTCGCTGCGGCGCCCTCGCCGGAAATCTCGATGCGCCGCGCTTTCACCTCTTCGCGTTTGCGAAGCGTGACCCGCAACACACCGTTTTTATATTCAGCCGTGACGCTCTCGCTTGAAACTGCCGGTGGCATCGTGAACGAGCGCGTGAACGAACCATACGACCGCTCGACGCGGTGATAGTTGTCCGAGTCATCCTTCTTCTCAAAGCGCCGCTCGCCGCGCAGTGTGAGAACGTTGTTCTCGATGGTCAGCTCGAAATCCTCACGGTTCATGCCCGGCAACTCGAACTCAAACGCCAGTTGGTCTTTGTTCTCAAAGATGTCGACGCTCGGAGTCCAGGAACCGCGCGCAATGCCTTCGTCGCTGAAACTCCGCCCGATGTTAGTTGAGAAGAGACGATTGACCTCGTCCTGTAAAGTTCGTAAATCGCGAAATGGATCGTAACGAGAAATGCTCATCAGTAACCTCCCCAGTTAAATTCTCGAAGAAGATTTGAATGGAATTTCGCCCGGCTCTCAAAATTGCCCTGACGATCAAACTTGATTGCCTGAGCGCGCACGCATAATAAAGGTTGAGTCTCTACCTGTCAAGCAGCTATACAGCCTGAGACTTAAACCTCCGGAGAGGACTGTCCCAGCAAACAATTAATTCTCCAGAAAGCGCGAAACTAAAAATTTTATTTGACTGGCAGCCGCCAAGTCATGTACATTGTGCCGCCGAGTCGGAATTAAACCGAAGAAAATTCAAAACACTGATTATGGCCGAATCAATTAAAACCGTGGATGAAAAAGACCTGAAGATTTTGGAGATGCTTCAACGCGAAGGACGGGCGAGTAACGTCGACTTGGCGCGGGCTTTGGAGTTGACCCCATCGGCGACACTTGAGCGTGTGCGGAAGTTAGAAGAGCGTGGGCTGATTCAAGGTTACATGGCGCTCCTCGACCCGCAGGCTCTGGGACTCGGCCTGGTCGCGTTTATTTTTGTTCGGGTGGACGACCGGGACGATATTTTGGGCCGCGCGGAAAGCACCGCCGAAGCGCTCGCGGCGCTGCCCTCCGTCCAGGAGTTGCATCATCTCGCGGGCGAGGACTGCTTTTTAATCAAAGTCCGGGCGCGTGACACTGATGATTTGTACCGCATCCTGCGCGATGACATCGGCAAGTTCAAAGCCATCCGCGGGACGCGCACGACGATTGTATTAAAGACTGTCAAGGAAACGCCGCGTCTTGCGGTCGGAAAGAAAACTGGGGGTGAGTGATGACGGCAGGCAGAGAAAAATGGGCGGCGTACGGGGCGTGGGCGGCGGTCTGCTTCTTTTGGGGAACGACGTACCTGGCGATTCGGATCGGGCTGGAGACGATGCCGCCGATGCTCTTCGCGGGGCTGCGGTTCATCATCGCGGGTTCGGTGCTCTTTCTGATCATGTACCGGCAACGCAGCGCGCGTCTGCCGCTCGGGCGCGAGTGGTTCGATATCGGCGTGGTCGGGTTGGCGCTGCTTGGCGTCGGCACGGGCGTCGTCGTGTGGGCGGAGCAGTGGGTGCCGAGCGGGATGGCGGCGTTGTTGGTGGCGACTTCGCCGTTCTGGGTGGCGGGGCTTGAGCGTGTGACGAACAGCGGCGAGCGCGTCGGTGCGCGGGGTATCATCGGGATGTTGATCGGATTCGGTGGCCTCGTCCTGCTGGTCGCGCCTGATCTGTTTGGCGCGGCGCTTAGCGGCCCGTTCCTGTTGGGCGTCATCGCATTGCAGGTCGGGTGCGCTTCATGGTCAGCCGGGTCGGTCTATGCGCAACGTCATCCGGTGGGCGTGTCGCCGATGATGAGTGCGTCGGTTCAGATGCTGATCGCGGGGGTGGCGCTGTTGACTGTCGGCACGCTCAAAGGCGAGTGGCCGGCGGTGCATTTCAGCGGGCGCACGCTCGGCGCGTTGCTGTACCTGATTGTCTTCGGTTCAATCGTCGCCTACGGCGCTTACACTTACGCGATTCAGAAGCTGCCACTGTCCATCGTCTCGACATATTCGTACATCAACCCGGTGATCGCGGTGCTGCTTGGATGGGCAATATTGGCAGAGCCTCTGAGTTGGCGGGTCGGGGTTGCGACGGCGATTATTCTGGGCGGCGTCGCACTGGTCAAGACTTCGCCGAAGAGCCTGCTCGCATGGATGCGCAGGCCACGCGTGGTGAATGACGCGCAACCGGCGGATGGTTCGTTGCGCAACGCGGCGTGAACGATTTGCTCAAACGTGACGGGTGACAAGATGAATGCGGAATGCGGATTGATGAAACAAGAAGGAGCACGGGCTTCGCTTAATCTGATAATCCGCAATCGCAGGGTCCGCAATCCGCAATCATCCGGTCTTCATT
>JALZJL010000302.1 GCA_030859785.1 Acidobacteriota bacterium
TTGATTAACCGCATGCGGCGGGAATGTGATCTGGCGGAGCGCGCCGAGTATTTTTTTACGTTCTACCCCGGCGCTGAGCGCAGCGAGTTCAAAACAAGGTACGTGCGACTCGCTTTTAAGCAACCGCGGTCGACGACCGGCAAACAGCGCCGCTTGTGGTTGATGTGGGACGCCACAGCCGTCGGTGGACTGTGAGCTACGGATTGAAACAGAGCGATCTTCCAAGCGGCCCGCCACGGTTGCCATCTAGGTTTTAACTCCGCCCGCCCCCTTCACAAAACCACGTTTCGACAATTAACTTCGGAATCAACTCACAATACCTGAATAACCCCCAGCGCGGTGGCCGAGCATCAGCATCACGATCTTCCGTTTCGCCGCCTCTCGCCGATCCCTTCCCAAACAGATTCAGTTAACAAACATTTAAGGTGGGATTCACCCCGTCTTAACTTGCGCAGGGTACTTTCCGGCTTTGCAACATAGCATCGTGCATTGTTGAGTCTTGAATTGCTTCTCACGCATACGTGTACTGGCAACTATATTCAGCACTAGGCCGTTATGCTCCCACACGCAACTCGAAATTCTACGCAAGTTCATTAGGAGATAAACATGCTAACTATCAACCCCCTGAAAATGTTAATAAGCAGCAGCAAAGTTACTATTACTTGCCTTCTGCTCCTTTTCACAGTAGCAGGACTGATCTTCCCATCGAACGCTGGGGCGCAAGTCCAGTCCACCGGAAGCATCAGCGGCACCGTCCAAGACTCGAACGGGGCGGCTCTGCCCGGCGCGCAGGTCACGGTTACTAACCCGTCGACCGGCCTGACGCGCGAAGCCACGACTGACGACGAGGGCCGTTACACCGTGCCTGTGTTGCCGACGGGGACTTATCAGGTCAAAGTCACGCAAACCGGATTCACCTCCGGCCAAGTCGATAACGTGATTGTCGAAGCTGCTGTGCCGCGCACGGTCGATCAAGTCCTTCAAGTCGGACAGGTCGGCGAGGTCATCACCGTCACGAGCGAAGGCGCGTCACTGGTGACAGCGGAGACGGCGACGACAGCGCGCTCGATCAGCGCCGAAGAGATCGTGCAGGTGCCGACCTCGACCCGTTCGTTCACACACTTGCTGTCAACCGAAGCGGGCGTCAGCTCTGACCTTCCGCCAGTCGCTGTCAACGGCAATGGCAACATTTCGCCGTCCGTCAACGGTACGCGCACGACTTCCACGAGTCTCTTCTTCAACGGCATCGACGCGACCAACATTACATCGAATGAAGGAAGCTTGAACGACAACATCGCGCCCGCGCCGGAAACCCTCGAAGAAGTGAAGTTGCAAACAAGCCTCTACGATGCTTCGACGGGTCGTTCGGGCGGCGGCAACTTTCAACTCATCACCCGGAGTGGGACGAACGACATTAACGGCGCGGTTTACTATTTCTTGCAGAATGAGAAGCTGAACGCCAACGACTTCTTCTACAACCGCGACGGCATCGAGCGCCCGCGTGCGCGTCGCAACGAAGGCGGCTTCACCATCGGCGGGCCAATTGTGAAGGATCGTTTTTTCTTCTTCGGCGGCTACCAGCGCACGCAAGCATCGACCGGCTTTGTGCCGACCGCTTCGAGCCAGACGACGCTCCCGCTCGCGCTCGGACGCATCAGCGGCGCACGCACAGCCGAAAATATCGTCGCCGCGTTCCGCGCCGAGAACTCAACTTTCCCGCTGACGGCGGCGCAAATCTCGCCGCTCGCGCTTCAGCTACTCAACACGATCAACCCGCTTACCGGCGACTTCATCATCCCCAGCCCGCGCGCGAACGCACGCCGCGTCGGAGTTGATCAGGGCGTTGCGCTTACGCTCCCCGGATTAACGGGCACCGTCGGCGGCGGCAACCCGCTTGTGCGGCAGCGCAACGTCTTCCCCGCTGAGTTCGAGCAGGATCAATTCTCGATCAAACTCGACGGGCAGTTGACGACCAGCAACCGTTTGACGGGGACGTTCTTCTTCGCCAACTTCCCCGGCTTCGACCCGTTCACCGAGCCGACCGCGCAGACCTCGCCGTTCCAACTCCGGCGCGACGACAGCAACCGCACGCTCGCAATCTCGGATCAACATGTCTTCGGCCCCCGACTCATCAACGAGGCGCGCTTCGGCTATTTCGCCTTGAACAACACGCGCCGCCTCGACGACCTGTTCCTGACACAGGAACTTACCAGCCAAGCTTTCGGCATCGGCAACCCGGCGCTCGCTTTCGACGACAGCCCCGGCACGCGACGCCTCGGTCACTTCGTCGGCAGAAACAACATCTCCGGTTTTGCCTTCGGCGGCCCGAACGATTCGTTCAACGGGCGCGATCAAAAGACCTACAGTTTCTCCGACAACGTCACCTTCACCACCGGCGCGCACACCTTCCGCTTCGGCGGCGAGTACAAACGCCAGCAGTACGCGACGAACTTGCCGGAAGAACAGGCGACCGAGTTCGAGAAGTTCGACAACTTCACGCAGTTTCTCTTGGGTCGCGCCACGGAAGCAGATACGCAGTTCGGCACCACCGAGAAGGAGTTCCGCTTCAGCGACTTCTCGGCTTACGTCGCCGATGACTTCAAGCTCACGCCGGAGTTAACCTTGAACCTCGGAATACGCTACGAGTTTTACGGACTCCCGACGGAGAAGAACGGGCGCATCGGTAATTTCGATCCGAGCCTCATCACGAGCACCGAGAATCCGCTCGCCGGCTTCATCGTCCCCTCGAACGTGCAGATGACCGGCTTCAAAGCGGTTGACGACGCGATTGCAGTTGCGACGCGCGTTGATAACAAGCACACCTTGAACGGTCAGGACAAAAACAACTTCGCGCCGCGCTTCGGCTTCGCCTACAGCCCGCGCCGCTTTGACAACAAGATAGTGATTCGGGGCGGCTACGGCATCTTCTTTGATCGCCCGTCCACCGCGTTCATCAATACCATTTTTAGTAACTACCCGTTCCTGCGCGAAATCGAAGTCACGGCGGGAGCGCCGAACATCCCGATTCAAACCGCTTTCTCGACGCAATTCCCTCTGGTCAACGTCGGACTCAACACCTTCCTGCCTGCACGCATCGTTTACGAGGGGGCTGGCACGTTTAGAATCCGCGACAACACGTCTGTCACGACCACGCCAACGGGCGCTAACAATCCGACCGACTTTGTGACCGGACAGCCGATTCGCGGCAATATCGCCGAGACCTTCGAGTTCCGCTCGATTGATCGCAACCTACGGACGCCTTACATCCAGCAGTACAACGTCGGCGTGCAGTACGAGTTCGGAGGCAGCAACTTGATCGAAGTGCGCTACGTCGGCACGAAGGGGACGAAACTGCTGCAAGCCGTCGCGCTCAATCAAGGCTTCGACTTTAACAACCCCGCGACGCCCGATTACGCTTACGCGCGCTTCGTCAACGAGTATGGGCGTACCTACACCGGCGCGCAGGCGCGTGTCGCCGCCGGAATGCTCACTCAAGCGCAGTTCAACGCCGCGTTCCCGAACGGCGCGCTACGTCCCGGCTCCACAGCGCGCGAGCGCGGCACTGGCGTCGTGTTCGGCTTCAACAACGTGCTGACCGGCAATGCGCGCGATTTGAACCTGACGACCAATTCCACGCGCAACGCGGCGGGAGTCATCAGCGGTGGCACGCTCCTCGGCTTCGAGGCGCGCACCCCCGTCCTCGGCTTCAATGTCCCCGAAGCGTTGGTCTTACGCTCGGACGGCTCATCGAATTACAACGGATTGCAAATCAACTTCGCGCGTCGCCTCTCGCGGGGGCTTCAGTTCAACACGTCCTACACGTTCTCGAAGTCCATTGACACGAGTTCCTCCGATCCCGGCTCGACGGCGGGCGGCGGTCGCCCCGACTCTCCCAACCCCGGCTTCATCGTGCAGGGCAACTCCTACGACCCGGCGAACAACCGCGCGCTTTCGGACTTCGACCGCACGCACCGCTTCAGCGCGACCTTCGTTTATAACATTCCGGCCTTCGGTTCGACCTCGCGCTTCCTGACCGGCTTCCAACTCGCCGGCTTCCTTCAGGCTCAGTCGGGGACGCCCTTCACGATCTTCTCGCCAGAAGGTGAGGCGGGCAACGTCGCCGCGCTCGAAGGGATACGTAACGGATCGGGCGGACTCTACCGCCTCGGCTTCGGTCGCCCGAACGTCTCATCGCTCAATGACTTGCGCAACGGTGGGGACGGATTAGAGTCGTCTTACTTCAACCAGAGCGCGCTCAGTTCGCCGCTTGGCGGCTTCGGCTCTCTCGGCAGAAACACCCTGCGCGGCACCGTGCAGAAGCGATTCGACCTGAGTTTGTCGAAGACGACGCGCATCACCGAAGGCACGAGCTTTGAGATTCGCGCCGACGCCTTCAACCTCTTCAATAACGTCAACTTCGCCAACCCGAGCGGAGACATTTCGGACGGTGCCGACTTCGGTTTCATCTCCAACACAGTCGGCGGGCCGCGCGTCTTCCAGTTCGGCGCGAAGTTTAGGTTCTGATGCGGCCAACGGTCGCTACCAAGACATTGGCTTGGTAGCGACCGTTGAAAAGGCTTCCTTCTCGACGGTTAAGCCG
>JALZJL010000316.1 GCA_030859785.1 Acidobacteriota bacterium
ACGCAGCGCTGGTGCTTCCTCCTTGCTCTGCACGCTAGTGGCCTGCTCTTCGCCGGTCGTCGTGTTCGAGGGTCGTTCCGGTAAGCCAAGTGAGAGGCGGATACTGGCCGTCGGACAGCCCTTATGACAGCCGTACGCGCCGTCAGGAGAGACGTACATGGCTTTGCCGTCGCTTGAGCCATGACAGATGCCCGGCGCTTGCATCCAGCCTTTGCGGTCTGTCCGGGCGTTGGTCGATGTGCGTATGCGGCGCGCTGCCTCCGAATGCAGCTCATCCCATGAAGCAAAATTAGTCGCTTCGGATGAATTGCTTGGCGGCGCTTCAGAAGTGTGGCGCGCTTGTGCTTCCGGCTCAACTTCAGGGAACGCCGTGCGCATCTCCTGAATCGTATAGCGCCGCGCTGGGTTGAACGCAGTCAGTTCAACATGCTTGTAGCTGTACGTACCGTCTTCCGGGTTGTAGTGGACGTGATTGAAGAAAGGCAGCCGCATCACACGCGACGGGTTCTTAATCTTTTCGTCGCCCCCGAAGTGGGCGATGAGGTGCGCTTGCATATCGCGCCACTCTGCTTCGCCGCAATCGCCGGAGAGTAGCCAATAGGCGTGAACGCTCTTGAGCGTCTCTACTCGGATTGACGGCGCAAGCGGAGCGTTATCTAGGCGTGCGTGCTGCTCTTCAAGCGTGTGTTCGTCCGATTCAGCGAAACAGGCGTTGAAGCGCCCAATGCCGTCGTCTTCGTCGCTCCCGGCGTTAACGACGAAGTAAACGCCGCGTGTGCGGTTCGCTTGTTTAAGTTTGGCTTGTTGTTCAACGTCGCACGTAAGTTCAGCGCGTGTTGTAGCGTATTTGATTGGGCGATTGTGTTGTGAGTCCGGCGCTTTCTTGGCTTTGAAGAGGCGTAAGCGCACATCTTCCAATTTATCTGGATAAAACGCGGCAAGGAATTCGGAAGGGCTTGTTGGGGTCACGATTGCGCCTCCTTGCTCTTCAAATAAACGCAAAGACGGCACAGCTTGCGCCAACTTGCTTGCGGCGGGTCTTCGACCGTCCAGACAAGCTGCCACGTGAGAGGCAGCCACCAGCCGCACTCCGCGCAAAAGCCGCAGCGTTGACGTTGCTGCGGGTTATCGCTACGATACGCACGAAAGTTGTTGCGCCCTGCCAAGCCCAACGTTTCACTAGCGCCCTGCGTGTTTGCAGCACGCGCGGGCGCTTCATTTGTTAGTAATTCAAGCCGCATTTCGCACCGCCTTCTCCGCGTCGCTTCCCTCAGTTAAGTAGCGCCGCAAATCTTCATCCAAAACCAAAACTCGCCGCCCGAACTTCCGCACGGGCAAGCGCTTCGCTCTTACTTCGTTTCGGAGAAAGCCAAGCGACAAGCCCGTTTGTTTGGCAATCTCCGCAAGTCCCCAAGCAATGCGCGCCGATGGTGTTGCTATTGTTCCCATATGTTTGTGACCTTTCGTGAAGTGGTTGTTGATTAACCAGACTTCTATATGATACTATCAAAGCTACGAAATATCAGCTAAAAGACAAGATTGATGATCAAAAGATGCCGGCGAAAAATACTCTGCAAAGGTCACGCGGTAAATTTCTGAGGGGAGCGCCAAAAAAACTTGATTGGCTTATCTGGCTGGCTAATCAATCTCCGCCTGATTTCGAGCTTCCTGATCTTGATGTGGAGATGGGAGCAGAAGCGAAGATGCTTTTAGTTGAAGGTAAGTATAGGGAGTACCAAGAAAAAGAATTAGAAACAGTCCGCGTTATTATGAAAAAACTGCCGGAAAGTCTCAACGATTTTATTATGGGCGATGTTGACTTTATGCTTGCAACAAGCAGCGAAACTTTTAACAGTTTTGCAGACAGGTATCGTCTATTTCAAAGTTTGAGAAAGAATCTGCTTAAAATTGTTGGTATGGCGAAATATTGGGGAAGCCCAGCTATGTCCTTTGTAGCGTGGGCCTTCCCGATGAGATTAGAAGGCGTTGCTGTCGTTCTCAAGCCTGACGGTAAAGGGTTGCGTAGTGTTTCTAATCCACTTGTGGAAGCCTTAACAGACCCAAATGTTGAAATAACCCGAATTCGCCAGTGTGATGTGTGCCAGTGCTTCTTCTGGGCCGGAAGAATTGACGCCAAGCATTGCGGCGCGGTGAAGTGCAAAAGCACGCTTAGTTCTCGACTTTACCGTGAACGTAAAGGTTCTGCTAACGAAAAAGGAACTTACCTATATGCTAGAAAAAAAAGACGGCAAAGGGCAAGTGAAATAAAACAAACCACTCAATCATCGACGAAGAAAGGAAAGTGACTAATGGCAATCTACAAACGCGGCGGTGTGTATTGGTACGAGTTTGTATTTGGCGGGCGGCGCGTCCGGCGCTCGACGAAGCAAAAGAACCGCCGCGTTGCCCGTGAGATTGAAGCGGCATACAAGACGAAGTTGGCGAAGGGCGAAGTCGGCATCGACGAACCGAAGCCTGTCCCGTTGTTTCAGGCCGCCATGAATGACTTTCTTACGTTCTCAGAACACGAGCACGCCGCGCATCCGAACACGCACAATCGTTACAAGGTTTCCTCAAAGCCGCTTAAACGATACTTCCGCGATGCCCGCATAGATTCAATCTCGCCCGAAGATGTAGAGAAGTACAAACAACACCGCGCCCGCACCAAAAGTCCGGCTACAAATCGCTTCCTTCGCCCGGCGACGATCAACCGCGAATTAGCGTGTCTCAAAATTCTATTCAACCGCGCAATCAAAGATGACGTGATCTCTAAGAATCCTGTCAGCCGCGTCAAGTTTCTCGCAGAAAATAACGAACAGATGCGCGTGCTTTCGATGGAAGAACAGCAAACATACTTGCTCGCCGCTTCCCAGCCGCTTCAAGACATAGCGCGCTTGATGGTAGAAACAGGTATGCGCCCGGAAGAAGTCTGCCGCATCCGGCGTGATGATGTGTACTTAGAACGCGGCTACTTATTCAATCCGCACGGCAAGACAAAAGCGGCAAAGCGTAAAGTTCCGTTGAACGAATCAGCAGCCGCCGTGCTGAGTTCGCGGCTTACATCAATCGACGGTCAACACCTTTTTCCCGGTCGCGGCGTCGGCGACAGGCCTATCATCAAAGTCAATAACGCGCACGTTAACGCCGTTAAGCGAAGCAAGGTCACAAAGTTTCGCTTGTATGACTTACGCCACACATGGGCAACAAGAGCGGCAATGGCAGGCGTTGACCTTGTCACACTTGCCGCAATGCTTGGACACTCACGCATTCAGATGGTCTTACGCTACGCGCATCCAACCGAAGAACACCAATTCCAAGCGATGAGAAAATTAGAAGCTTACGTCGCTGCCCGATAACTATGCGGACACGCCAAAGCGCGGCAAACTGCAAAGACTCCCCACGGAAGTCCCCACAGTGCCCTTACAGAACGGCTTTATAAAGCTTGTAAGTTGTTGAAATGGTTGGAGGCGGCGGTCAGAATCGAACTGACGAATAAAGGTTTTGCAGACCTCTGCCTTACCACTTGGCTACGCCGCCCCGGAGGGATGAAGGATGAAGGCGGAAGGATGAAGTAAATCTTCGGCGAATGAAAGCTTGTGCTTTCATCCTTCATCCTTCCGCCTTCATCCTTGAATTTGTGGAGCGGGAGACGAGATTTGAACTCGCGACTTTCACCTTGGCAAGGTGACACTCTACCACTGAGTTACTCCCGCTTCTTAAGAAGCCCCAATTCTACGGATTCATCCGGTGTTGTCAAGTGACCCCGCTAACGAGTCAGGGCGATTCAGTTTTCACAGTGGCACAGGCTTCAGTCTGTGGATGGCGGCCAGCGCAGCCCACACAGACCGCAAGTTTGTGCTCCTTCACCAGCCACTTCAGCCGTGAACTGAATGGCCCTGCCATTTATCAGCCACTGTTGAATATTTGGACTGCCGACTTCCTTATTCCGCCCACCGACGTTTACGGAATTTCTCTTCCGTCCAGAAGGCGCGCAGTAATCTGAGATGGGGCGCGTGCTCGTCGGTCTGTTTGCCGGAACGCTCGTCCGGCGGAGGAAGGATGACGCTCACCACGTCGAAGCGGTAAGCGGCGGCTGTCACTCCGAGCAGGCGGCGATAGATGCGTGCGGCGCGTGTAATCTGCCGCTGCTTACGCAGGTCGACATTGGCTTCGGGCGCGGCGTACCAATCAGAGGCGCGGGTCTTGACTTCGATGAAACAGAGCGTGTCGCCATCGTAAGCGATCAGATCAATCTCGGCATGCACCAACGCGCCGCGTGAGTTGCGACCGACCGGCAGTTTGAAGTTCGCGGCGACGAGCCGATAGCCGATGCGTTCAAGATGGGCGGCGGCCAACGCCTCGCCGCGTTGACCGAGGGCAAGGTGCGGTGCGAGTTCGACGCGCGGGTGATTGAAGCGGGCACGCGCGCGTTGCCAGATGTCGGAGATTGTATGAGGCCAGATCATCTCAGTTGCTACCTCGGTGCAGACGGTACTCCTTGCGGCGGCATTGCCGCCACGTTACACTTTCCGCGCCCCGACCAATCGAAACTTTTCTCCGTCGTGACCTGACTCACTTAAGTAGTGACCGGCGCGCGTCCGTCGAACTTGGACGGGAATCTCGCATCAACTGAATTTGAGGGGCACTCTTCTACGACACCCGACCCATGAGCATCATCGAACTAGCAACATTTCAACAGAACACACCGGAGCGCGCCGCGCCGCCGCTCGTGGCAATCGTCGGGCGACCGAATGTCGGTAAGTCGACGCTCTTTAACCGGCTCGTCGGCGAGCGCCGCAGCATCGTCGGCGACGAGCCGGGCATCACGCGCGACCGCATTTACGGCGAGACGGAGTGGGCCGGGCGTCGCTTCGCCGTGGTCGACACCGGCGGCATCGTGCCGGATGACGACGCGGTGATTCCCGCAAACATTCTGAAGCAGGCGGAGTTCGCCATTAGCGAGGCGCTGGCGCTGGTCTGGGTGGTCGATGTCCGCGCCGGTATCACGCCGCTCGACGAAGAGTTGGCGCGGTTGTTGCGAACCACCGGCAAGATCGTGCTGGTCGCCGCCAATAAGGCGGACGCCCTGCGGTTGGAAGCCGACGCCGGAGAGTTTCACCGCTTCGGCTTCACGGATGTCATTCCGCTGACGGCGGAACAGGGCGACGGCGTTGCTGACCTGCTCGACTCAATCGTGGCCCACCTCGCCGATGAGTCGGGCCGGCGGGAAGATGATACAGGCGTTGATGTCGACAGGGAACTAACTGAGCGACCCGTTCCGCGCGAGGTACGATTAGCCATCGTCGGGCGACCCAATGTTGGCAAGTCGTCGTTGTTGAACCGACTGCTCGGCGAGGAACGTGTGATCGTGTCGCCCGTCGCCGGAACAACGCGCGACGCTATCGATACGTTGATGGAGCACGACGGGCAACAGTTTCGTTTGATCGACACGGCGGGCATCCGGCGCAAAGGCAAGACGGAAGAGATGGCGGAAAAGCTCTCCGTCGTGATGGCGCGCCGCAGTCTTGAACGTGCGGATGTCGCGGTAGTGGTCGTCGATGCGCTGGAAGGCGTCGTCGCGCTCGACGCCAACATCGCCGGCTATGCATTCGAGGCAGGCTGCTCGATCATCATCGCGGTTAACAAGTGGGACTTGCTGAAAGACAAAGTGACGGGAACGCCTGCCGAGTTCGAGCGGAACCTGCGCGACAAGATGAAGTTCCTCGATTGGGCGCCGGTCGCTACCATCTCAGCGCTGACCGGGCAGCGGGTCGACAAACTTCTGCCGCTCGCAGTGCATGCCAACGAAGCGCGCAACCGCCGCGTCTCGACCGCGCAACTCAACGCCTTCTTCGAACGTGCCGTCGCTTCGCCGCGCGCGCCGAGCGCACCCGCGCCGGTCAAAGGCGGTCGCTCGCGTCTACACGTCCAGTACGTGACACAGGTCGGCGTGCGACCACCGGCCTTCGTCGTCTTCACCGCGGGCGGCAAGCCCGGCCTACATTTTTCTTACGAGCGGTACCTACAGAACCGTCTGCGCGAGGAATTCGACTTCTTCGCCACGCCGCTCAGAATCATCGAACGCCACCGTAAAAACCGGAGGCGGCTAGCGGAAGGATGAGGGATGAAGGATGAATAAAACAAGAAAACAGAATCCAGCACACAGCACACAGCAGGTAAGAAACTCCTCTGTGTCTTCAGTGATTCGTTTTTAGTATTCCGTATTCCTGAATTCATCCTTCATCCTTCATCCCTGTTCGTCTCCCATCCTTGTTCCATTCCTGCGCGGTTTAGTTTAGTGTGGTGAGCGCCGACCGACGCCCCTTCCTCAAAACTCCGACCTTAGTACCTGATGGCTGAACAGCACACAGTCTTCGCTTCGCTTTTCGAGCGGATGAGCGATCCGGCCCTGGTCATCGACGCGGGCGGCGAGCGCTTGCTTGCGCTCAATCCGGCCTTCGCGGAATTGATTGGCAAGACGCCGGAGTCGGCGTCGAGTCTCGCGCTCGGCGACGTGCTGCGACCGGAAATGCGCGAAGGCGGAGAAGGAAACGGCGACCGCGAGGGGATCGCGCACGTGCCATCAGGGCAGGGTGATGAATGGATGCCGGTGTTAGTTGAACGCCTCCCTTGCCAGTGGAATGATCTCGCCACAACGCTGTGCTTGGTGCGGCGCGATGATCACGCGGAGCAGGAAAAACTGCATCGCGAAATGGAAGGATTGATACAGCGCGAGATGATGGTGGCGCAGATTGGCCGCAAACTCGCCCGGTCGCAAGACCCGGCAACCGTTCTCGAAGAGGCCGTCACAACTCTCGGTGAGGCGCTCAAAGCTGACCGTTGTCACATCCTCTTGTACAGGGAAGACCGCAGCGGCGATGACGGCGGCAAGGTGCTGGTGGAGTACGAGTATCTGACGAACAATTGTAAACCGTTGCGCGGGCAGGGTTGGTCGGTGCGCGAGAGCAGCTACGTGCAGCGCGTGCTCGAAGCAGACGAGCCAATTGCAATTGAAGACTGGAGCACTCTCGAGCCTGACGTGTTGACGGAGCTGTATGGCAGCCTCAGCGTACGCTCCGTGCTGTCCACGCCCATCGAACCGGGCGGCTCGCGGCGCGGATTGCTCGAACTCCATCACTGCACCGACACGCGCGTGTGGACGGAAGAGGATCGGAAGCTCGTCGCCACAGTCGCGGGACAGGTGTCGGTTGCGCTCGCCAATGCCGAACTGCGCGAGGCGAGTCGGCTGCGCAACGAGGAGCTACGTGGACTCTACGAAATCTCCCGCGCCTTCTCAACGATGACCGATACGGCGGACATCAGCGGTCGCCTCACGCTCGCGATTGCAAACCTAGTGGGGGGCGAGATGTGCCTGATCGCGACTTATGACCGCCGCCGCAACACGGTGCGCGCCGAAGCGCCGGGGTATAACACGCCGCGGAATCTGTTGCGTGCCTTCAACTTCAAACTCGACGAAGACGACCGGTACACCCGGATTTTCCGATCCGGGGAGGCCTTCCTTTCAAATGACCCGGCGGGTGGCGACCACGACATCAACCGCGATTTCACCGAGAGATACGGCATCCGTTCGGTGATGGTTGTGCCGTTGCGCCTGATGCGCGAACTGATCGGCTTCATCTGCGTAGCCAACCGCGCGGGCGGCTTCAGAGATCGTGACCTGAACCTGCTTGAGATATTCGCGGCGCAAGTCGCCGAAACGATTGTCAACGCGCGCCTGTTCGTGACCATCCAGGCGCAGGCTGAGCGCGAGGCGATCATCAACCGGCTGCTGCTTTCTTTGCAGAGTGGCGGTGAGCCGGAACTGAAAATTCACTCGTTGATTGAGCGCATCGGCGAGGTCCTCCAACTTGACCGGTGCATCGCAGAGCTGTTCGACGACGATTCCAACGACGATTTTTACGGCGAGTGGTGCGCCGAAAACGTGACGCCGATGGCCGACTGGCAGGCCGTCATGCAAAACTCGCCGATTCGCGACGCCCTGCGGACGCACCGCCGACCGCTGATGACCAACGATGTGCGCACGCATCCGCTCGCCGTCGGACTGGAAGAGTTGATCGGGAAGACCACTCTTCAAAGCATCCTGATCGCGCCGATCATGCGTCAGGGGCGTGTCATCGGCTCGCTCAGCGGACACCAGACGCGCCGTCAGAGGCACTGGTCGGAGGATGACATCGATCTGTTGATGGCGGTCGCCACGCACGCCGGCTCGACGCTTGAAAACGCGCGTCTGATCTCCGAACTGCGCACAGCCAACCGCACCAAGGATGAATTCCTTGCGACTCTCTCGCACGAACTGCGCACACCTCTGACCGCAATTACCGGATGGGTCGATCTGTTGAGTGAAAGCCCGCTTCTCAAGTCTCACGAAGATTTCGCCGAAGGCGTCGAGGCCATCAGCATCTCCGCCACATCGCTGGCACAACTGATCTCGGATCTGCTCGATCTGTCACGCATTCAGCGCAACGTGCTGCGCCTTGAACGCGTGGTGTGCGACGCCAACCAAGCGGTGATGAACGCCGTCCGGACAGTGCGCCATTCGGCGGTCGCTCGCCGCCAGGAGTTGCACCTTGACCTGGCGGAGGATGTGCCGCAGATTTACTTTGACGCGCAACGCATCCAGCAGGTGCTTTGGAATCTGCTGACGAACTCGATTAAATTTACACCGCAGGGCGGGCGCATCACCGTCCGCTCGCGTTACGTGGAAGATAGTCCGGGAACCGACGCGGACGGCGCGCGGGAGTGCCGACGGTGGCTGGTGATCAATGTGTCCGACACCGGCGAAGGTATCCCGGAGAGTTTCATTCCTTACATCTGGGATCGCTTTCGCCAGGCGGACAGCTCGGTCACGCGGCGGCACGGCGGCCTCGGGATCGGCCTCGCGCTGGTCAAGGAACTTGTCGAAGCGCACGGTGGCCGGGTCGGCGTCGTCAGTGATGACCAGGGAACGACGTTCACAGTTCGCTTGCCAATCGGTGAGGCGGACGAAGTTGAGGCGGACACTGACGGGCGACGGGCCAAAGTCGTTAAGCTTGACGCGGACTACAGATAACCACGCGACCGGTTAAGCGACCGGCGCCCACGGTCACATAACGATTACCAGCGGCCATCGACGACTTGCGATGAACCAGCGGGCGATTAAATTCGAGATTACAGCGCAGCAGGGTGAGGCCCGCGCCGGTCATTTGCAGACGCGCCGCGGCCTGATCGAGACACCGGTTTTTATGCCGGTCGGCACGCTCGGGACAGTCAAAGGCGTTCGGTTCGAGGCGCTCGAATCGACGGAGCTTGACGCACGCATCATCCTCGGCAACACGTATCATCTCTGGCTGCGCCCCGGTGCCGAAACCATCCGGGCGTGCGGCGGGCTGCACCGCTTCATCGGTTGGGAGCGGGCGTTGCTGACGGACTCCGGCGGCTTTCAGGTGTGGAGCTTGGGCGCGTTGCGTCGCGTCACCGAAGCGGGCGTCGAATTTCGTTCGCATGTCGACGGGCGGGTCTGTTTTCTTTCGCCGGAGATTTCGATGGAAGTGCAGGCCGCGCTCGGCTCCGATATCGTGATGGCATTTGACGAGTGCGCGCCGGGCGAAGCGACGCACGACGAAGCACGCGCCAGTATGGAATTGACGGCGCGCTGGGCGGCGCGTTCGCGTTCGCGCTTCGATGTAATGCAGCTTGAAGGGATGGACGCGGGACGGACGGATGCGAGCGGCGCGCAGGCGTTGTTCGGAATCGTGCAGGGCGCGTCGCACGCCGACCTGCGGCTTGAAAGTCTGACACGCACGACCGAGATCGGGTTCGACGGATACGCGATTGGCGGATTAAGTGTCGGCGAGGAAAAGGGCGTGATGTATGACGTGGTCGAACGGCTTGCGCCGCAGATGCCGCGCGAGCAACCGCGCTATTTGATGGGCGTCGGCACCCCGGAAGACCTGGTCGAGGCAGTCGCGCGGGGCGTCGATATGTTCGACTGCGTGCTGCCGACACGCAACGGACGCACCGGTCAAGTGTGGACATCGCGGGGCAAGTTGAACATCAAAAACGCTCGCTGGACGATTGATACGCGACCGTTAGACGAGCAGTGCGGGTGCTCGGTGTGCCGGCGCCACACGCGTGCATATTTGCGACATCTGTACATGACCGGCGAGATGCTTGCCGGCATCCTGTTGACGCATCACAATCTGGCCTTCTTCCTTGACACGATGCGGCGTGTCAGGCAAGCTATCCGGTCTGGTAAATTCACTCTATTTCGGCAACAGTTCTTAGAGTATATCGGCTCCGGCATTGAGTGATTTAAGCCGGCCACCCGCGCGGCCACTTCGTCCGCACTACAACTGATTTCAATGACGATGCGGAGTGCGGCAGGGAGTCACGCACCGGTGTCTTGCCTACGGCCAAACACCATGCGCGCATTCACATCGCGTCGACAACATTAAAACTCGATGATGACATTCGCATTCGCTTTTCTACTTCAACAAACTTCACCGCCGACCGGCGGCGCGGGCAGTTTTATCGGGCCGCTGGTTCCGATGTTACTGGTCTTCGGCGTCTTTTATTTTCTCATCCTGATGCCGCAACGCCGCAAGCAGCGCGCGTTGCAAGAGACCATCGCGCAACTCAAAGCGGGCGACCGCATCATCACCAGTGGCGGCATCATCGCGACCGTGACGGTGGTGCGCGACGCCAGTTTATTAATTCGCACCGCTGATAAATCGATTCTCGAAGTCTCGCGCGCGGCTGTCGCCGGGTTACACACCGACGAGCCTAAAGGAGTCTGAACCCTTCCGCCCTTAAAACCTCGTCCGTTGATTTTATGAGAAAGAATCTTCTGCAACGCATCATCCTGATTGCGGTCGTCACGCTGGTCTCGCTGTACATCGTGATCGGGCCGCGCCGCACGCCGAAACTCAGTGACTTTACGCTGGCCGGCATCAACAACACGCTCCGCGAAAACATCCGCCTCGGTCTCGACTTAAAAGGCGGCTCGCAACTGGTGATGCGGGTCAAGGTCGCCGACTATCTCAAGCGCCTGACTGAGAACAACTCCATCGCGCTCGCCAATGCGGCGAAGGAAGCGGGCTTACCGGTCAAAGAAGTTCGCCCCGAAGTGTCGGGACGCAATTATCGCATTGTGGTTGAAGCGACGGATGTTTCCAAACTCGACCAGATCCGCGACGAGTTGGTGAAGAAGGTTGACTTGAGCGGCTGGTCGGCAAGCGTCAACGACAATCGCCTGTCGTGGGAATTGACGACCGCCGCGCAGCGGACGCTGAGTGAGCAGGCGGTTGACCAAGCCTATCGGATTATCGACAGCCGCATCAATGCTTTCGGCGTCGCCGAGCCGACGCTGCAAAAGTACGGCGCGCAAGACTCGAATCAGATACTACTGCAAATGCCCGGCATCCAGGACCCAGAGCGCGTCAAGAAGCTTCTGGTCGGCGAGTCGCGGCTCGAACTGGTGCATGTCATCGGCCCCGACAGCCCGTTGCCGGTACAGAAATTCCCGACCCAGGAAGCGGCCATCGCTTCGCTCGGTGGCACGGTGCCGCAGAATCGCCGCGTGCTACCGTACTCCGAACGCGACGAACCGACGGGTGCGTCCGGGCAGACGAGTGAGGACAACCAGAACAAACCCAAAGAGTGGGTCGTGGTCGAGGTGCCGGGAATCATCGCCGGCGACGAATTGCGTAGCGCTGACGCGGTGCCGACCACTGCGTCAAGCAGTGATTATCAAATCGTCTTTGCCTTAAAGCCTTCGGGTTCCGAGAAGTTCGGTCGCTGGACCGGCGCGAACATTAATAAGTATATGGGCGTGGTACTCAATGACGAGGTTAAGTCAATCGCCTACATCAAATCGCAGATCACCGATTCGGGCCAGATCGACGGACGCTTCACGAAGGAGTCGTCGGAAGACCTGGTGCTGACGCTCCGCTCTGGTGCGCTCCCTGCTCCACTCGAATACCAGGAGGAACGAACAGTCGGGCCAAGCCTCGGCGCCGACTCGATTCGATCTGGCGTTTATGCTTCGCTCGCCGGATTGGTTCTTGTCGTGCTGTTCATGGTCTTTTATTACCGCGGAGCGGGCATCAATGCCGTCATCGCGCTACTGCTGAACCTGATTATCACGATGGCTGCGTTGATCGTCTTCGACGCGACATTGACGCTGCCCGGAATCGCCGGATTGATCCTGACTATCGGCATGGCCGTTGACTCGAACGTGCTCATCTTCGAGCGCATCCGCGAGGAACTGCGCAGCGGTAAGACGGTTACTTCGGCGATTGACCAGGGGTTTGCGCGCGCCTTTGTGACGATCATCGATACCCACGTGACGACCATCGTTTCATCATTGTTCCTCTTCATCTTCGGCACCAGCACGATTCGCGGTTTCGCCGTCACTCTCGTGCTCGGATTGCTCGCCAATCTGTTCTCGGCGGTTTACGTCTCGCGCACGATTTTCATGTGGGTGCTTAGCCGCAAGGGGCGGCGGGCAGAGACGATCAGTATTTAACTTTAAGGACGGGTGAAGATTAAAAGTCCGTCGGGGACATGCTTCATTCATCATGTCACGTGCCGTCCGTCGCACCGTATTGACTTAATTGAAGAGTGCGCGTAATTCAGAATGCGAGAACCGGCTGTTTTCAGGACGTTTCGCCATGCTTATCAAAACTTCCAAGTCGCAGTCTCAAGCTGAACGGGCAAAACGGCGAAATTGCTGAGAAAAACCGACTTGGAATTGCGCGCACTCTTCATTTTAATTACACAGAACAGGTTTCAGTTTTGAGATGAGAACCGAAAACTGTTTATTTTTGCCTTCCACATTATGGCTGATCATCTGCAAACCACTTCCCTTCCTCGCTTCCTTCATCCTTCATCCTTCATCCCTTAAGAGTCCTTCCTGCCGCTCGACTTTGAACAGTTGCCAGTCGCCCGCGATGCCGTCGAGCGTGTGCAGGCCGTGATTGATGAAGCGGATGCCTGAGCCGGCG
>JALZJL010000346.1 GCA_030859785.1 Acidobacteriota bacterium
TCTCTGGCTTAGTCAACCTGAGAGTTGACGACCGTATCTTCCAAAGAACAGGATTGCAACTGTAACGCATGTGAACTGAGCGGCAGTTTTGTCTTTCGTTAAGCTGCCTTATCACGCAACAGGTTTATCACAAGACCCGACATGACTGGTTTTCACTTTTGCCTTTTGCCTTTTCACTTTTGCCTTTCCACCTATGACTGGTCTCTTACTGCTTTTAATCTTCGCCATCTTCGCTGCGTTGATGTTCGTGCGTGTGATGCCGGCCATACTTGCTGTGCCGGCGATGGCGGTGGTGGTCGCGGCGGTGGTCGGTCTGCCGTTCACGGGCATCCTGAATGATGTGATCGCGGCAGGGTCGGTCAAACTCGCGCCGGCTTACGTCGCGGTGTTCGCGGGCGCGATGCTCGGACGTGTGATGATTCACAGCGGCATCGCCGAAGGAATCATCAAGCGCGCGGCGGAGTTCGGCGGTGACCGTCCGCTGATCGTCGCGGGCGCGCTGATGATTGTCACGGCGGTGCTGTTCACATCTCTGACGGGACTCGGCGCGATTATCATGGTCGGCTCACTCGTGCTGCCGATCATGATGAGTTTAGGCGTGCCGCGAAAACTGTCCGCCGTGCTCTTCCTGATGGCCTTCGCGACCGGCTTCATTTTCAACATCGCGTTGTGGCGACTGTATCGCGAACTGTTGCAAATCGAGCCGACGAGCACGCTGCCGCCGGAGGTGCCGAGGTTTGCCGTCGGCCTGCTAATTGTGATGGTAATCGTCGTCACGCTCTATACAATCATCGCTTCGCGGCGCGCAGAGGGCATCAGTTTCTGGGCGGTGGCGACGAAGGACGATGTGATTGAAGAGCGGACGGGCGGGCGGCGCGGCGTGCTGCTCGTGTCGTTCCTGACGCCGTTCGTGCCGCTCGTGCTGTACGTTGGTTTGGGCTGGCGCGAACTGCCGGCATTCATCGGCGGTGCGTTGTTCGGCGTGCTGACGACTGCGCCACGCCGAGCGATTCGCACGTTGTCGGCGGCGGCGGTACGCGGCGTCGAGGACGGTGCGCCGGCGGCCATCCTGTTGGTCGGAATCGGTATGCTCTTGAATGCGCTGACGCTCCCGGCGGTGAGAGTCGCGCTCGAACCAATCATCACCGCCGTGCCGCTACGGTCGCCGATTTCTTACGTGCTGTTCTTCGGCCTGCTGTCTCCGCTCGCGCTGTACAGAGGGCCGCTGAATCCGTTTGGCGTCGGCATTGGCGTGTACTCGATCATGTTCGCGGCGGGCGCGTTGCCGCCACTTGCACTGCTCGCCGCAATTATGTCAGTCGTGCAGGTGCAGAATGTGTGCGACCCGACCAACACGCAGAATGTCTGGGTGGCGAACTACGCCGGCATCCGCGTCGAAGAGATCACGCGCGCCTCGCTTGCCACGATGATGATCGTCGCTGCCGGCGGACTTGTATTAGGCGCATGGATGTTTTTGGAAGTGAGCAGTAAGCAATAAGCGATGGACAGAAGGTATAGTTTTCAGGAAGAAGGTTATTCCGCTTTAGCTCTGCGAAGGGCGTTTGAGAATAGCGAGAGCGATGACGCTCTTTCAAAGCTAAGATCGATGCGAAAGCAAATGATATCGAAATGCCGCGGAGTATGAACGACCAACTGTCCACTGACCACCATTCACTGACCACTGACCACTGTCCACTGTCCACTGCTCAACGAGTGCGCGTCGGTATCGATGTCGGTGGGACGTTCACTGATGTGGTCGTGGTTGATGACGCGACGCGCGAGGTGATCGGGCAGTTGAAAGTGCCGACGACGCATGACGCGGCTGAAGGGGTTGCGCGTGGCATCATCACCGCCATCGAGCGCGCGCTGTTGGAACTGTCGCTCAAACCGGACGAAGTGACATTCATCGCGCACTCGACGACGCAGGCGACAAACGCGCTACTCGAAGGCGATGTGGCGTGTGTCGGCGTGATCGGGATGGGGCGCGGCCTCGAAGCGTGGAAGGCCCGCCGTGACACGCGCGTGCCGGACATCAAACTTGCGCCCGGTCGCTGGCTGAAGGCTTCGCACCGGTTCATTCGCATGCGCGGCGAAGTGCTCGACGAGAACATCATTAGCCGCATCTGTCTGGAACTCCGCGCGGCGGGGGCAGAAGTGATCGTCGCTTCCGACGCGTTCGGCGTCGACCATGCGGCGAATGAAGAACAAGTGACGAACATTGCGCGCGAAGCGGGGTTGATGGCGACCTCCGGCCATGAAGTTTCCGGCCTCTATGGGTTACGGACGCGGACGCGGACGGCGGTGCTGAACGCCGCCATCTTACCGAAGATGGTCGGCACCGCGGAGATGACGGCGGCGTGCGTTGAACGCGCGGGGATCACCGCCCCGCTGATGATTATGCGCTCCGACGGCGGCGTGATGAGCGTCGACGAAGTGCATCGCCGCCCGATCATGACGATGCTCTCCGGCCCGGCGGCGGGGATCGCCGGGGCGCTGATGCACGAGCGAGTCTCAGACGGCATCTTCATCGAAGTCGGTGGCACCAGCGCCGACATCTCGGTGATTCGCGATGGTCAGCCGCAGGTCAGGCCCGCGCGCGTCGGTGGGCACCGAACGTTTCTGAATACGCTTGATGTGCGCACGCTGGCGATTGCGGGCGGGAGCCTCGTCCGCGAACATGGTGGACGGATAGTTGATGTCGGCCCGCGCTCGGCGCATATTGCCGGTCTCGCTTACGCGAGTTTCGCCCCGCCCGGAACCTTTGACGATCACGCGCGACTCATCCACCTGCGACCGACCGAGCGTGACGCGGATGATTACGTGGCGATTGAGGGTAGAGACGGAATCCGCTATGCGTTAACGCCGACGTGCGCGGCGAACCTGCTCGACATCATCCCCGATGGTTCATTCGCGCGTGGCGATCCGACGGTAGCGCGCGCCGCTTTCAGTCCGTTGGCGCAGCAGTTGGGGATGAGCATCGAAGGAGCGGCGGAAGGCGTGCTCGATGTGAGTTGTCGCAAGGTGGTGCGACAAGTTGAAGAGTTGATTGCAGAGTATCGGCTGGAACACGCCAGCGTCGATCTGATTGGCGGGGGCGGCGGCGCGGCGGCGCTCGTCCCGCACGCCGCGAAGATGCTCGGACTCA
>JALZJL010000347.1 GCA_030859785.1 Acidobacteriota bacterium
CCCGTTGCTTCCTCAACGGGCGCGCGCGATTCTTTCAGCGATGTAGATCGCGGGCGTGAGTGTCGTCACATCAACATCACCAGTTCCCTTCATCTAAGCTCCTCAACATCTCACACTCCATTTCACACTCCGCCGTTCACCTAACGTCGCAGGTGATGCGGCACGCTCGTCACGACGATGTTCGGATGGAACAGCAGACGCCCCTTGAGCAGCAATGCGGTTTGGTTGTGCAGCAGTTGCTGCCACCAAGCTCGCGGCACAAACTCGGGCAGCACTACGGTCGTGATTGAGTCCTTGTGCGACTCCGCCTCTTCGTCGATGAACTTCAGCAGCGGGGCCGTCACCGAGCGATATGGAGACTCGATCACGATCAGAGGAATACCGTTCGCCCACTTTCCCCACTCCTTCCTCAACTCTTCGGTGTTCTGTGGATTGATTTCGACGTAGACGGCGGAGACATGAGCGTCGCCGCTACCGGCGATGCTCCGCGCGTATTGCAGTGCGGGCAGCACGCCACGATGAATACCCGACACCGGGACGATCACGCGGTGCTGCATCGGACGGAGCGGCTTCGCCTTGTCAAGCGACAGTTGCACCGCGATCAGGCGGTAGTGCTTATTAATCGCACGGAACGTCAACACCAGAAGCGGGATGACGACGATCACCGCCCACGCGCCGTGTGTGAACTTGGTCACCGCGATCACGATCAGAACGACAAAGGTGATGATGCAGCCGAGCGCGTTGACAAGAATCGAGAGTCGCCAGTTGCCGCTCCGGTCGCGCTCGATGGCCTGTAGACGATCCTGCTCGTGGACGTAGCGAGTTGGGTCTTCGGTCAGGTGAATCCGTTCGGCCTGCGACTGCTCGACGATGCGCGCTTTGGCTTCGTCCGCCTTCCGCTCGCGCATCCAGTGAATGACCATTCCCGACTGCGACAAGGTGAAGGAGAGAAAGACTCCGAGCGCGTAGAGCGGCAGCATGGCCTGCTCCTGTCCTTTGAAAATGATCACCAGCAGCGCGGCCAGCACCGCGAGAATGACGATTCCATTTGAGAAAACCAGACGGTCACCGCGGTTGGCGAACTGACGGGGCAAAAAGCGGTCGGCGGCGATCAGACTGGCGAGACGCGGAAAGCCCGCAAAGGCGGTGTTCGCGGCCAGCACCAGAATCGCCGCCGTCGCGGATTGAATGGCGTAGTAGATGATGCCGCCGCCAAACGTGTGCCGAACCATCGATGAGATGAGCGTCTCGTCGTGCCCGATGGGATGCGCGTTGAGCTTATAGGCCAGCAACCCCGTGCCGAGGATCAGGGCCGTCATGATCACCGCCATCCACGTCAGCGTCGTCGCGGCGTTTTTCGATTCCTGGCTTTGAAACGCCGAGATGCCATTCGAAATCGCTTCGACGCCCGTCAACGCCGTACAGCCGGCGGCGAACGAGCGCAGCAGCAGCCAGACCAATGCGCCGCCGGTCAGCGCGCTGTGCTGCACGCTCTCGACCGATTGATCAAAGTGCAGTTGGTTGGCGGGCGGAGTCGGCAGCGTATCGCCCGTCATGTAGTAACGGATGAAGCCGAAAACAATCAGCGCGATCATCGATAAAATAAACAGATAGGTCGGCCCGGCGAAGATTGAAGCCGACTCGCGCACGCCGCGCAAGTTGATCATCGCGATGAACATAATCAAAACGACGCCGAGGATGACGCGGTGCTCTTGCAGGAAATCGAGCCGCGTGTCGTGCACTGCCGAGGTGATGGCGGCGACCCCGGCAGAGACCGAGACGGCGACGGTCAGGATGTAATCGACCAGCAAGGCCGCACCGGCGACCAATCCGGGCATCGTTCCGAGATTGTCTTTGGCGACGATGTACGCGCCGCCGCCCGACGGATAGGCGTTGATGGTCTGCCGGTATGAAAGTGTCAGAATAATGAGCAGCAGGATGAGACAGATGATGATCGGCACCAGGTAGCCGAGCGCGACCGAGCCGGCGGCGAGCAGCACCAGCAGGATTGCCTCCGTCGAGTAAGCGACCGACGACAGCGCGTCAGACGAGAACACGGCCAGCGCCGTCTTCTTACTCAAGCGCTCGTGCATCGCCTGCTCGGTCCTCATTGGGCTGCCGACGATCATGCGTTTGAATGTTGTGACCACGATTTATCCTTTCCTGCCGTCAGACTATCACCCATTCCCAGATGTTCGACAACGCCTCAGCTTCAGTCACACCGCGCCTGTCACTCAGACGCGCGATCAAGGCGCGGATTGTACGCACGGACTCTTTGGTAATCAACTCGATGGGTTTGATCAAACGAATCTGGGCCACGGTGCTCAGACGAGGTTAGCCGGCAGCGGTTCGACAACTCTCCGACATCCGCTTTCGTCCGCGCGAAGGTGGCGCATGTCCGACAGAAATCGCGGTAGGAATCTCAACCCTGCTATGCTAGAGTTTGGGAGGTTCATCCATCTGGTAGTGTCTGAAAGATGCTCAGTTCGAACCCCCAGCCCAGGCATCCTTCCTCTGCCCCGTTAATGACGACAGATTATTTCACCAAGCGACGGATTTTCGCTGAGCGGAAGTTTGTTGATGAAACCAGGTTCACCAATCGACAGTGCCGCACCCTCGACAGCCAACAGGGAGGAAGCGGCAGTTACACACAGCATCCTTGCTGTGACACCGGCGCGGCGCTTATCACGGCGGCGCAGCGAGCCGTCGCTGACTTTTTCCAAAGCAATTGAGGAAGCGCGCGACTTACTTGACCGCGGGCAATCGAGTGCCGCTGAGTCCGAACTGCGCCGCTTGATCGAAGCGCCGTCCGGACTCAGCCCATCTTTACTGGCACGGGCGCGGGTGATGCTCGCCGAAGCTTTGGAGATGACCGGGCACTACCGCGAATCGCTTGATGCGGTCGCGATGTACGAAGCACCGGAGGCGCGCACCCGCCTCGACGCCGAAACGGCGCTCGCCACCCGTGTGCGCATCGGACTCTGCCACAACTATACCGGCGACCACCCAAAAGCACTCGCGCTGTTGAATGCTGCGCTGCGTGAAATCTCAGAGGGCGGGCCGGACGCTCAGTTGGGCGCGGTCTACGCGGCCATCTCGCGCGTCTACCGCAGCATCAGCGAGTATCCAATAGCGCGCGACCACTCGCACAAAGCCCTCGAACATTTTCGGCGCACCGGCGACTGGCGCGGCATGGCGGAGGCGTACTACGGCACTGCCATCGCCGACATGTGTGAGGGCGACTACGACACGACGCTCGAGAACTTCGAGCAGGCACTCAAACTCGTCGGCGAGCGGCCCGCGCCTTACTTTCTCGGCAAGGTTTATAATTGTCTCGCTGGAGCTTACTGGTATCTGAAGCGTCCTCTCGAGGGCATCCGCGCGCTCGAAAAGTCGATTGACTATTACGAGCGCATCGAGCACAAATCCAATGCCGCGGTGGGCTACAACAATCTCGGCATCAACCTGACGCTGATCGGCAAATGGGATGAAGCTCACACGGCGCTCGAACGCGCGCTGGCGCTCTCGCTCGAAGCCGAAGTGCGCGGGCGCGAGACCCCGACGATCTTTGACTCGCTCGGCGAGTTGCAGATGCTACGCGGCAACCTCGACGAAGCACGCGAGTACATCGAACGCGCGATCACGCTGGCAACGGAAGACAGCAACAAGTGGCACGTAGCGCAGGCGATGCGCACGCAGGCACGCTGTCATCTGGCAATGGACGACGCAGCCGGAGCGCTCATCCAAGCCGAAGCCGCGCTGGTCATCGCCGAACGCATCGGAGACCGCCAGGCGATTAGCGAATCGAGCCTGATTCTCGCGGAGGCATACCTCCAGGCGAAGAACACCGAAGAGTGTGCGGCACTGCTGCAAAAAGTTGCTGGAGATGCGTTAGAGTCACCGACCGATTTAGCTATCGCGGGCGACGCACAACGCGTCTTCGGCATGCTCGCACTGGCGCGCGATAACTCCACGCTGGCGACACACCACTTGGGGCGCAGCGTCTCGATCTTCGAGATGCTCGGCGACCGCTACCGCGGCGCGCGTGCGCACTATTGGCTTGGCCGCGCCTACGCTTCCACAAACACCCCGCGCGCCACCGAACATCTCACGCTCGCGACCCGCACTTTCGGTGAACTCGGCGCGCAACTCGACCTGAAGCGCGCCGAAGCGGCACTGGCTGCAATCGAGCCGCGCATAGTTGCCGCGCCCACCGAGCAGTCGACACTCTCGCAGTTACTCACGCTCCGGCTGGCGGAGGCGGTGGCGTCGCGCGAATTGCTGCTGCGAGAGTTAGCCGCTGTCGTCCACCAGGAGACTAACGCCCGGCGGGTTTTGATCGTCGAGCCGAACGACGACGGGCACACCAGAGTGGTCGCCGCCCACGGGTTGAGCAGCGCCGAGCGCGCCCGCCTGGCGCACGTTTTTGACGATGTAAAAAGCGACGCCGACCGCGAGCAACTCAGCCGGCAACAGGACGCCACCGTGATCCAGTTGCACGCGCCGAACGCCCCGCCGGCGACGCTCTTTATCTCGCCGCGCGAACGCTCTGTGCTGCCCGGCGGCGCGTCACTCGAACCGCTATTGCGCGTCGTCGAGTTGGGGATGGACGTGTGTGCGCTGAGGGCTCGCGTGCGCATGGGTCGCGTCACGCAGGACTCCAGCCCGCTCGTGGGAGCCAGCCTGATGCCCGGCTTCATCCATTCCAGCCCGGCGATGACGAGCCTCGTCGATGAGGTGCACAAGATTCGCTCCTCGGACGTGACCGTGCTTGTCACCGGAGAGTCCGGGACCGGCAAGGAGTTGGTTGCGCGCGCGATTCACGCACTATCGTCGCGCCGCTCCAAAATTTTCGTGCCGTTCAATTGCACCGCCGTCCCGAAAGAACTCTCTGAGGGCTATCTTTTCGGCTACCGACGCGGCGCGTACACCGGAGCAGTCGCCGACTCGCCCGGCGTGATTCGCACTGCCGCTGGTGGCACCATGTTTCTTGATGAAATTGGCGACCTGCCGCTCGACCTTCAGCCGAAGTTATTGCGCTTTCTGCAAGAGGGCGAGATTCAGCCGCTCGGCGAGTCGCGCCCGCTGAAGATCGACGTGCGCATCATCGCCGCGACCAACACCGACCTCGAAGGCATGGTCGCGGACGGGCGCTTCCGCGAAGACCTGTACTACCGCCTGAACGTCATCCGGCTGCGCGTTCCGCCACTTCGCGAACGGCGCTCGGAGATTCCGACCATCGTCAATTATTACATTAATCACTATTCGACGAAGTTCAACCGCCACGATATGCAGATCACGCCACAGGCCGTCGACCTGCTGATGGTCAATGATTGGCCGGGCAACGTGCGTCAACTCTGCAACGAGGTGCAACGCATCGTCGCGCGTGCTGAGGACGGGACTATCATCACGCCCGACCACCTTTCACCGGAATTGAAGCGTACCGCCGCGGCGACATCGCTCTCGCCCACCTCTTCATTTGGGACGGCTGCTGCCGAAGCATTCGATCAAGGACTGTCGCTCGCCGACGCGCTCGCCGACCTCGAACGCCGCATGATGACCGAAGCCCTGCGCAAGCACCACGGCAACATCACGCGCGCCGCACGCGAACTCGGCCTCACACGCCGCGGCCTCTACCTCAAGATCGAGCGCCACTCGATGGACGCCGCCGGCCGGATAACCCACGCCGCAGACGCGGGCGTTTGAGGCGAGTATATGTTGACGACATCAGAAATCTGACTCGACCCTTCTACTTCTTATACCCACTACTTCTCGTACAACGAAGAGCGGTTCATGCGGAACTACCACAAGCGGAGCAACGTCGAATCCACGTTCATGATGATTAAAGCGAAGTTTGGTGACAGCCTGAGAAGCAGGACGAAGACGGCGCAAATCAATGAGGCACTTCTAAAAGTGCTATGTCATAACATCTGCTGTCTGATTCAGAGTAAACCTGTTGCGTGATAAGGCAGCTTAACGAAAGACAAAACTGCCGCTCAGTTCACATGCGTTACAGTTGCAATCCTGTTCTTTGGAAGATACGGTCGTCAACTCTCAGGTTGACTAAGCCAGAGA
>JALZJL010000366.1 GCA_030859785.1 Acidobacteriota bacterium
GTGTATGATGCGCGCCTGGATTTCTCAGCATGTCAACCATTTACTTCGGAAATGTATTTGCTCTGCCTGAACGACGTACCCTTGAAGGAGATGAATAATGAGTGAAAGCTCGATCAGCCGACGCCGCTTTCTTTTGACGACCGCCACATTAGCCGGTGCAGCAGTCGTCTCGCCTCTGGCATCGCCCGTCGTCACCGAACCAACTATCGTTCGTACCGCGTCCGACCTTGTTCCGCTCGGCAAGAAAGGATTAAAGATCAGCCGCCTCGGACTTGGAACCGGCAGCAATGGCGGGCAGGTGCAGCGCGATTTGGGGCAGGAGGGTTTTAATCGACTCGTGCATTACGCCTACGACCGTGGCATCACATACATCGACACGGCGGACATGTACCGCACGCATGAACTGATTCGTGGTGCGATCAAAGGTCTGCCGCGCGAGCGCCTGTGGATTCAGACTAAGATGCGTTGGGACGCGCCGGACATTCCGAAGAAGCCTCTGGAGGTGCTCGACCGTTTCCGCAAAGAACTGGGGACGGATTACATCGATAGCTTGCTGATTCACTGCGCGACGAAAAACTCCTGGCATCAGGACTTGAAGATCATGATGGATGCCTTCGACGAAGCGCAGGAACGCAGGTGGATTCGGATGAAAGGCGTCTCGTGCCACGGGCTACCGGCCTTGCAGCGCGCGACGCAAACCGACTGGGTCGAAGTTCAATTGGCGCGCGTCAACCCGCAGGGTCGCCACATGGACGGCAAAGACGGCACATGGTCGGAGCCGGGCAACGTCCCTGCGGCCACACGCGAGATCAAAGCGATGCACGACGGGGGGCGCGGCATCATCGGCATGAAGATCATAGGCAACGGTGACTTCAAAAACGCCGATGACCGCGAGCGCTCTGTTCGCTATGCGATGTCGTGCGGCTTCGTCGACGCGGTCGTGATCGGCTTCGGCAGCACACGCGAGATTGATGAAGCCATGGGCTTGATGAATCGCGCTCTCAGCGGCAGTGCTTAACCGTATTACAGCCGCGGATTTCGTTACTTTATAAGTTCAAAATACATTCTCACATTCAAGAGCGGGCGCTTCAGAGACTTGGACAGTCGTTTGGATCGCCCGCTCTTCTCTTCTCCAAAGCGTCGGGTGGTTAAAGGTGAATTAAAAAGAGATGCAACAACTTGTTAATGTCTCGTAAACGCTCCCGTAATCCACCCGTCCTAAACTCGCCTTCGCTCAATCATAAGTTGAATCGCTCTCGGTCTCGCGACACGTGTCTCGATTCCGCACCGCAAATCCACGAGCCACCTTCCGATGCTCCGTAAACGTTTTCGGCAAGTACCTTCACGCGCCAACACGGCACAGGGTTCACCGTTGGTGATTACTCGTGCGAGCGCACCGAAAACTTGTGCGTGTGCCTTTGCGGGGCCAGCGTTCCGCTACCGGGCGATCCGTGGCCGCACCTTCAACTGTCGCCAAACAGTGCTTAAACAGGAGAATAAATCGTGATCAAGTTGTTAGAGAGAATTGTGAATGTCTACCTCGTCGCGGGGCTGTTGCTCGCATGCTCCGCTGCTGCTACGACGACGAACGCCGCGCCGGTGCAGTCCGGTCCCGCCGTGCGTATTGTGCTGCCAGAGAGATTTCGTGTGCTGGTCAACCAGAAATTCGACCTTCGTATTGAGGCGATTAATCTGAGCAACAGTAACGCTACTCTTCAGGGCTTGTCGACGGGCGTAATACGACTCCTTCCCTGGGGACGCCGGAAATTACCACAAACAATGATGACGACCCGGCAAACCTCGATTAGACTTGGACATTCCGGGGCATTTCCCTCAATGCATTGCGCAGATGTCGCCGGCTCGCCTGCCCTTCACTTAACATGCCACGCACGTTTACTTCTTGTCCAGACTACGAATCCTGACGTTGCGATACCAGACCTCTTCGCCATGGTGCTGAATCCCAATGTGACCGCCCGGCTCCTGCGCGAAACGTGGGAACTCTTTGAACTTGCTCTGCGCGATCAAGCCTTTTACTTCGTCGCTGCCGAGCGTGTACTCGACAACTTTTTTGCCGTTCAACCAGTGCTCGACGCGGTTGTTATTCACCACCAGGCGAGCTTTGTTGAACTGGCCGACGGGTCGCAGCACGCTGCCGGTCGGCGCGATCAGCGCATAGAGCGCACCGGCGGAAGTCTTCGGGGTTTTACCGTCGACATGCCCGCCATCGTCGAGCACCTGCATCTCCAGCCCCGTGTGCCACGATTGCTCCAGGTCTTCGGAGACGTTATAAATGATTCCGCTGTTCCCTTTCGGCGAGACGCGCCATTCCAACTCAAGCTCGAAGTTTCGGTACTTATCTTTGGTGATGAGATCGACGCGCTCGGCGCCGACCACTGTCTTTATCGCGCCGTTCTCGATGATCCAGCTTTTAGCCGGGAAGTCTTCGCGCTTATAGCCACGCCACGAATCGGTGGACTTGCCATTGAACAAAACTTTCCACGTACCCTTAGCCGCGACGTTGACCGCGCATATTGGCTCCGACAGCAACACGAGCAGTCCGATAACGATCAGTTGTGATTTGGTTGTCATTCTTTAAGCTCCTGAACAGTTGAAGGTGTCGATTGAATTAAGGGAGAAACGGACGCACCCATCATAAGATTTTTTCGACGCGGATGCGAAGTGCCGACCATACATTTTACAGTCCGTGCGTTCAAACAAATTCTGAAGTTGGTTTAGTTTCAATCCTCAACCTTGACAAGCTATGTCCTTGTCATTTAGTTTTCACCACACTCTCGAAGTTCTTTATCAAAATGTAGAGGCGCGACCGCCAAGAATAATCGAACCACAGCAGACGAAGGATCATTCGCAAGGCTCGACGAAAGGGGCCGGTCGCCGAAACTTGACGCTCAATCCTTCATGGGCGGCAGGTTGGTCAGCGCGGCTAAATCCGCCTGACTGTCACCGGACGCATCTCCGGTGGAGTGCTACCACGCAGAATATCTTTCGAACCGCGCCCGGCGCTCGTTCGAGTTTTTCTCTGTCCGGTAGTGAAGCTCTCACCACCGGCTTTTTTATTTTTGAAGGAAGCAAAACAGAAGACACCAATTTTGAGTTTTGAGTGTTCAGCTCAAAACTGAAAACTTAAAACTGTTCAATGGTTTGACGTTCATGGCCCACCGTCCGACAATCATGAAGTTTGGTGGCACGTCCGTCGAAGACGCGGCGGCATTTGAGCGGGTCGCGCGCGTCATCAATTCACATCAGAGCGCGCGTCCGGTGGTCGTCGTTTCGGCGATCAGTGGCATGACGGACGCACTGCTCAATGCGGTGCGAATGGCAGCGGGAGGAACATCCGAGGAAGCTGCCCACACGCTCGAAGCCAGTTGGACTCGACATCTTACCGTCGCCGAAAGTTTGTTAAGTGCGGGTCACAAAGATACCGTCGACGCCGCCGTCGATGTTGCGCGCCGCGAGATTCCCGCATTACTCGCTTCGGTCGCTACGCACGCGATGCCGCAACGTGTCCTCCAGGATGTCGTCGTGGCATACGGCGAGCGTCTGTCGGCGACGGTGCTCGCCGCGGTGCTCCGCGAACGTGGTTTGCCCGCGCAGTATGTCGACACGCGCCGCTGCATCATCACCGACGCAGGCCACGGTTCAGCCACACCGCTGTTTGAAGAAACGAACACATGCACGCGCCGCGAGATCGAGCCGCTACTTCAATCATCGAAGATTCCGGTGCTTGGCGGGTTCATCGCCGCGACCGCCGATGGCGCGACGACGACGCTCGGGCGCGGCGGCTCCGACTACTCGGCGGCCATCATCGGTACGGCTCTCGGTGCGCGGGAGATTCAAATCTGGACGGACGTAACCGGCGTGTTGACTGCCGACCCGCGCGTCGTCCCAGAGGCTCGCACGGTCGCACGGCTTTCATATGATGAGGCGGCGGAGCTCGCTTACTTCGGGGCGAAAGTTCTGCACCCGAAAACGATTCAGCCCGCTGTCGAGCGGAACATCCCAGTGCGCATCTGCAACTCGCGCGCGCCCGATGAATTCGGTACGCTGGTCGACGCCGTGAACGAAGCGACGCCGCGCACCGTTAAATCCATCGCCCACAAAACCGGAGTCACGATTCTCAGAATCACCTCGGCGCGGATGCTCGGCGCGTACGGTTTCCTGCGAGCACTGTTCGAAGTGTTCGAGCGCCAGCGCACCGTCGTCGATGTCGTCACTACTTCAGAGGTAAGCGTCTCGCTGTCGCTTGAAGACACCAACGCTTTGCCGTCGATATTGCACGAACTGCGCGAGATCGGCACGGTCGAAATTGAACCGAATCGAGCCATCATCTGTGTCGTCGGCGAAGGCATCCGCGGCACACCAGGCATCGCCGGCGAAGTTTTCAATTCCATCAGTGACATCAACGTTTCCCTTATCTCGCTCGGCGCATCGAGCATCAATCTGACTTTCGTCGTCGCCGAGGACCGCGCCCAGGAAGTCGTCCGGCGGCTGCATCACACCTTCTTCGAACGTGAGGAGCATCAGAGGACGCACAATACGACTCACGGAAGTTAATTATGAAGGGGTAAGTAAAGAGTTTTGAGTGTTCAGTGTTCAGCTCAAAACTGAAAACTGAGAACTGTCCAAAGGAATGAATTTGATCGAATTGACACGTGCGTTGATCGACATTCCGTCCGTCACTGGGGACGAGGCGGCGGTCGCCTGTTTCCTGCGCACTCAACTTGAATGCCTCGGCTACCGTGTCGAGATGCAGGAGGTTGAAACGGGTCGTGCCAATCTGCTGGCGACACACGGCGCAAAGCTTCCCGCCCTCTTCTTTTCCACGCATCTCGACACGGTTCCACCCCACATCGCGTCGAGCGAAGATGCTGAGTTCATCTATGGTCGTGGCGCGTGTGATGCCAAGGGGATTATCGCCGCGCAGATTACCGCCGCCGAACGACTGCGCGCAGAGGGTGTCGACGGTGTCGGACTACTCTTCGTCGTTGATGAGGAACTTGGGAGTCTGGGGGCGCGTGCCGCCAAACTTCATCCGCTCGCTGCATCGTGCCGTTATTTGATTAACGGCGAGCCGACCGACAACCGGCTCGGCGTCGGCTCAAAGGGTACGCTGAGAGTGACGATTAAAACGGAGGGGTGCGCTGCCCACTCAGCCTATCCGGAGGCGGGCGTGTCGGCCATCGAAACTCTGCTCGACGTGCTCAGTGATGTCCGCGCAATACGGTGGCCGGTTGATGACTACTTCGGCGAAACGACTTGCAACATCGGCACGCTCAGCGGTGGCACACGCCCCAATGTCATCCCCGCCGCTGCACATGCCGAATTGCTCTTTCGTCTCGTCACTGAAGCCGAGACCGTCAAACAAATTCTTGAGGAGACCCTTGCCGGTCGCGCCTACGTCGATTACGTTTCGACGACTCCACCGGTGCGAATGCTCGCCGTCGAAGGGTTCGCGCAGACGATTGTGCGCTTCACCACGGACATTCCGCACCTCCGCGCGTGGGGTACCCCGGTGCTGCTCGGCCCCGGCTCCATTCTCGATGCACACACCGCGCATGAGCGGATTGCGAAACATGAATTGCACGCCTCCATCGATCTGTACACACGACTCGCGCGCACTCTACTCGCACGAGACTTAGCTGATAATGCCGTTGCTACTGGACGAACATACTCGGAAGAAGGAGCGCGGGCGTGAAGCTGGCACTTTTCGGATACGGTGCGATGAATCGACTCGTCGAAGCCCGGGCGCTCGGCGAAGGTCACGCAGTTATCGCACGCTTCTCTTCCCGCGACGCCGGACGTTCCCCGCAAGATTTTGCGGAGGCGTTGCGCGGCGCGGATGCCGCCATTGATTTCTCGCGCGCCGACGCAGTGCCGACCCACACTGAAGCTTGCGCGCTGGCCGGTGTCCCGCTGGTGCAAGGCACAACCGGCTGGCACACTCAACAGGATGAAGTTCTGCATGCTGTTGAAAGGCTCGGCGGCGCACTCATCTATGGCGCAAACTTCTCGATTGGCGTCAATCTTTTCTACCGAATCGTGGCGCGTGCCGCTGAATTAATCGACAGCGTTCCGGAATACGCGCCGTTCATCGAAGAAGCGCACCACTCACGCAAGCGCGACGCGCCATCGGGCACTGCCCTTCGTCTGCAAGAGATTGTCACTACACAATCAACGCGCGATGTTCCGGTCACAAGCACGCGTGCCGGCTTCATTCCCGGCACGCACCGCGTCGGCTTTGATTCTCTCGCCGACCAGATCATGCTGACGCATACCGCCCGCTCGCGTGAAGGATTTGCCGCCGGTGCGTTAGTGGCCGCGAAGTGGATTCAGGGTCGCCGTGGTGTCTTCAAGTTCACTGATTTACTTGATGACGTCTTACGGGCGCACGCGATACTGGATGTTACTCAAGCGCGATCAAATGGAGTCGAGTGAGAAATTTGTATTTATCAGACCCAGATGATGGCAAACTCCGGAGTTATTAAAACCATGAAAATAGAAATCGATTGGCTGAGAGGATGTGCCACCGCACTTGTCACTCCGTTCACAGCGGACGGATCGATTGATGAGCCGAGTCTGCGCGCGCTGATTGAATATCAGATCACGAACGGTGTGCGTCTGTTGGTACCGTGCGGGACGACGGGCGAGAGCGCGACGATGACCGAAGAGGAAGATCAGCGCGTTATCCGAATCACGATTGAACAGTCGCACGGGCGGGCACGCATCATTGCGGGCACGGGCAGCAACTCGACCGCCGCCGCCATCGAGTATTCGCTGGGAGCGCGCGCACTCGGTGCCGACGCTATCCTTTCCGTCGCGCCGTATTACAACAAGCCGACGCAGGATGGCTTGTATGCCCACTTTCGCGCCGTCGCCGAAGCGGTCAGAGATGTACCCGTGGTCATTTACAACGTACCCGGTCGCACATCTTCGAACATCGCCGCTGCTACCACGCTCCGTCTCGCGCGCGAAGTGGAGAACATCGTCGCGATTAAAGAGGCGTCCGGCGACCTCGCGCAGATCATGGCTATCTTGCGCGAACGCCCCGCGAATTTCCGCGTCTTGTCCGGTGACGATTCTCTGACGCTCGCGTTGATCGCGCTCGGTGCAGACGGTCTCGTCTCAGTCGCTTCGAACGAGGCTCCGGCGTTGATGTTACGACTCATCACTCTCGGCCTCGATGGAAACTGGGACGAAGCACGCGCGCTTCACTTTCAACTGCTTCCGCTGATGGAAGCTAACTTTATTGAATCAAGTCCCGGCCCGGTCAAGGCGGCCCTGGCTCTGATGAAGATCATCGGCGAGAACTTCCGACTCCCGCTTGTGCCGGTGCAACCGAAGACACGCGAGCGTCTGCGCGAAATCCTCAGCGAGTTACGGTTGTTGGAGGCGACCACACATGTCTCTGCGTGAGCGGATCGAGGCGCTCGCCGATGCCGTCGGCGTTGAATTCACCGGCGAACATCGCGCGCTGTTTCAGGAGTTCAAGACGGCGCTCAATCGCGGCGAGATTCGTGCGGCTGAGCGGACGCCGGCGGGCGTGTGGCACGTCAACTCGTGGGTTAAGCGCGGCATCCTGCTCGGCTTCCGAATCGGCAGAATGATCGACATGACGGCGGATGAAAACTTACGTTTCTACGACAAAGATACTTATCCGTTGCGCGCGACCACGATTCATGAAAACGTCCGCATCGTGCCCGGCGGATCGAGCATCCGCGACGGAGCGTATGTCGCACCGGGCGTCGTCTGCATGCCACCGATGTACATCAACGTCGGGGCCTACGTCGATCAAGGGACGATGGTCGACAGTCACGCGCTGGTCGGGTCGTGCGCGCAAATCTGTAAGCGCGTCCATCTTTCAGCCGCGGCGCAAATCGGCGGTGTGCTCGAACCTGTCGGAGCAGTTCCCGTCATTATCGAAGACGACGTGCTGGTGGGCGGCGGGTGCGGAGTCTACGAAGGCACGATTGTGCGCGCGCGCGCGGTGCTTGCCGCCGGAACGATTCTGACCGGATCGACGCCTGTCTATGACACTATGCGCGGAAAAATCTACCGCCGGACGAGTGAAGCGCCGTTGGAAATTCCGTCCGGTGCGGTGGTTGTTCCCGGTGCGCGCGCGTCGACGAACGAACTGGGCCGCGCGTGGGGGTTGTCGCTCTACGCACCGGTGATCGTTAAGTATCGTGACGAGCGAACCGACGCGGCCTCGCAGTTGGAGGATTATTTACGTTGAACGATTTTCAACCCCCGGCAAGATTGCGCGGAGTTCGCAAGAGTACCATCCGTCAACTGTTCGACCGTGCGCCTGCGGGCAGCATCAACCTCGGTCTCGGCGAGCCTGATCTACCAACCCCAGATGTTATCCGACGCGCGGCAGGGCGCGTAATCGAAGAAGAACAGAACGGCTACACGACGCATGCCGGCTTGTTGTCGTTACGCGAGTTAATCGCCACCGACTATCAATCGTTGAAAGCGACGACGGATGGGGTCATCATCACTGCCGGTTCGCAGGAGGCTCTCTACCTCACGCTGATGACGTTGGTCGACGAAGGCGATGAAGTGCTGATTCCAAATCCGGGCTTTGTCGCATACCCGACCATCGTGCGCATGGCCGGCGGTCGCGCCGTCGATTACAGGATGCCGGCCTCCGGCGGATTCGGTTTCGACGCGGACGATTTCCGGCGCGCCATCACGCCACGGACGAAGGTGGTGGTTTGCATCAGCCCGTCAAATCCGACCGGACGTGCTCTTTTTAGCGATGACTTGGCGGCGATGGCGGCGGCGCTCGACGGCACCGGCGTCTACGTTATCAGCGACGAGATTTATCGCGACATTTACTACACCGATTCCCGGCCTCCGTCGATCTCTGACTTCTATCCACGCACGCTGGTCATCAGCGGCTTATCAAAGTCGATGAGCATGACAGGCTGGCGACTCGGCTGGATGTGCGGTGTTGAGGATGTGATTAGAAGCGCCCTTGTGCTCCACGGCTACGTGACGACATGTGCCTCGACCATTTCGCAGAAGGCAGCGCTCGCCGCATGGACGGATGAAGCCGCTACCGCACGCGACTCCGCGAGACAAATTTTCCGCGCCCGCCGGAATCATTTGCTGAAGCTGTTTGATGAACACATCGGTGTCCGCGCCGTCGTCCCCGAAGGCGCGTTCTATGCGATGCTGCCCATCGAAAACTTCGGCACTTCGATGGACATCGCCGAAGCGGCGCTTGAATGTGGCGTGATTACCGTTCCCGGCTCGGCCTTCGGCAGTGAGTCAGAAGGATTCTTGCGCGTCTCTTTCTGCGCGGAAGAAGAAGTTTTAAGCGAGGGCGTGCGCCGTTTGCGCGAAGCCTTAGAGACAAGGACTCTTAAGAGATGAAGGATGAGGGATGAGTTTAGGAATAAGGAACACGGAAGGTAGATAATAACTTGTTTCCTGCTGGATACTGTGTGCTGCATTCTGTGTTCTGGTTTATATTCATTGTTAATTTTTTGGAGGCAATGTGATGACGAAAAAATATCGCGTGGGAATACTTGGGGCGACGGGGACGGTCGGCCAGCGTTTCATTCAATTGTTGCAGGCTCATCCGCTGTTTGAGGTGACGGCGCTCGCTGCGTCCGACCGTTCAGCGGGTAAGCCGTATAGCGAAGCATGCACGTGGCGGCTTCCCGGCGAGATGCCGTCGGCGGTCGAGACCATCATCGTTCAGCCGCCGCAACCGCCGCTTGATTGCGACTTCGTTTTTTCGAGTCTACCGGGCGACATCGCGCGGCAATCCGAAGAGAGTTTCGCGCGTGCCGGTTATCCGGTCATCAGCAACTCATCGGCCTTCAGGATGGACGCCGATGTGCCTCTCTTAATCCCGGAAGTGAATCACGAACACTTGCGACTGCTGGACACACAACGCGCCGGACGCGATTTCGAGAACAACGGATTCATCGTCACCAACCCGAACTGCTCGACGATTATGATTGCGTTGGCGCTCGCCCCGCTACACGCGCAGTTCGGCATCGAAGCAGCGTTGGTGACGACGATGCAAGCCCTCTCTGGTGCGGGCTATCCAGGCGTTCCGTCGCTCGACATCAACGACAACGTGCTTCCCCATATCTCAAACGAAGAAGAGAAGATCGAAACCGAGACGCAGAAAATCCTCGGCAAGATGTCCGGTTCCTCAATCGAAGCGGCCGGATTCGCGGTCAGCGCACAGTGTCATCGCGTCAATGTTTCGGATGGGCACATGGCCGCGGTGCGCGTTAAATTCTCGCTGACGGTGGAGTTGGCGGAAGTCCGCGACGCCCTCGCCACATTCACTTCGCTGCCACAAGAGATGCGCCTCCACTCCGCACCGCCTCAACCGATCATCGTGCGAGGAGAGGCAGATCGCCCGCAGCCGCGCCTTGACCGCGAGGCCGGCAACGGCATGAGCGTGACCATCGGACGCATCGCACCCGACCGCGTGCTGGATTATCGTTTCGTCGCCCTCAGCCACAACACCATCCGTGGAGCCGCCGGCGCCGCCATCCTCAACGCCGAATTGCTCGCCGCCACCTCGCGCCTCGGTCGTGCGCCAGAGTAACAGGCGCACTAGCAATTAGACTCGATGATGACTAAATTGAACCGAATACAGTTGAAGTGCAACTGAGAGATGTCGGGGACAAGCATCCTCTTACTTATCTGTACCTTTTCAGTTGCAAATAGCTATTGACTCGACGGCAATAAAGGCGTAGAAGCGTCCTGTCAAATAGATCTATTTGTTGCTGACGAGAGCCTGATCTCGCCAGTCTTACGTTACTAATCAGTCGATACTGTCAAGTTAACGTGATGAAGATACAAAAAAGATAGAAGAAGATCAGTCCTCGTAACTTGTTGGTGCATTATCACTCTCTTCAAGCGGCTAGCCGAACACAACTCACCTCGCATCAATCCGCAAATCTCAAGCTCATCCCCGTCAGATGTGTGAGCCGATGGCACTAAAGACTGAGAGGAATCGCTCTCGCGTGACCTGCTGACTTGAATTTGCGCATCACACGCTCGCGTCACCTAGTCGGTTGAGGCGAGTCCCCAACATGGTTGTTGAATCCTTCATCCTAGCGGTAATCAACGCTTGGCATGATCTCGCTTTCGGCTGCACTTTAAATCGAACCACGAGGATTCGTACAGGACCTCAGGCATTAGGTCTGTGTCGGCTCAGCTCATACCTGGTGTCTGTGCAACGACGCTGGCGCAGTGTCCCGATGTAGTAAGTCTCGATTTAGCTCATGAGATGATCAGTGATGATTACTCTGGGCACATACTAAAACCCCTCGCAGATCTGGCGGAAAGACATCTCGGTTACTTGGTTGTTCCCTCAACTCTGAACCGGGCAATCCAGGACGAAGCAGGAGATGCTCTCATCGGCGGATGATGCTGCATGCACACATCTGCTTTATCTCTGGCGATTTAACTTGTCAACACCGCTTTCTGAGTGTTCTGGGAATTTGTGCGTCTCGTTGATTTTATCGAGACTGGATTTCTTACCCCTAACCATCTGAGGAGAACTTCGTATGGTATCCAAAAAACGAAAATCAGCAACGGGTAGTAAAAAGCTGGCAACCGGTGCGACCGAGTCAGCCGAGACAACCCGCGTCGCTCGTACCACAAGTAAAAAGGCCGCCAAGGGTACAGCCAGCGAGTCACCTGTCCCGGCCAAAATCTTTGCTCAGGTCTCTCCACGTTCCATCGGCGGCGTGTCGATGTTCGAGGGCCAGGAACAAATCAACTCGGCGACCGTTCTCAACTTCTTTTCGGAGGGCGATGTCGTCAATGCCGCGGTCGCGCGCTTGCAGGAGGCTGGTTTTGAGATTTTGCAAATCTCGCCGCTGACGATCAACATCGCCGGCAGCGCCGCGACCTACCGCAAGGCGTTCGATACCAGCATCGTCGTCGTTGATCGGCCCGTCATCAAGGAACGGGGGAGAAAGGATGTGGCGCAGTTTCTGGATTCTCCGGACACGGAGATGCCCGGCTTGATTGAAACTCGCGGCACTAAATTTGAAGACGTGCTCGAAGGTGTCGCGCTCGAAGAACCGGTTTACTACATGGCGGCATCAATGTTTGCGCCACTCAAGTCATACTGGCACCTGCGCGTTCCCGGCGACGTATCGCTGGCCTGCAACGCCGACCGCGCTCATCGCGCCAGTATCACCGGCAAAGGCGTCAAGGTGGCGATGGTTGATAGCGGATGGTTCAAGCACCCGTACTTCGTCGGGCGCGGCTACAAAGCCGCGCCGGTGGTGCTCGGCCCCGCCGCCGCCAATCCGCTGCATGATGAGAGCGGACATGGAACAGGAGAATCGGCGAATATCTTCGCCAATGCTCCGGACATCGACTTCATGCCGGTCAAAATAAACTTTGTCAACAGCACCGGCGCTTTTAACGCAGCGGTCGGACTTAACCCCGACATCA
>JALZJL010000378.1 GCA_030859785.1 Acidobacteriota bacterium
CTACAACATTGCAACGGAATGGGACAAGGATTTCATCAAAAGATTTCTCTGCCAGAAGGTCTATTCTGTCTCGTCTCTGAGTGCCTTCTTGGACAAGTGACGTAACGTAGTCTTCGAGCGGCAAGCCCTCTTTGGCCGCTTGTGTTTTAACAGATGCTTCAACGTCAGGCGGTAAGTCAATTGTGATGGTCATAACTCCTATCCTTTATCCTAAGCAAACTCAGTTACGAGCATCTTCTGAGCAACGTTTCCTCGCACTACTGCGAAGTGCACAACTGCACATCAGAACAGCAGCTTCGCGCCGAATTGAATGTGTCGCGGGTCGCGCGCCGAAGTGATGCGCCCGAACGTCGGTGAACCCAGGAAGTTATCAGGCATGTTGAAGTTCGGATGATTAAAGAAATTGAAGACCTCCGCCCGCAGTTGCAAATTGAAGCGCTCCGAAAGAATTGTATTCTTCACCAGCGACGCGTTGATGTTTTGATACCCCGGCCCATCGAGTGTGTTTCGACCGGCGTTGCCGAAAGTGCCCGGCGGCGCGAAAGCGAAGGACGACGTGTCGAACCATTGCTCCGGAGTGCGTGATGATACACGCGCGTCCGCCACCGCGTTGGGTCGGTCGTTCGCTCCAAATCCAAGTGTCGAGCGCCCCGTACCGCTGTTATCAATTTCGGAGAGCAACGCCACCGTAAAGGGGCGACCCGTCTGGAGCGTGACGATGCCGAAGCTTTGCCAGCCGCTCAAAACTGTGGAGAGCCAGCCGCGATCAGAGAGATACGCGCGCCCTGCGCCGAATGGCAGATCATAGGCATAGCTGACGGACAAGCGATGACGCACATCGAAGTTAGATCGAGCACGTTCGGCTCTTAAGTCGTAGCTGTTCTGCGGAAAGTTCGGGTCTCCGGCACTCGTGAAAAAGCTTGACGCGTCATCAATCGACTTCGCCCACGTGTAGGACCCAAGCAGTCCAAGCCCGAAGTCGAGCCGTTGCTCAAACCTCGCCTGCAAACTGTGATAGCTCGAACTCGCCCGCGACTCTACGATGTTGATGTCGTCAAACTGCGGCACCGGGCGCGGCACGAAAGGCAGCCCCGGCGGCAGCACGCTCGGCGGCGGCTGATTGATGTCACGGGCCGATAAAAGCTTCGTTCCCTTTGAGCCGACGTAGGCGACTTCGAGCATGCGGCTGCGCCCGAGTTGCTGCTGCACGTTCGCATTCCAATGTTGCATATATGGCGTGCGTAAATCGCGTTGAATGGCAAGCGCCGAATCCGGCAGGCGGAAGGGAAAGAAACTCGGAAATGGATTACCGAGGGTGAGCGGCAAGCCCGGTATCGAGAAGAATAAATTGAAATCGAAATACGGAGCATTAAAGTACAGCGCTTCGCCCGGTGCGAGCGGCGACTGATCGTAGTAGACACCGTAGCCCGCGCGCAGCACAGTTCCACCTTCGGCTCCGAGCGTCCACGCAGCTCCGACGCGCGGCGCAAAATTATTCTTGTCGGGATCGTAGCCGCTTCGGGGAATGCCGAGCGTGCCCACCGGCACCAGCATGCGGGTCGCAGGGTCGTAGACGTTAGCGCGGTCTGGGGCGTCCACCGCCGGCGAGTTGTATTCGTAACGCAAGCCCGCCGAAAGAGTGAAGCGCGGCGTCACACGAACGCTATCATTGAAGAAAAAATTGTAACTCTCGGTGCGCAGATGTTGTGGGTTATCGACGCGCGCGCCGCCCGTGACCAGCGGGAAGCCGAGCAATAAATCGGCGAGCGCGTTGCCGGAGATTTGCGCGAAAGGCGAGAATTGGAGACGGCCCCTGGATTCAACATCGCGGAAAGCGTTTTGCTGCACAGCGCGTATATCGCCACCGAATTTCAAAAGATGATTGCCCCGCGCATAGGTCGCCGTGTCGAGGAATTGAAAAGTATTCGCGACGGAGTTCTGCGGATTGTTTCCCTCATGACCAAGCGGTGAAAATCCCGTCACGGTGATAAAGCTTAAACCGAAATCGCGAGGATTGGATGATAGCTCCGGTAATCCGACTTGTTGGTTGACGCTCGTTCCTTGATTTTCCTGTCGAACCCCGAAGGCGACGCGGCCAAAGGCGAAGCGCACATCGTTGACGAA
>JALZJL010000382.1 GCA_030859785.1 Acidobacteriota bacterium
CGATGTCATCAAGCAGTCTGAACTCGCCCGCCGTGCCATAAGGCGCGGCCAAGTCTTGGCGAAACAAGGGAGTGTTTTTGACCGGGTTGCCGTTGCCGTCCTGCGTCTCGTCGAAGGTGCCGACCGGATAATAGGCGGGGTTACTCAGGTAAGCATCAACCTCCGCCTCCGTCGAATCCGGTCCCAAGCCTGACGGCGCTCTTCCGATGCTGACGCCTAAGAACGTCTGCTGGAGATTCGGATAAAACGCTCTTGAGTTGGCCGCCATCGCCAGCAACCTGCCGACGTTCAGAGTCAGAGCCGCAGGGCCGTCGACGCGGCGACCGATGGAGCCCCCGCTTGGCATGTCGAAAACAGACTTGTCTGTGATGGTATGGCAGATCGTGCAGGAGATGCCGACCCGATCCCCGTTCATGATGTCCAGCTTTCCGTCCCCGTTGGTGTCCTTCGGGACGACGCCGACCACGGCGTTGGCGTTGATAAGCGCCACCGTGTTTTTCGGATCGTTGAGCGCGGGAGCGTTTTGCGGCGATAAGTCCGTCTTCAGTTCCGCTTCCATGATTTTCCGCATTGGAGGAGCGACGGCCTCGATGTCCACTTGCAAACCTGCTTCCAGAGCCTGCTTGGGGGTGAACCTCGCGTTTATCATCCCCTTCGGCAGGCGCGCCGCGTCAGTCCAGAAGCCCTCGTTGCCAAAAGTCTCGAAGCGGAACACATCCCGGCCCGCAACGGCGTTTCCCGTCTGATGTGGGTTCGGATTTTCATTGATGCCCGGTCCGTCCGAGGCGGCATGGGGAGTCTTAACCTGCGCGGCCTCCTTGCTGCGGTTGCAGGCTCCGCCGGATAACGTAACTATCAAGACGCACAGTTTCAGGAAGAAGCGAAAGCTACTAATACATCGGACCCCTTTTGAAGCCAACATCTGCCAACTCCTTTTCTCAACTTGGGAAGAAAGGACTCTCGCTTGCGACTACGCCCGCGCTATTCCTTCCATCAGTTATCCGACAGCGGCTGGCAAAAACCAGATTTGAATGCGCTTAATAAGTTAATCGATTATAAAGACAGTCCTGCCTAAGTTGTGTTGGTCTGCCAACGTTACATCCATCACCCTTTCGATTACGATTAACTTCAATATAAATAGGGCCGAAGGAGTTGAAGATGGCGAATAGCGCACCGCGGCGATTCTATAATCATTTGTCCTGTCAGGCTATGACAGGGCTGACCCTCGAACATCTGCCAGAGGACGACTCATTGGGTCGGGTGAGAATATACCGTAAGGGCGCAGATATATGGCGGCCGGATGACCGCGCGGATCTGATCTACTTCCTTCGTCGCGGTCAAATCAGGGTGATGTCGGGAGACTCTGAGGGTAACGAAGTCATCATGCAGGTGATCGAAAAGGGCGAACCGTTCGGTGAATTATGTTTCTGTTCGCAAGAGAAGGGGTTGCGGCACACGACGGGGCGGGCGGTCGTCGAGAGCGAAGTTGATGAAATCAAGCACCGCGACTTCGTGACTCACCTACAGAAGAATACGGATGCGTTGATGGACTTTACCTTCACCCTCTGCGAGCGGCTCAGCGAAATGAAACTCCGCGTCGGCGTACTCGCGCACCGGGGGGCGGAAGAGCGGTTGGGACGGCTGTTGCTTCAGCTCGCGGCACCCCCGGTCAGCAACACACGGAAGGGACCAATGAAGTACCGCTTCATATCAACCATGAAGAGTTGGCGAAGATGGCGGCGATGAACAGGTCTCACGTCACCGTCACGATGGGAAAGCTTCGCCGGTGTGGGCTGGTACGGTACGAGCGTAACCGTCCGCTCGTGGTTGATGTCCCCGCGCTGACGGCCTACTTGACAGATAGTGACTGTCACGAGCATAAGAACAAGCCTGCCGATGAGCCACCACCCTAACGTTTCGTCGAGCGCGTCGATCACTTCGCGGTCGCACGGACGATGTTTGAACAGAACAAGATGGATGATGCGGTTCGTGTAAAGGTTTCGTTGGAAGGCGAGATAAAGACCGATGACGAGGATGATGAAGATATTGACGATTGCGCCGAGCACGCCTGAGACGATGCCGGTCGCACGCGCCAGCACGGAGCCGGGTACTGAAAACATTTCACTCACACTCGGCACCTGCGCGAGAATTTGTCGTCCCCAACCGTAACTCTCGATTTGCGCGCTCAAGTTCTCGACGGCGCGCGGCAATGTTTCCGTTAGTTCATCTGCTTGTGCCGCGACGCGCCCCGATATTAACCACGCCCCGACGCCGACGATGAGAAAGAATCCGAGCGTCACGATAACGAGCGACAGCGAATAAATTGTAATAGCTAAGATTTGATTCGACACCTTCGAGGTGCGGGTCAACAGTTAATCACACACTCACACCT
>JALZJL010000422.1 GCA_030859785.1 Acidobacteriota bacterium
TCCTGCGCTTGAACGTCAACGGAATTAACGCCGCATCTCTGCCGCTTAATGTGGAAGGCGTCAGGACGGCGGCTGACATGACGCCCTTCGCCGGGAAGTTCGAACTCTTCGCCACCGGCTTCCGCAACGGTTATGACATCGTTTGGCACAGCAACGGCAAGCTCTACTTGAACGACAACGCTGGCAATGTGGGCTTGGGCAACACGCCGGGCGCGAGCGACGGGTGTTCCACTCCGTCCATCAACCCAGGCACATTGGCTGATCGCCTGCATGTCGTGGCGCAGAATTCCTACGGGGGCCACCCCAACCCGGCGCGCGGGCAGTGCGTGTTGAACGACGGCACCGACTACAGCCCCGGCCAAACGCCGCTGCCCAACTACTCAGCGCCGTTATTGAACTATGACAACGGCACCAGCACGTGCGGCGTCGTTGAGTACACGTCGAACGTCTTCGGCGGACAGATGAAGGGCAACCTGATCAGCGCCACCTATGCTGGCGATCAAAACGTACGGCGCGTGGTCTTGAATCCTTCCGGCACCGCCGCTACGCAGGAGATCAAGATGGGGGCGTTCGTCACGCCGCTTGACGTGACGACAGACGAAGCCGGTAACATCTACGTGGTGGAACTCGGCGCGAGCCAAATCACGCTGATGATTCCGGACGAAACCGTGGTGTGCAACAACCCCAACAACACTGACGACGACGGCGACGGTTACAACGACACGGACGAGACGGCCAACGGCTCCGACCCGTGCAGCCGCTCCAGCTATCCGCAAGATTTTGACAATGATTTGACCGGCAACTTGCTTGACGCCGATGACGACAACGACGGCATCGCCGACGCGCAGGATCAATTATTCTACGATGCACAGAACGGCGGCATGACAACGCTGCCGCTCGGTCTTGAGTGGAACCCGGGCGACGCTCCGCTCGGCAATGTCGCCAAAACCGGATTCACCGGTTCGCAGATCGCGACCAACGGCCCGGGCCTCGACACCGCCGACATCAGCGTCGGGGCGGCTGGCGGCTACATGGCGCTGCCGACCTTTAGCGGCACCGCCGAGGGCACGGCCAATAGCCAAGTCAATGGGTTGCAGATCGGCTTCGATAGCAGCATTAACTTCCGCATCTGGGGTCGGCTGGTTGAGCCGTTCAACAGCAACACGCCAACCGCCGGACACGTCGGCGGCATCTTCTTTGGCCCAGATGAAGACAACTTCATCCGCTTAGCACTGACGGGCGCGGTAGGTGGCGCGCAGACGCTGCAAATGGGGATCGAGCAGACGGGCAATTTCAGCCAGCACGCGACGGTTGACCTCGGGACGGCCAGGATCACCAATTTAGATTTGTACCTCGTCGGCGATACGGCCGCCAAGACAATCACCGCCTACTATGTGTTGAATTCAACCGCAGCCAATCCCGCCCTGACGGCGGTTGGCACTGCGGTGACGGTACCGACAGAGTGGTTTAGCAACAACGCCGGTGCAGCCAGGAACACCTCGCTGGCTGGCGTGATGGTCAGCGATGGTGGTGCGCCGCAGACCACGTTCGTCTACGACTTCTTCCGCATTGATCGTAACGTGGAGATAGTGCCGCCGTCCGTCCGGCGGGTTAACGCGGGCGGGCCGGAGTATGTTGACGGCAGCGGTAATACCTGGGTCGCCGACAGTTGGTTCCAGAATGGAAACACTTATGCGCCCGGCGGCCTGAATGCGGCTGACATCCAGAACACCGTCGATGATCAACTTTACCGTAGCGAGCGTTACGGCGGAGCAGCAGGCGGCGCTCCCCTGAGCTACAGCATTCCCGTATCCAATGGCACATACACCGTGCGGCTCCATTTCGCCGAGATTTGGCACGGCGTCAGTAACGGTAGCGGTGCCGGCGCTCGCATCTTTGATGTCCACGTCGAAAGCATTCTTGCGCTCGACGACTATGACATCTATGCGAAGGCCGGGGGTGCGTTGAGGGCGACGGTTGAGGAGATCACGACGAGCGTCACCGATGGCGTGCTGAACATCAGTTTGGCAGCATCCGTGGACAACGCAAAGATTAGCGCCATCGAGGTGGTTCCTACCACTCCGCTCGGCCCGTAACCTTCCACGCTCAAGCCCCGACCGGTTCTTCGGTCAAGGCTTGAATGACAAAGGAGATTGGAACACGCTTAGCACAGACTTTAGTTCGTGTTTGCTTCGGATAACACGAACTAAAGCCTGTGCCACTCCGCTACCCTATGTTCCAATGTTGTAAGTTTCGATCTAGCGCTTCTTCGGTCAGGCCCTTGACCGAATCATCATTTTGACCTGTCAAGTTGACCTTTCTATAGACGGGGCCGTTAAAGCCCGTGGCCCTCGCTCCTCATAAGCGCTTATACGCACGCGGTTTGATGAGACATGTTGGGGTATGCGCGAAACGGCATGCCGCTTGATCTACATCGAAGATGGGTTTGGGGTCTGCGGTGTGGTGATCCGGCTTGAAGCTTGACCACAGATATGTTCTCGCACCTCCCATACGATGAATCGTTCGTCACAATTCTTCGGCCCCTCGCTTTTAAATTGGACTTAAATAGATGTGGTTAATGCGAAGAACTTATCGCAGGTCCGTCGCGAATTAGTAAGAAAGAACGGAGCACATATCGATGACTACTCTGCAACAGCTAGTGTCAGTCATTATTCCCTGTTACAACCAGGGTCGCTTTCTCGGCGAAGCCATCGAAAGCGTGCTCGCCCAGACCCACCCGCACTTCGAGATCATTGTCGTCGACGACGGCTCGACCGACGATACCTCGGAGGTCGCCGCGCGCTACCCGCACGTACGCTGCATCCGTCAGCACAACCAAGGCCGCCCTGCACTTACGAGAAACCGCGGTCTTCCTGAAAGTAAAGGTGACTACGTTGTTTTTCTAGACGCCGACGACCGACTTCTGCCCGATGCTCTGGAGGTTGGTTTAGGGCATCTGGACGCACATCCGGAATGCGCTTTTGTCTCTGGTCTCTGCCGGAAGATTAGATCAGACGGATCGCTTCTTCCGAATTCACAATCAGGGTATGTCGAGAAAAGCTTCTACTCCGCGTTGTTGACTTATAACTACATCTCGATACCCGCGACGGTGCTGTACCGTCGCGCTATTTTTGATTCCGTTGATGGCTTCAACACTTCTTGGAGCGTTAAAGGCTCTGAAGACTATGAACTCTACCTCCGCATCGCGAAGGACTCTCCAATCTGCAGCCACAACAAAGTGATCGCCGATTATCGCCAGCATGACGCGAGCCTATCGCACAACGCCGACCTGATGATGAAATCCACATTAACCGTTCTCCGCTCACACCGGGATCATGCGAAAGGAAACAAGGAATACCAGCAATCCTACCGGGCCGGGATGAAATCCTGGAAGGAGTATTACGGTGAGCTTTTGATCGGCGAGGTGCGAGCCTGCGTGCGAACACGTCGCGACTGGAAGCAAGCATTACGAAGCATGTTTGTGCTTCTGCGCTTTCACCCCAGCAAACTCGTGAAGCACGCTTACCAGAAGGCATATTGTAGCTTAGCCAAGCCTGGCAACTCACTTCGCTTCAGCAAGGGAGAAGTACGCGATGAAAATATTGTTAGTGAATAAAGAGTGCACGATGGGTGGAGTTGAGACGTTGATGATCGCGCTCGCGTCGGCCTTGAAGTCCCACGGTCATCAGTGCGAAATCTTCTTCTTCAATCATGGACCGATGGAGCAATATCTACCCGCGGATGGCGCGGTTCACTTTGGCGACCTAACCGATTGTCTGAAGTTGATTGAATCTCGTGGCTTCGATGTGGTTCACGCAAACAGTACCGACTGGCACACCGGCATCGCGGCGGTTCGTGGCGTCGGAGCCAAGTTAGTTCTTACGTCACACGGGCGAACCGCTCTCACCTGGACCTCAGCCAATTGCGATGCATTTACCAGTTGCTGCAAATGGCAGGCTCGGGATCAACAAGCAGTCACCGATGTTTTCATCCATGAAGTACTGAACGGTATTAACATCGACAAGTTTAAACCGGGTGATAAGGCTGTCTCAGCTTCATCACCGATTGTGGCATGGGTGGGGCGCGGGACCGACGTCGAACAGAAGCGAATTGACAAACTCGCAGCCATCGCCCCCGCTCTGCACAATGCAGGTGTGCGCCTTCAGCTTGTCGAATCATACGGCCCGCAACAAGTTGCGGAGGTTCTCCCTGATGCCGCACGCGCACTGCTTCCAATTGCTGAATTTTGGGGCGCACTGCCGATGGAGCAGATGCCCGACTTCTTTCGACAAGTAGCGGCCAGTGGAGGATGTGTTATATCCACTTCCAGCTTTGAAGGTCTTCCGTTGACGCTGCTGGAGGCTCAAGCATGTGGTTGCCCGGTCATTGCCCCGGATGTACGCGGTGTTAATGAATGTGTCGCCCCGGAGCACGGCGGCCTTTTGTACCCGTTTGAGATGGAGCCTGAGCAACTGACGAGTTTAGTTATCGACACGCTACGCGATACGGAACGGATGCAGTGGCGGCGCGAAGAGAGCGTTCGACACATGCGTGAGCAGTTCAGCATGGAGCGGATGGCCCAAGACTACCTGCGCATTTACCACAAGGCACTTCACCCTCCGCGCAAGAAGCACCTGGGCAGATTACGGAGTTGGATCAAGTTAGCGTCGTTGTTGCGTTGGGCCGGCTATGTGGAGCATTGCTGGACAGTCGGACATCACCTGTATCAACTCTCAGAGAGGTTAGCAAAGCAGGGGGAGTGGGGGCTGGCCGCAGTCGCCGCACGAACTGCACTTACAATATCCCCGACGCTCTACGCCAGACCGCAGAGATTACTGCATCTCCTCAAAACCCAAGTGCGGCTCAGACCTTTGTTGAAGGAAAGTTCTGAGCAAGGAAATAGCGATGCGACAGAGAAGAATCATTTGCCTGTTAAGCGTCAGTGCGCTGCTAATTTGTCAGATTAACGCGCAATCGAGAAGCAACGATCTAAGCGCCAAACTGCTTCACGTAACGTCTTCGCGGAAAACTGATGAACCCCCTTGCCTCATGCTTCGAGTATTCTTCAACCGCCCGCCAACTTCCGCCCGATCTCTTTCATCCGCGCACGCAGGCGCTTCTCATCAACGTTGACAACGTGCCCGTCGCGAAAGACTTCCTTTCCGGCGACCATCGTCAGCAACACGTCGCGACCCGAAGACGCGAAGACGAGCGCCGTCGCCGGGTCGTAGACGGGCAACTGATGCGCGCCGGCGAGCGAGACGATGGTTAGGTCGGCCTGCATCCCGGCGGCAAGTGCACCGGTTTGAGTTTCGAGGCCGAGCGCACGCGCGCCACCGACAGTCGCGGTGCGCAGAGCGTCGCCCGCATCGACCATGCGTCCGGTCATCGTTTCGCCGTTGGACGCGCGCGCGAGCAGCGTCGCGAAGCGGGCTTCTTCGAGCATGTCACAGGTGTTGTTGCTCGCCACTGAATCGCTGCCAAAGCCGACCGCGAGGTCGTGGCGCAGGAATGCTTCATAAGGCGCGCGACCATGCCCGAACTTGGCGTTTGACTTCGGACAATGCGCGACACGCGCGCCTTCATCTTTGAGCGTCACAACGTCCACTTCGTCGACCGCGATGCAGTGCGCCAGCAAGGGGCGCGCGCGGAGTACACCGAGATGCGCGAGATACTGAATCGTCGTTACGCCGGGCGCACGCCAATCGATGCCGCGCTGCGCGAGTCCTTCGGCGAAGGGGCCTGTACCGTCACGCATTAACTGCGTCTCGGCGACTGATTCCGCCGCGTGCATCATCACCGACAGATTTTCCGCGAGGGCGTAATCGGTGACGAGTTCAAGCAGCGGCGCGCTCACCGTGTAGGGCGCGTGAGGCGAAATGCCGAGGCGCACACGTTCATTCCCTGCACCGCGCAACTCGTCAACTTTGTCGCGAAGCTTTTCAAATTGTTCGCGTGCCAACCGCGCATCGGGGCCGAAGACTTCCTGATAGACCGTGCCGCGCAATCCAACATCGCGCACCGCCGCGAGGCTCGTCCGCGTCGCATCGCTCGCGTCACCGACGCATGTCACGCCGGCGCGCGCCGCTTCCACCGCGCCCCACGCCGCCGACACGTATAAATCGTCCGGCGTCATCCGTTCAAGTCGCGCCGCGGTCAGCTTTCGCAGCCACGCGAAAAAGTCGTGCTCTTCAGGATCGAGATAGTTTCTGAGCGCCGTCAGCTCCAGGTGAGAATGTGCGTTGATGAGGCCGGGCAGAATCGCCGCCTCTCTGAAGTCGCGTACCTCGGCTTCGGGAAATTGTTTGACGAGTTCAAGTCGCGCGCCTGTGGCGACAATCATCGATCCTTCAACCACCACTGCGCCGTCATCAATCGTCGCAGTCACCACCGGCAACATCCACTGTGCGCAATAGAGCGTCGTCATTATTCTTGTTTGACTATAGCTTTTAAGAAAAACAGTTCAGCCACGAATCGCACGAATCAATTCATTGGCAGCGATCACGAGGAGCAATGAGAGCGATGAAACGGTTGACATGCCTTTCCGGTCGTATTTCATTTGTGTCATCCGTGTCATTCGTGGCTCATGCTTTTTGTTGAAGTCTATAGGTGCCTAATTATATCAAGCCGCCGATCATCTTAAGGTTGAGCATCGTTCACATCGAGGACTCTTCGGCTTCGGACTCGCTCCGCCCACGGCGCGGAAGTTCGTCAGATCGTTGCGACCGACGCAGCACAAACCACGTCAGTCCTGACAGTGTGATGATCGCACCCCCGACTGCCGCCACCACGCGGATGTCGTAGATGTCCGCCGCCAATCCTGACACGTATATCGCGCCGACCATCATCAGCGTCGTCAGCGTTTCGTAGGAGGCGAAGACGCGCCCCGCGTAGCGGTCGTCGGTGCGCTGCATGATGATCGTCTGCTGCGCCGTCCACCAGATCGCAAAGTTCATCTCGCGCGCCACCAACACCGCCGCCGCACCCCACAAATTGGGAA
>JALZJL010000002.1 GCA_030859785.1 Acidobacteriota bacterium
TGTTGAATGTTCATAGCGCATCGTCCAAAATGAAAGATGCGCTATGTTACGACAAAAACGGTCTTTCCCGGCTTAGGGGTACAGCACCGCTATCTCACATCTGTCAGATGAAGTCGTGACTATTACACATGACTACCTGCTGCAAGTGCTAAGAAATTAGATGCGCTCGCCCTATCTGCTGCCCCGTCGCATCGTACTGGAAGATGTTGCCCCACAGGTCGTCGATGAAGTGACCGGCCGCGTCGTAGCGCCGTCCGACCTGCACCTGATTGTTGACATGAGTGATGCTGTAGCTGGGATGCCACCCGCCCCACCCAGCGCGATAGTTGATGTTGCCCCACTGATCGTAGCCGTAGTGCTGCGAGTAGGGGCCGAGCGCGCCGCTCTGACTCTGACCCGTATTGTGCGTGCGCGCCTCGACTCCCGTGTGGGCGACGATCAAGCGGCCCACCTGGTCATACTCGTAAGAGCGGTCAAGTGTGTTGTCATACAGATTATCGGCGAACACCACCCGGCCCGTGTTCTCACTCACCGGCCAGCCCGCATAGTTGTACGCATAGTCGGAACCCGTCACCCCGGCGACATGCCATCTGCTGAGCCGTTGCCGTGTGTCATAGCTCATCGATAACTGGCGTCCGTTGCCATACGTCAGTGCTTTGATCGCACCCGAAGCGCGGTATTGCAAGTTGCTCGCGTAGCTGGTGACGCCGCCATAGCCCGCGCCCGTCACCCCGCGCAGCAGCCCGGTGTGGTCATACTGGTAGCCGACCTGCACGCCCCACGGATTCGTCATCGATGTCAGTTGCCCCGCCAGATTGTACGTGTAGCTGAGGCGGAATGTGCCGACGCCGGTGAATGTCCGCTCTTCCCATTGCAGGCGCGACAGCGTGTTATAGCTGTACGTCACCGACCCTAAGCCGTCCGTCATCGATGTGCGGTTGCCTGCCGAGTCATAGCCGAACGACACATTGGGTGTCGCCGCCACACCTGCCGGGACGCCGTAGCTGATGCCCGTCACCAGATGCCGTCCGTTATAGCTGTAGGTCGAACTGGCACCGCGCGCATCCACCGTCTGCGACAGTGTGTCATCGAGGTTGTAGGCGTAAGTCGTGGCGCCCTGCTCCGGCGTGGTGCGCCGCGACAACCGTCCGTGCCCATCATACTCCATCGTTCTGAGCTGCCCCTGATGATTGATCTGCGTCAGTTGGTCACGCGCGTTATAGGATTGATAGGCCGTCGCGTAGACGCTCGTGTCCCAGTTCAACTCCTCCGTCCTGACCAGCCGGCCGAGCGTGTCTTTGCTGTAACGCTTACGCCGACCGCGCTCGTCTCTGGTCGTGACCTGCTCACTGCCCACACAGCCACAGCCGCTGTAGCTGGTTTCCGTCGTCGAACCGTCCGGGTTGGTGGTCACGGTCGGACGACTTTGCCAGTCGTAGTCCTGCTTCGTTCAGTTCCAGCCGTTTGGAAAGTAACCGGGCATCGCATCGTCACCTCTCGTGTACCAACTGCCGTCGATCTCGGTCGGATTCGTGGCCCACGTCCGCCGCCCCATGACATCATTCATGTAGTGGATACCACGGTAGCCGCCCACGCTGCCCGGCAGTTCAGTCCGCATCGCGCGCACCCGCCCCGCGCTGTCGTAAAATTGCACCGAGACGACTTCACTCGCACCCGCCTGCACCATCGTATAGCTGACCGCATAGTGATGTGCTGCGGGATACACCCATCTCGTATACGCGCCGTTCGTCTGATTTGTCACCTGCTCGACGCGCCCATCCGGATAATAGTTGCGTGTCTCGACCGCACCTTTCGGGTCCTGGCTGCGCGTCACCGCTCCGGTGTCATAGTTGTATTGCGCGGTCGACGAAAAGTTGTCCGGGTCGGTGATCGTCGTCGGATAGGCGGAGGTGTTACGTCCCACGCCGTCCGAGAACGAGTCAGCATAGGAAAGTCTGGTGGAGCGGAAGTAGTGGTCCATGAGGATGGCGACCGAACCCGTCACATTGTATTTCCGGTAGCTGTCCGAGGCCCTGGTGTAATCGTTCGGGTAGTTGATGTCGTAGCGTCTTTCCGACACCAGGTTGCCACGCCCGACGATGAATCCAGCGCCATAGTTGGCGTCGTCGTGCTGCGTCGCCGCCTGCGGCAACCCGGTTAGAAAATCACTCCCCCAGTCGTAATAGTAATCCACCTTCGAGACGAGCGCGTTGTTTTCATCAAAGACTTGCCGCACACTGGGCAGGCCGATGATCCGACGGTCAATGAAGGCCTGGTCGAAGCGGTAATCAGTGTACGTGCGCCGCAGGAAGCCGCCGTAGCCGCTGCCGTCTGCGGAATACTCTCGTATTTCATAAGGCAGCCCATACGATGTATACGTGATGTCGGTGCGGCGGCGATTGCCCGCTTCGTCGTAGATGCTGATGTCGTACGGGCGCGGGTTCATCTGGTACTCAACGCCGGTGTTATCCTGCGTCCAGGCGGTAGTAGTCCACTTGCGGCGCTCCCCGCCCGACCACACTTCCGTCTGATACGCCAATCCGGTCTGCCATCCTGTGGTGTGAAACAACTCCTTGTGCGTCACTCCGTCCGGCGTCGTCACCTGACTCCATGTCCCGTCGCCGGCCACGCTGTAGCTGGTCACCACCTCCTGGCTGGTGCCACATCGTCAGTTGCAGTTTCGCGTCGCTCACGAAAAACGCCCTTCCCCGCGCAAGTATCAAAACTTTGGAAGCGAGTGATTGCCGGTCTGCCGCGCGAAAGGTACAATCCGCAAAATCAACGGCACAGCAAATTCAATTAAACATTAAGGAGCAAACCATGATGGTGACACTTAACGACGCGCGCCGGATCATCGCGGCGGCGGAGAAGAAGGCGGGCGAGGTGGGCCAGCCAATGAACATCGCGGTCGCCGACGCGGGCGGTAACCTCGTCGCGCATGTGCGGATGGACAATGCGTGGATCGGCAGCATCGACATCTCGATTAAGAAGGCGTACACGTCGCGTGCCTTCGACATCGCGACCAAAGACCTCGCCGAACACTCTCAATCCGGCGGCCAGTTCTTCGGCATCCACGCCTCAAACGACGGGCGAATCATGATCTTCGCGGGCGGTATTCCACTCAAGCGCGACGGCAAAGTGGTTGGCGCCATTGGCGTCAGCGGCGGCTCCGGCGAGCAGGATCATGCGGTCGCCGAAGCGGGCGCGGCAGCCTTTTAAGTAGAAAGGCAAAAGTAAAAAGGTAAAAGGCAAAAGTGAAAACAAGTCATGACAGGGGCTTTTGTTTACTCTTTATCGAAAGACTTTTGCTTGGATACATAATATAAAGTGACGGGTGACAGGACAATGCTCCCACGATTGCGGATTGCAGATTAGAAAACGAAGTCGCGATGCTTGTGATTGCTTCATCCAATCCGCAATTATCTTGTCGCCTGTCACGCTAAGATTGACTATGCCACCGAAAAAGTCCTCGCCGCTGACGGAGCCGACCGAGCGGGTTTTCCTGATCGACTCGATGTCGCACATCTTCCGCGCGTTCTTTGCGCCGATGAGTGGGCGCGTCGAACCGCTGACCAACAGCCGCGGGCAGGTCACGCAGGCCGTCTTCGTGTTCACCAACATGTTGCGCAAACTGCTCGCCGACGAAAAGCCGCATTACATCACCGCCATCTTCGAGTCGGGAGTGCCGACATTTCGCCACGACTCATACGCCGACTACAAGGCGAACCGCGCCGAGATGCCCGACGAGTTGCAGTCGCAAATTCCTTTCATCAAACGTGTATGCGATGTGTTCAGCATCCCGATGCTGAACGTGCCCGGCTTCGAGGCTGATGACGTGATCGGCACACTCGCGGTTCAGGCGGCGGCGAAAGGCTTGCAAGCGGTGATCGTTTCGAACGACAAGGACATGTGCCAACTGGTGCGCGACCCGCTGATTATTTGCATGCGTCAGAACTCGCAGAACGTGAAGCGCAAAGAGCCTGTGCCGCCCATCGAATGGTGCGACGAAGAATGGGTCGAGGCCAAGTTCGGCGTTCCGCCAACGCAGATTATTGATCTGCTCGGTTTGATGGGCGACGCGGTTGACAACATTCCGGGCGCGCCCGGCATTGGTGCGAAGGGCGCGGTGCAAATCGTCAAACAACTCGGCTCAATCGAGCACGCGCTGGAGCATTGGGAACAGGTCAAGCATAAAACCTACCGTGAAGCTCTGCGCGATAACGCCGACATCATTCGCCAGTCGAAGGATTTGGCGACGATCAAGACCGACGTTTCGATTGAACTCGACCTCGAACGAATCAGACACCGGACGCCGGATCGCGCCGCCGCATACACACTCTTTCGCGAGCTTGAATTTCAATCGTTGACGCGCGAGTTTGCCGACGCGGCGGCGCATGTCGAAGGCGGCCCCGTATCGCGCAATTACCGCAAGCTGACGAAGAGCGCCGAACTTGAATCGCTAGTCCGCAAATTATGGGAAGCCGAACACTGGGCGTTCGCCATCGCCGCGTCGACCGCTTCGGCTCCCGCCGGGGCGGGCGAGCAGCACAGCGCATCGCGCGAGCCGACAACCGCTTCCGGCATCGCCATCTCATCCGCGCCGCACACGTCCGCCTTTATCGACTTTGACGAGTTCAAGGGCGGACGCGATCACGCCGTCGGGTTACTGCGCGACGTGCTCGCCAACGGTCTCCTCGCCAAGTCCGTTCACGATTTGAAGCGCGCGACCGCACTGCTCGCGCCGCTGGAGGTCGAGCTTGAAGGCGTCACCGATGACACGCTGCTCGCGGCTTATCTAATTGACCCGATCCGCAGTCGTTATGAGTTGAGCGATTTGGCGCGCGAGGCAATCGGCGCGGACGGTTGGACGGAGCCGCCCGATGCGAGTTGGACTGAAACACAATGGCGCACCGCCGAAACCGCCGACTACACCGCGCAGGTCGCCGACGTGCTGCACGGGCGCGTTCTCGAACAAGGGCTGGAGTCGATTTACACCGAGATGGAACTGCCGCTCGCGCCGTTGCTCTACCGGATGGAGCAGGCGGGATTGCGCGTCGACACGTCGGTGCTCGGAGGGTTGTCGGAATTATTCGGCAGCGAACTCGCGAAGCTGACCGAGCAGATTCACAAGCTTGCCGGGCGCGAGTTCAAAATCAGTTCGCCGAAGCAGGTCGGTGAAGTCCTGGAAGAGTTGAACATCAGTTCCGGCAGAAAGACTTCGACCGGCCAGGTCTCGACCAGTCGCGCGGTGCTTGATGAACTGGCACAGAAGTACGAATTGCCGCGACTCATCATCGAGTACCGCGAGCTTGATAAGCTGAAGACAGTCTACACCGACGCGCTGCCGCAGCAACTCGGCCCCGACGGACGCATCCACAGTCAGCTTAACCAAACCGTGACGGCGACCGGAAGACTGAGTAGTTCGGAACCGAACTTACAAAATATTCCGAACCGCACCGAGCTTGGCCGGCGCATCCGTCGTGCGTTCGTCCCCGAAGCGGGCCACAAGTTCGTCGCGGCGGATTATTCGCAACTTGAACTACGCCTGCTCGCGCACATCACGCGCGACGAATTGATGCTCGACGCATTTCAGAAGGGCGAAGATATCCACGCCCGCACCGCGCGGCTTGTCTTCGGCGCGAAGACGCCGGAGGAGTTGAAGGAGAAGCGTCGCTTCGCGAAGATCGTTAACTTCGCGATTGCCTATGCAGTCGAGCCGTTCGGCCTGTCGCAGCGCGTCGGCATTTCGCGCAAAGAGGCGAAGCAGGTCATCGATGATTTTTACAAAACCTACACCGGCGTCCGCCGCTTCATGGACGAAGTGCCGGAGCAGGCGCGGCGAGACGGTTTGATGCGCTCGATCTATGGACGCATCCGCCCGCTCCCAACCATCAACGACCGCAACGGACAAGTACGCGCGCGCGCCGAACGTGAGGCCATTAATATGCCAATCCAAGGGACAGCGAGTGACATCGTGAAGATTGCGATGTTGAAAGTCGACGAGGCGTTGCGGCGCGAGAATTTGCGCGCGCGGATGGTGATGCAGGTGCATGATGAATTACTGATTGAAGCCCCGACGGAGGAAACCGAGCGGGTCGCCGCGCTGTTGAAGCGCGAGATGGAATCGGCGGTCGAACTTGATGTTCCGTTGAAAGTCGAAGTCGGCATCGGCGACAATTGGATGGATGCTAAGTAGGAAGGCAAAACAGTTTTCAGTTTTCAGTTTTGAGCTGAAAACTCAAAACTGTCCGAGAGCCTGTGGCGCATGTTGAGATGCTGACCTGACAGACGCGGGTGTCGAACCAATCCATGATTGAAGAAGAGCAACCAAAGGCGGAGGATGAGCGCGAGGAGAGCGGGCGGGTCGTCTATAGTCGCACGCGTGCGGCGCGGCGCGGCGTGCGGTTCCCGCCCTCGCTGCTGCGTGGTCGCTTCACACGCAGCCAGCCGCCCTCAGCCACCGAGCGCCTTTCGCTCGCGCCCGCGCTGAGTCCGTTGTTGATCGGCTTCGCGTTGCTGATGATCCTGATTATTGGGCTTGGCGTCCTCAGCGTGAAGCAGTTGCAGCGGGTCAGTGGCCGGGCGCTGAACCTCGAACGGCAGAGCGCGGGCAACCTCAAAAATCTCTTACTGTTGCAGATCGCACTGAGCAGCCTCGACAACGAGGCGCGGGCACGCGCTCGCTCCGAATCGAGCGGAGCCATCCGCCTGCCCTTCGACCTGCGATTGCGCAATGCGCGGCAGGAAGTCAGGGATGCGCTGACACTGTTTGAGCGCCTGCGGGTCGCGCAGACCGAACGCGGGAGCGCGCTGCGAAACGACGTGACCGCGTTCCTTGAGATGTCGAACAGTCCCGACGAGTACTCGCTCAATGGCTTCGCACAGTTTCAAAAGATCAAAGCCGAAGTCGACGACTTCCTCCGCGAAACCAGTCGCGAGCAGGAAGAGATTCCGGAGATCATCGAGGCCGAGGAGCGTGCGGCCACCGAACGCATCCAATCGCTGACCGCGGTCGCCGTGCTGACCGGCCTCATCGTCACCGCGGCGACCGGGTGGGAGGTACAGCGCCGCTTCCGACAGATTCGCGCCAGCCTCATTGAACTACGCCGCGAGCGGCAGTTCAGCACACAGATGCTCGAAGGCATGGTCAGCGGCGTCGCCGCCGTCGATCAGGACGGTCGGATTCGGAGCGTCAACGCCGCCTTCCTCGATGTCTTCCCCGGTGCGACGCTCGGCGGCTCGATCCATGACCAGGTTGCCACCCCGGAAGCGGGCAAGATGCTCGCCGCGGCCATCAACATCCCCGTCGAGCGCCCGACATATCGCGGTCGCTGGCTGTTGCTGCAAGGCCCGAACGGCGACCAGAGCACGTTTGATGTGTACGTCTCGCCGGTGGAGATTGGCGCCGGTCGCGGCCAGATCATCACGTTGGTGGACGCGACCGAAGCGGCTGAGGCCGAAGTCGTGTCGCGGCGCCAGGAATCGCTCGCGGCGGTCGGCCAGGCGACGGCGCAGGTCGCACACGAAATTAAAAACCCGCTCGGCAGCATCCGCCTCGGCGTCGCGATGCTGCGCGATATGTCACAAGACCCGGAGGCGATTTCGACCATCGACCTGGTCGACCGCGGCATCGATCACTTGAGCAAACTGACTTCGGATGTGACGCAGTTTTCGCGTCGCCGCCAACTTTCGCTGGAGCCGACGGATGTCCGCGCGTTGCTTGATGGGAGCCTTGATCTCGTCGCCGACAAAGTGAAGGAGAAGGGAACGCCCGTCGAAAAGCATTACGGCGCCGAGCCGATTATCATCGAGTGCGACGAGGATCAGATGCGCCAGGTCTTTCTCAACCTCCTCGCCAACGCCGTCGACGCGAGCGCTCCCGGCTCGCCGGTGACGGTCACGACCGAGCACGTCGCGGGCAGCCTGCGCGATCACCGCCACGACGGGGTGACGCGCCCCACACAGTTCGCGCGCATCACCATCGCAGACCTCGGCAGCGGCATGGACAAACCGACGCGGGCGCGTATCTTCGAGCCGTTCTTCACTACCAAGAAACGCGGCACCGGCCTCGGGCTCGCCATCGCCAAGCAGATCATCGACCAGCACGGCGGTCGGATTGCGGTCGAGAGCGCTCCTGACAAGGGGACGCTCTTCCAGATCGATATGCCTTTAAATGTTGGTGAATTAGGCGACAGCGGCGCGGCGGCGGGCCGGACGAAGGATTTAAGGATGACGAATTAAATAGCATTCAGCATTCAGCTAGTCATGCGCCGCGCCGGTCATTGAGTTGCGCACCGTGTTCAGCGAACGCGCCCACGCGCTCGCCTTTGTTTTAGCTGATCGCTGATGGCTGAACGCATACGTATTTTTCAATCCTTAACTGACGCGAACGCATGACGTGCCGCTTCGATGGTGCGGTCGATGATGTCATCGGTGTGTCTGATGCTGATGAAGCCGGCCTCGAACTGCGACGGGGCGAGATATACGCCCGCACCGAGCATCGCGTGAAAGAACTTGCCATACGTTGCGCGGTCACTCATCGAAGCAGTCGCCCAGTCGGTCACCGCGCGGTCGTTGAAAAATGATGTCCACATTGAACCGGCGCGATTCGTCGTCGTCACGGTGCCTGTCTCGCGCGCGGCCTCGGTCATCCCGGCGACGAGCCGTGCCCCGGCGCGTTCCAGTTGTTCGTAGAGCGAGGCATCGCGCAGACGGCGCAACGTGACCAGTCCGGCGGTCATCGCCAGCGGGTTGCCGGACAGCGTGCCGGCCTGATAGACGGGG
>JALZJL010000011.1 GCA_030859785.1 Acidobacteriota bacterium
ATGATCGCCGACGGGAAGCCCCGCGAGGTTTTGACGGAAGAACTCTTAAGCGAGGTTTTGGAGATCAAGGTTTTAGTGGATGCGCACCCGCTTTCAGGCGCGCCACGAATCACTCCGGCGCATGAAGCGCGCCGGTAACCCAGAAGCAACCTGAAAACAACCTGGGAGCGCAGGCATCTTGCCTGCTCTTTCTCTCAATCAACCCGAGTGACGGCTCAAGGGAAGGCGGTCAAAATCCGCCACTGCCCGCGCAACTGTAGGCGACGACAACGCGTGCTTTCAGCCACTGGGGAACAAAGGACGAAGGCGGAAGGATGAAGGATGAAGGATGAAGGATGAATGCCCTTCGCTGTACCGCCAGCTTCCCGAGAACCTGGGAAGGCGCATGTGAGTGGTCGGCAACGAGCGAAGACTGCTGAAGAAGAAGGGTAGATTATTCAACCTTCCTACTTCCGCCTTCATCCTTGCTTTTCACGTCGCGAGTCAGGAGACCATGCCGCTGCTCTTTCGTAAAGCTGGCACTGCGACGGGCAGGAGACTCTACAAATGAAACCACAAAACGATCGAACGAAACATTTTCAGTTCAGGAACAAGCCACTCAGCATTTTAGCTCTGCTGTTTCTATTCAGTTCTTTTCCAAGTGAGGTTTTCGCGCAAAACAGCGCGGGCGGATCACAAATCAAAGTGCGCGTAACGGATCCGCAAGGCTCGATTCTGCCAAACGCGGAGGTCACTCTCTATACCCGCGACAGTCGCATTCGAATCAACGGCCTCACTGATCGCACGGGCGCCTGTCACTTCGAACTACTCGCGCCGGGCGAGTATTTGATCGAAGCCGAAGCAACTGGCTTCGCGCGCGCGGCCACCCACGTTCTGCGCGTTGAGCGGAATGCCAACACGTCGCTTGATATTTCATTACCGCTTGCGGGTGTTAGTGAGCAAGTCATCGTCACCGCGCAAGGTACGGCGCAACCGGTTGATGAAGTCTCCAAAGCGGTTTCGGTCGTGGACGCGCGCGAGATAGAAGAGCGCGATGAATCTGCGGTCACCGACGCTTTGCGCACTGTGCCGGGATTGCGCGTTCAGCAACTCGGGGGCCCTGGCAGGCTCGTTTCCATCAAAGCCCGCGGCTTGCGCAATCAAGATACGGCAGTGTTGATTGACGGCATCCGTTTCGTGGACGCTACCACCGGCGACGCAACGGGCTTTTTGAGCGACTTCGTCGTTACCAATCTTGACCGCATCGAAATTCTTCGCGGATCAGGATCATCGCTCTACGGCACAAACGCCATCGGCGCTGTCGTCAACATTGTAACCGATCAAGGTGGCGGCCCAACTCACGGCAATGTCTTGCTCGAAGGGGGTGGACTGGGACTATTTCGCGGGCGGGCGCAGATAGCGGGCGGCACGAGTCGTTTTATTTACAGCGCCGGAGCAACTTATCTAAACGTCGCGCGCGGTATTGACCGTGATGATGCGGCACGCAATTCGAGCGGTCAGGGACGCGTTGTCTTACGCTTGTCACCAACCACTACACTCTCCGGACGCATCTACGCAGGAACGTCTTTTGTGCAACTGAACAGTAACCCCAGCGTCATCGGCATGTTTCCAGCCACGACAAAGATTGTTAATGCTGTGCCGCTTTCACCCGCGGAGCTGCGACGTTTCGAAATGGGCGTACCCGTGGGACAATTACAGCTCGACGGAGCAACGTTTATTCCCGATGCAAATGACCCGGACGCTTCAGCAGCCAGTCGTTTCTTTAACGGCGCCATTACTTTCGGGCAACGTCCGGTCGAAGCGTTCGGCTACACTATCTCTTATCAAGGGCTTGCCACGAGCCGCTCAAATCGCAACGGGCCAAGCGGAGTGGGCTTTCAACCATTCGGAGGCTCGACACGCACCGACGCCGATGGTCGCGTACAGACGCTTAACGCGCGCACGGATTTTCGCGCGGGAGAATACAACTTCGTCAATGCCGGTTATGAATTCGAAAACGTGGAATTTGTGAATCACTCGTTTTCGTTCGATCCTGCCAGCAACTCCTCGACGAATGTTGTCGAGCGTAGCCACACGTTGTTTGTGCAGGATCAATTGCGGTTGTTGGAAGATCGCTTGCAGCTCTCGGCGGCCTTTCGAGCTCAGTTCTTTTCACTGAACAATCCGAGATTTACTCCAACCGCGGGCGCGCCTTACACCGGAATCGCATTTGGATCGCCGACCAATGCCTACACTGGAGACGGCTCAATTGCTTATTTTGTCCGCGCCACAAATACAAAGCTGCGCGCGCACGTCGGCAACGGTTATCGCGCGCCCTCACTATTCGAACGATTCGGGACATCGTTCTTTGGCGGCTTCTTCTCGCCGCTAGGCGATCCACGCCTTCGTCCTGAGCGTTCGATCGCGGCCGATGCAGGAATCGATCAATCTCTCGCAAATAATCGTCTGCGATTGTCTGCCACCTATTTTTATACACGGCTTCAGGAAGTAATTGGCTTCGATTTCTCAGGCAGGATCAATCCTCAAACGGATCCGTTCGGTCGCTTCTTCGGCTTCTTAAATACGGGCGGGGGGCTCGCGCGCGGGCTTGAACTAAGCGCAACGGCCTCTCCCACTCGTGCGCTTAATGTTTTCGTCAGTTACACATATACGAACAGCGACCAACGCGCGCCGCAAATCAGCGGTAGCGGCGTCATTAGCTCGCTCGTTATTCCCGATCACCAATTCTCTGCCGTCGTCACTCAACGCATTGGACGGCGCGCGTTCCTCAACTTTGATCTGACGGGAACAAGCGATTACCTTGCGCCAGTCTTCCCACTCGTCTATCGGTTCAAGAGTTTAATCAAGGCGGATCTCGGCGCGAGTTACGAATTGCCGCTGACTGAGCAGCGACGTTTACGTTTCTTTGGCTACGTGGACAATCTTTTCAACCGCGACAATTTTGAAAGCGGCTTTCGTACGCCGGGGCGGACAGGTCGGGCAGGCGCTTCGCTCAGCTTCTAATTTTACCAGGGGGAAAAAGACTCTATTGGAAAGACTTTGCCCTACCCTGCGATGAGTCACGAGATACCGTCACTATCAAATGCTGGTGACATGGTTAACGCTACTGCATTGATGTCGTGGAGTGGTGGCAAAGATAGCTGTCTTGCGCTCTACGAGATTCAAAGGGCGCAAAGCCATCGCGTCGCTGCGCTGCTAACAACTGTTACGCGAGACTACGACCGGATTAGTATGCATGGGGTGCGGCGGGTGTTACTCGAAAAGCAGGCGACCAGCCTGAGGCTGCCGCTTCATCAGGTTCTCATCTCGAAAGACGCGACCAACGAAGAGTATGAGGCGAAGATGGGCGAAGCATTTTCAGTGTACCGTGGGAAGGGAATAGATTCGATAGTATTTGGTGATCTCTTTCTTGAAGATATCAGAGCCTACCGCGAGCAGTTCCTCGCGAGGCACCATATGCGCGGCCTTTTCCCCGTGTGGAAGCGTGACACGTCCCGCTTCATTAAAGAGTTTATCGAATTAGGATTCAAGGCGGTCGTCACGTGTGTGAACTCAAACGCGCTCGACCGATCGTTTGCGGGAAGAATAATTGATGACGCTTTCCTTTCATCACTTCCCGACGATGTTGATCCATGTGGCGAGAACGGAGAGTTTCATTCCTTTGTCTTTGATGGACCGATTTTCACAGAGCCGGTAAAGTTTTCTATCGGCGTAACTGTTTCAAGAAACTCTTTCTGGTTCCGTGATTTATTGCCAGCATGATAAGTGTCTTTCCCGGCTTAGTACCGGTTCAGCCACAGTCGGCATAAGGATATAAAAGATGAAATCACAACAGATCGTTTCGTTTCTGCCTTCCGCTACTGAGATAGCCTGCGCTTTGGGATTGACTGATCAGCTCGTAGGAATCACCCACGAGTGTGACTACCCGGTGGAGATTGAAGGAAAGCCTGTCGTCGTTCGCAGTGCCCTCCCCATAGAAACCATGAATCAACGGGAGATCGATGTGGCGGTCGCGGAGCGTATGCGAGCAGGACACAGCCTTTACCAAGTGGATGAGAAACTCTTGCAAGAACTCGCGCCGGACTTGATCCTGACGCAGGACTTGTGTCAAGTCTGCGCGCCCTCAGGGACTGAAATATCGCAAGCGCTAATTTTGCTCCCCAAGAAGCCGCGAATCCTCTGGTTGACGCCAAACTCGCTCGAACAAATCTTCGCTAATGTGCGCGAGTTAGGCGAAGCGACCGGCCGCGCCAAAGAGGCTGACGAGTTAATCGCAAACGGCCGTGCCAGGCTGGGAAAAATAGCGGCAGTGACGAGCAGGTTATCACACCGACCTCGTGTGTTCTGTATGGAATGGCTGGATCCCGTCTATTGCAGCGGCCATTGGGTGCCGGAGATGGTGACACTCGCAGGAGGTGAGGATGCGCTTTCACGCGAGGGTAAGGATTCCGTACGCGTTTCCTGGGATGATGTCGTGAAGTGGGCGCCTGAAGTTCTGATTATTACCCCGTGTGGCTTCAATCTGGAGAAGTCGATGGAGCAAGCCCGCCAACTGGTCCGCTATCCCGCTTGGTCAGAGCTTCCCGCTGTCCGCGATGGCCGGGCGTACGCAGTGGATGCGAACTCTTTTTTTGCTCGCCCGGGACCGAGAGTGGTGGATGGCACCGAGCTCTTGGCTCATCTCATCCATCCCGACCTGTTCGATTGGAAGGGGTCTACAACTGCGTATCAACGGTTGGGTTTTTTGAGCGACGGATCGTAGTTCCGAGCAAGGCTTCAGGTTGCAAAGCTCAGAGTTGTGGGCGCAATTGCGTCACTTACAGAACTCGTCCTTGCAACCTGAAAGTTGTGACCGCCTCCAAAGTGTGGTTTAAGTTTTCTTTGTGAACAGACCACCAGCCAGAAACGCAGTCCCAAGTATGAGATTTAACGCATGGTCAGCCAACGTCAGCTTTAGCGGACCCACAGGCCAGAGACGGTTGTTGGCAGCATCTCCCAGTACCATCCCGACAAGGCCGAGCGCCAGATGGAGCACGCCAAGAACCA
>JALZJL010000039.1 GCA_030859785.1 Acidobacteriota bacterium
CATCGCCAGCATTAAGGTGATGACTTCCGAATCGCTGAAGACCGGCTTGGCTCCGACTTTGCCTTTCAATAAGCGCGGGGCATGGAGTTTGTACCAGTCATCAACGAGGACGTACATAATTGTCAACAGAGTCGGAAAGTCTATACTTTGCATGGGAAACACCTCTGCTCTTGGCTTGGATTGAAGTTGTCCGCTTCTTCCAAACAAGTTTCGAGAGGTTTTTCCCTTTGTCAATTTAATTTCACATCAGCCGTATAGTTATGATTCCAAATTATTTGGTGGCATCCGAGATGCTCGTGTCGCACATTGATTGCCATTCTAAAAACGATTCTCGACTTAAACTGCATCCAACTGCGTTGAGCATGCAACCCGACTTCATTAAACTTCAAACGGATTAGGTTGAAAGTTAATTTCTTAGGCGAGTCTTAAGCGCCTCCAGGATCGACACAGTTTGTCTTATGGTTCGTTTCTATCTGCTAATCATAACTATCTGGTTGCTGTCGCCGGCAACTGCTTTCGCTCAGCAGAACGATGGCCTATCGGTGCCGGGATTGAGGTCGGGCAGACGTGATGTGTCGCCGCTCGGGTCGCCGGAAGAGGAGATGCGTGGCCGTGTGGCGATCAAGGCCGCCGAAGAGGCTCACGAGGAAAGCACGGAGCGAGCGCGTGAGGCGGCGCAACTGGCCGTTGACATCCGCACCGCTTTCGAGCGCAATCAAAAGCTGGCCGTAGATGATCTGAAGAAACTTGATCGGCTGGAGAAGTTGACGCGTAAAGTTCGCGGGCACGTCGGAGGCTCGGAGGATAAAGACACACCCGTCGATTTGCCCGGCGAACTCGACGCGGCCACCGCGCAACTGGCGGAGATGGCCGATGTGCTGCAAAAGAACGTTGAAAAGACTTCACGCCACGTCGTCGCGGTCTCGGTGATTGATACCGCGAATGAAATGCTCGACCTGATTCGTCACATCCGTAGTATGAAGCCGTGATGAGTTCATCGATCCGCTCAATTGCGCTCGCCATTTTATTGTCGCGCTCTTCACTGCTGCTCGCCGGCGTGATCCTTTGCAGCGCAATTTTATTGTCACACGCTTTCGTCGCGCCTGCCCGACAGCAGGATGACGAGGTGGTGCGAGTCAGTGCCGACCTGGTTGTGCTGAACGTGACCGTCACCGACGCCGCCGGTAAATATGTCCACAGAGTTCCGCGCTCGGTCTTCACGGTTTTTGAGGACGAAAGCGAGCAGAAGATTACGACGTTCAGTGCCGAAGAGACGCCGTTCGCGGTGGCTCTGTTGCTCGACTCTTCAGGCAGCATGGAGGGGAGGATTTCGCTGGCTCGCGCGGCGGCGATCAATTTCCTCGACGGCATGCGCGCCGATGATGTCGCGGCAATCTATCACTTCGATACGAAAGTCGAGCGACTCCAGGATTTCTCGCCGGGCCGCGACCTTCCGCCCATCGCCTATGACGTCAAGGCCAAAGGATGGACGGTATTAAACGACGCCATCGTTCGCGCCTCGGTCGATCTTTCACAGCGGCCAGAAAAGCGCCGGGCGATTGTCGTTCTGTCTGACGGCGCCGACACACGCAGCCGCGCGTCATCGGACAAAGCCCTCGCCAGCGCCCTCGCCGCCAACGCCACCATCTATACAGTTGATATGTCGCCGACCGATGCCTCAGCCATTAACAAGCAGGCATCGGCGGGGGCGCTCCGGAACTTCGCGGCGAAAAGCGGCGGGAAATTTGTCGCGACGCCTGGCGGCAAGGCACTCAGTGAAGCATTCAAAGGCATCGTCGAGGAGTTACGCAACCAATACACTATCGGCTACCAACCGATGAATCGTGCGCACGACGGTCGTTGGCGAGCGGTGGAAGTACGTGTCGCGCGCTCCTCTCTCAGCGCACGAACTCGCCGCGGCTATCGCGCCCCAAAGTAGCTTGCTCACCCAATCTGTCGACTAGCGAAATGAATGTCGAGGTAGGTCAGTTTCTTCATTGATTACATCAAATAGTCGCTTATAAACTCGTCGTGTTGCGAATCTTATCCTGATGTCGTTCGAGTGCCAATTCGATCAAGCGGTCGAGCACTTGCGGAAAAGGCATGCCTGACGCCGCCCACATTTTCGGGTAGCCAGATACTTCTGTCAGCCCCGGAATGGTGTTCAATTCGTTGATGATAAGCTCGCCGTTGTCACGACGCACGAAAAAATCGACGCGCGCGAATCCCGCCCCGTCGACTGATTTGAAAGCTTGTTGCGCCATCTTCTGAATTCGCACCGTGAGTTTGTGAGGCATTTTTGCCGGGACGATAAATTCCACGTGGCCTGTCGAGGAATACTTTTCCGTGTAATCGAGAAACGCCGCCCGCTGGTCGTGTACGACGTACTCGCCCGGCAGACTCGCCAACGGCTCGTCGTTGCCGATCACGGCACACTCAATCTCGCGCGCGTCCAGGCCTTCCTCAACAATCACTTTGCGGTCATAGCGAGCCGCCAAGTCAATCGCCTCTTGTAGCGTGCGCCGGTCGACGGCCTTCGAGATGCCGACCGAGGAACCGAGGTTCGCGGGTTTGACGAAACATGGATAGCCAATCTCCTTCGCGATGCGCCGCAAGACAGAGCCGGGGTCGCGCTCCCACTCGCCACGCAGAAACCACAAGTATTTACAGACCGGCAATCCAGCGTCACGGAACAGCGCCTTCATCACGACTTTGTCCATCCCGCAGCTTGAAGCCAACACGCCGCACCCAACATAAGGCACGCCGGCCATCTCCAGCAGGCCCTGAATCGTGCCGTCTTCTCCGTACGTCCCGTGCAGCACCGGGAAGACCACGTCGAGCACCAGAGGCGCTCTGGAATCTGTGCCGCCGAGTCTCACCAACCCTGTGTGCGACGGGTCGCCGATCAGTGCGACATCATCGCGTGACCCACCCGTGATATGTTTAGGCAATAACTGACGGGTCTCAACCGGCAACAACTCCGCCGCTTCAGCCGGCGAAAGCCATTTCCCCGCTTTGTTGATCGCGATGGGGATGACTGTGTAACACTCCGGATTCAATCCTTCGACGACCGCACGGGCCGAGCGCAGAGACACTTCGTGTTCGCCGGAGCGACCGCCAAAAACCATGCCGACAACAATTTTTTTGTTCACCTTTGTAGCTCAGACAAAACTTTAAGTTGCAAACTTACCGTCCGCAGGCAAGCGGCTTTTATTCTTCGGCTTAGAGGTTCAGGGTTAAGAGATTAGTTTAGAGAATGGTTTTACCCAACGCGGAAAGAATTAACTCCACGCCAAGTTGTGCAGTGCGGTTGTTGATGTCCAGAGCAGTGTTAATTTCGACGACCTCGAATGAGAGCATGCCGCCGGCCTCGGCGATTTTTTCCATCGCCAGATGCGCTTCGCGATAGGTCAGACCGCCGCGGACGACTGTCCCGGAGCCGGGCGCGTCGCCTGGGTCCAGCGCATCCACATCAAGCGTGACGTGATAGCCCGCCGGGGCTTTGGTCGCGATGGCGATGGCTTCGTCCATGCAGGCGCTCATTCCCCGCTCGTCGATCTCACGCATCGTGATAAAGCGCATTCCTAAACGGCGGATCAACTCACGCTCGCCCACGTCGACATCGCGCGCGCCGATGTGTGCGCAGAAACGCGGATCAAATTTAGGTGCGAACCCACCGATGTAAGTCAGCTCAGGCACGCCGTACCCGAGCAGGCACGCGAGCGGCATCCCGTGAATGTTGCCGGTCGGCGAAGTCTCCGGCGTGTTCATATCGGCGTGCGCGTCGAACCATAAAAGTCCGATGGCCTGACTTCTCTCGTGATAAAAAGAGGCGACCCCTGATGCCGTGCCGACGGCGATGGAGTGGTCGCCGCCGAGCACCAACGGAATCTCGCCGTCACGCAGGATGCCCAGCACTTCACGACACAGTTGCTGACAGGCGGCGGTAATCTCACGCAGGTATTTGGTTTTATCCGGCGGCGATGCGAGTTGCTTCGGACATTCCAGACGGATGTCGCCGAGGTCGCGCACTTCGTAGCCGAGTTGCGCGATGCGCTGATTCAGACGCGCGACTCTCAGCACCGCCGGGCCGAGGTCGACGCCGGCAATGCTCGCCCCGAATCCACACGGCGCCCCGATAATGCTCACTTTGCGCCCGGCTCCAATCAGGCGCGGACCGCCGGTTAATGTGGTCTGAGTGGCCGGCGTGTGCTGCATCATAGTTTCGTTCATCGTCATTCACCATCCGAAGTGGTCGCCGTCACCCACCGATATTGAAACCACCGCCACCACTGCCCTGCGACGGAAAGAATGGTCGCATCAATCCGGCGAAGGCCGCGAGGTTGCGCGTCTGAATCAGGATTTCGCCCGGCCCGGCGAACTCCGCCACAATCCCTTCCCCACTCACCATGCTGCGAAAGAAACCCGCCGCCGCACGGCGCAGAGTGTACTGCGTCGTCCCTTCCCACGCGACCAGGTGCCCTGTGTCGACGACATAACGCTCGCCCGACTCCAGCCGCTTACGATGAATCGCGCCGAAAGAAGAAACCATCAACACGCCGGTGCCGCTCACTTGCAGGACGAACAGTCCCTCGCCGCCGAAGAAACTTTTCGCGCCGCCCCAGCGCGTGTCGATGACCAGCCCGGCATCGCCCGCGAGGTACGAACTCGACTGCACAAAAAAGATTTGATTGCCCATCTCAATGGCCGCGATGTCGCCGGGGCCGCCGGGAGCGAGCGTCACTTCGCCCGCACCGCCGCGCGCCGTGAACGTCGAGATGAACGCCGACTCGCCGCCCGCCGCCCGTTTCAGTGCGCCGAACAATCCGCCTTTCATCTGCGATTGCAACTCGACGTTGGCCGACATCGAGACCATCGCGCCCGCCTCAGCCTGAATCGATTGATCGGATTGCAATTTGATGACGGCGAGCGCGAATGAGGGCTGGTGCAAAACTTCGTAACTGTAGCCGCGTCCCTGTCCGCGCGCGTCCGGGTCGATCTGAATGCCATGCCCGGATGGAGCGGCGGCGTTCATCGGTTGTGAAACGGTGTTTATTGGTTGGACAGTGGCGGCGTCGGCGCGCGCCCCGCACGCGCCGCAAAAAGACGCGCCGGTGATTAAGCCGGCGCCGCAATTCAGACAGTTCATAACTTGACTCCCTTTGACTTGTTAATGATCAGACGCACCGCATCCTCCGGCGTGCCGGCGAAATCGAGCAGCGCGACATCCTCCGCCGAGACGACCAGATTCTTTCGCCACGCCTCAACCACCGGCGGCCAACAATCGCCGAGCAGCACCAGTGGACGCGGCCCGATGACGCCGGTCTGGACTTTGTTCCACACGAGAGATAACTCCGTCACCGTCCCCATGCCGCCGCGCAGCACGACGAAGCCGACCGAGCGCGTAATCAGATTTTGCAGTCGTTCATAAAAGTGCGAGGTCGCGACTTTATCAGTCAGATACCGGTTCGGCTCCGACTTGAACTGATTCATCACGATGCCGAGCACGCGCCCGCCGCGTTCGCGCGCCCCGCGACTGGCCGCCTCCATCACGCCGAGATACCCGCCCGTGCAGATCGTGAACCCAGACTCGGCGAGCATCTGCCCGACGCGGCGCGCCTGTCGGTACTCTTCGCAATCCTCCGAACATCGCGACCCGCCGAAGATGGTGACGATTCTCTCTGAGGTCGCGCCCGACACCCGACCCATTTGTGAATTAGCAACCATTGTTGTTTTGTAACTTCCGTGTAGGTTGGAGCAACGGTACTGACAATTCGGCGCCGGATGTATTCTGCATCGCGGAACGAACGACTACGGCCTGAGACGGTAGAGCATCCGCGGGAATGGAATCGTTTCGCGGACATGCTCAATGCCGCACATCCACGCCGTACAGCGTTCAATGCCCATCCCGAAGCCGGCGTGAGGGACGCTGCCGTAGCGTCGCAAATCGAGATACCACTCGAATGCTTCGCGCGGCAGGTTGTGCGTCGCAAGTTGTTCCTCAAGGTATTCAAGCGAGGTCGCGCGCTCGCCGCCGCCGATCACCTCGCCATAACCTTCCGAGGCGAGTACGTCGACGCCCAGCACCAGTTCGGGCCGCTCCGCGTCGCGCGCCATGTAGAACGCCTTGACCGACGCCGGATACCTGTGAACCATCAATGGTTTATCGAAGCGGCTTGAGATGTATGTCTCGTCCGGCGCGCCGAAGTCGCCGCCCCATTCGAAGCGCGTCTCCAGTTCACCGCGCAAGTGCCCTTCATGCAGGATTTTCACCGCCTCATCATAAGTCAGACGCGGGAACGGGGCGGAGATGTTTTCCAGCTTGGCCGTGTCGCGTTCGAGGACTTTCAATTCTTCGCTCCGCTCATCAAGCACACGCGCGGCGATATAGGACAAAAAGCGCTCGCACAAATCCATCACGTCGTCGAGCGTTGCGAAAGCCATCTCCGGTTCGACCATCCAGAACTCGGTCAGATGGCGGCGCGTCTTAGAACGCTCGGCGCGGAAGGTCGGCCCGAAGCAGTAGGCCCTGCCGAACGCCGCCGCGGTCGCTTCGTTGTAGAGCTGTCCGGATTGAGTCAGGTATGCCTTTTCGTCGCCGAAGTAATCGACTTCGAAGAGCGTCGTCGTTCCCTCGCACGCGGCGGGTGTCAGAACGGGGGCGTCGCAGAGCGTGAAGCCGTCGTCGTCGAGAAAGTCGCGCGTCGCCCGCACCACCGTATGACGCACCTTCAGAATCGCATGCTGCCGGCGCGAGCGGAGCCACAGATGACGGTGATCCATCAGGAATTCCGTCCCGTGCTCTTTCGGAGTGATCGGATACCCTTCGACCGCCTGCACGACTTCGGCGTGTGTCACGTCGATCTCGTAACCGCCGGGAGCGCGCTCATCGACGCGCACCTGACCGTGCACAGATAGCGCCGACTCCTGCCCCAATCCTTTCAACGCTTCCCAGATTTCCGGCGCAATCGTCTTTTTCAAGACGACGCACTGCACCACGCCCGTGCCATCGCGCAGTTGCGGGAACAACAGCTTGCCGCTCGAACGCATGTTGTAGAGCCAGCCCTTAAGCGTCACCTCCGACCCGACGTGCTCCGAAAGTTTGTTGATGTAAACTTGCTGCATGTTGATGTCTGTTCTCTACTTTGAATGAATGTTCGGATGAAGATTTTGGCTTAAGATATTGTCAACTCAATCCGCCACGCAACAGTGTCTGGAGTGCCGGGAAGCGGTCGAGCCACTCCGCCGATTGCACCACGATCCGAAGCATCGGGCGGATGAACTGTTCATACAGATGACCGCGCCCGGCGACGGCGGTTTGATAAGAGAATGTACCAGCCGCTTTGAGGCAGCGCTGAACCGCCATCAATCGAAACTCGTGTGCAAAATCGTCCGGGTCGATGGCAGACAGTCCGCGTGCCTGACGCTCTTCAAGAAAGTAGAGACGCCGCTCGCGTACCTCCGCCAGCGATGGAGGCTCAAGTTGCCGGTCAAGCAGCAGCGAGACTAGATCGTAAGTCGCCGGCCCCATCCGCGCGTCCTGGTAATCGACGACACGCAAATGATCCGCGCGGTCAACCATCAAATTCGACGAGTGAAAGTCGCGGTGGCACAGCACGCGTGGGCGTGCCGACAAGTCAGCGGCAAGGTCGTTCATCTCCACACGCAACTCTGCCTCTTCGCTGTGCTTCAATGCCTGTCGGCGGTAGCTCGCGAAGTAATGCTTGATGAAGTAGTCGAGTTCCCAGGCCAGTTTCGCTTCGTCGAAGGCCAGGCGGCTGGCGATTGAGTTGCGCTCAGTGGCCCGCGACGTGGCGGCCTGGATGTCGGCGATAATGCTAATCGCTTGCTCGGTGTAGCTCTCAGACTCTTCAACCGAAGCCGTCGCGAAGACGTGCCGCAGTTGGCGGTCACCCAAATCCTCCTGCACGATGATGCCCTGCAACGCGACGACATCCAGGATTTCAGGGATCGGCAGACCGGCGGCGGCGAACAGTCGCGTGACATCGAGAAACGGGTGAACTTCCGGGTCAAACGGCTCAGGATAAACGGCGGCGACAGCGGTCTGGCGCTGCCACGGAATACGAAAGTACACGCGCGTCGAAGCATCCGGCGTTAACTCTGTAATCAGCTCGGCCCGGCTCCCGGCACGCAGCACATAATCACCGAGCCGCTCGCGCGCAGACTTACCGAATGCATTGAATGTGGTAGGCGTCGATTGAACCATTTGATGACAAGGCGTGGGCGGCAAAATTCTCGGCACCGGGCTTGACCACTCGCGGATGATTGAAACGTGTAACTAATCAGCCGGTGTCACGACCGTCGCGCGGTCTGAGGAGTTTATCACCCCATTATCGGCGCTACAAAATTCGCCCCGCGCATCTCTCCGGCGAGAGCCTGCGGCGGACGCTCAGTGCCTTCAACCAACTCGGCACGCACCACCACGGCATTCTCGATGACTTCACCGCTGCCGACATGCACCCCGGCCCCGATCACCGCACGGCGGATGCGCGCGCCGGCATCCACGATCACGTTCTCCCACAACACGGCTTCGCGCACATCAGCACTTACCGAAACATGCGAGTCTTGACCGGCAATCACATCTCGCCCTTCATGCTGGAGTAACTCGATGCTGGTTTCAAGGTAACGCCGGATCGTCGACAACTCGTGCCACATTCCATCGGAGATGTGCGCGGCGATGCGCTCGCCCCGCGCGATGGCCTGCGGATATACCTCCGTCGTGGAATGCGAAAAGACGCCTCGCGGAATGTAAGAGAAGATGCGTGGCTCAAGAATCTGAATTCCGGTAAACATCAACGGCACATCGCCGACGTTATCGGACACTGATGATGTTTGAGGGTGTGGACCGAATTCTTGCAGCAGGCCGCCATCGACCAGCACGGTGCTGAACCGTTCGCGGCGCGGGTTCGGTTTGAGGATCAGCGTGGCGATGGCATTCGCGGCGCGGTGCGTGCGGAGCGCCTCGGAGAGGTCGATGTCGGTGGCGATTTTTCCGTTGATAACAATGAATGTGTCGCCGTCCAGCAAGTGGCGCGCGTTGTCGAGCGCGCCGCTGGTGCCGAGGATGACCGACTCTTCAACGTAATGCATCCGCACACCAAAATGTCGTCCGTCGCCGAGCGCATCGCGCACCGTCTGCGCTTGATGATGAAGATTAACCACCACTTCATCGCAGCCGAAACGCGCGAGGTACTCCGCGACGTACCCGACCAGCGGCTGACCCATAAATGGAATCGCCGGTTTCGCGCGGTCGATGGTTAGCGGCCACAAGCGCGTGCCGTAACCGGCGGCGAGAATCATTGCCCGCATCAACGTCAAACCACTCCTCACATGTAGAATCTATCCACCACTGTGTTAGTCATCGCACAGCAATTTCAGGCAGGGATTAACGCACACCCTGTTGCCCGGAGCAAGAGAACGCACTCGTCAACGATTCATTGGTTGGCAGCGACGGCGGTCGCCGATGCGGAGAGGTGTTGTTGTAATTGAGCGGCGAGTCGCGTCCCGAAGTTTGACGTTTCCCACTCGCCCCACTGCGCGAGCGCGTCGCGGAAGTGCTTCGTGCGCTCGCCGGCGAAGTGGCGCAGAAGATAGCCGGCGGCCTTACGATTCTGTCGATAAACTTCGTTCGATGGTGAAGTCGCGCGCGAATTTCCGCGCCCCCCGTTTCGCGCCTCGAGCATCTCCCCCAGCCATTCAATCCAGACATCACAGTCGTGGAGTTCGCCGAGCGCAGACTGCATCGACGCTATCTCTTTCGCGAATGGGATCATCGCATCGCCCCAGCATTGCGCGAATAATTCGATGGCGTAGCGCAGCTTCTTCGCCGCGATGCGCATCTCGTGAAGCGGGATTGTTTCGTGAGGTCGGTACAGCGCGGAACTGAGCAACTCCAGTTCGTTCCAACGTTCAGTGATGATGATGCGACCAGCGTCGCGGAACATCAGATGGTCAAAGCCTGCGCCGGTCTGTTCGGACTTTTCACGCCAGCGCGAAGCAAGTGTGACCTCGTCGAGCGCGACGTGCCACCGCTGCTGAATCCTCGCGAGTCTTTCTTCAGCGATGGCGTTTAGCAGCATGCCCCTCTGTTCGTCGCGCGCCCGCCGCCGCTCATCGGTCAGACGCTCAATGCCATCCGCGATTTCCGCCGGCGCTTTGCCGGCGAGTTTTTCCAGCGCCGCAATCGCTACGTCTTCATCGCGCACACCGCCGAGCGCGCCGGCCACATCTCTGATGCCCTTCTTCAATCGTCGTAAATCGCGTCGACGGACGAAGACGGAGAAATCGCCGATGGCGCTGCGTAGACGGCGTGAGGCCACGCGCATGTCGTGCACACCCTCGATGTCTTCAAAGTTGAGCGCGTTCGCTCGGAGCATGCACATCTCGGCGAGGCGTGTTGCCAGCACTACCTTGATGCCGCTGAGGACATCCGCTTCGCAATCAAGTCCGTCGATTTCGTTCGCTTTCACCATGCATTGTCACCCGTGCTTGAAGTAAAAGTTGAAAGATAAATTCGATTCGCTGAAAGTTATGTGAGACTTGAGAAGAGCACTCTTCGGCGGTCAGGAATTAGCAACGGCGTGGTACTGCTCCCGGCGTTTCTATGGGGTGCTCTGACCGATGACCAGTGTGCAACTGAATGCCTGCTCAAACATGTCACGCTTTTCTTCGGCGGCGGCGATTTCGTTGTCGCACGGCAGAGTACATCGCACGTTGATGTGAATCTCGTCTTTCTCGCGCACGCAGCGCAGGTCGCTGATACGCGCGTCGTGCGAACGGTCGAGCGCTTCGGCCACACGAAGGATCGCACCGAGCCGCCAGACCGTCTCGCGGTCGTGCTGATTCAGCGCCGCGAAATCGGGATGACGATCTTTCGGCAGCGAGCGCGAGTGATAACGTGCGATGTTGGCGACGACGAGCCGCTCCGACTCTGAAAACCCAGTCAGTTCCGAATGCTTAATCAGATACAGCGTGTGTTTGTGGTGCGACTCGTGTGCGATCTGATAGCCGATGTCGTGCAGCAGCGCGGCGGCGGAAAGCAGTGTCCGGTGTCTGCGGTCGAGATTATAGATCGATGCCAGGTTGTCGAACATCTTTTCCGCGAGTGACGCGACCTGTTGGGCGTGAGCCTCTTCGTAGAGGAAGCGCCGCCCGACCGCATAGACGCCCTTCAGACGCGGCTCGGTAACGTCCGGCAGTGGCGGTCGCGTCTCGGCGTCGAGTTGACCGAGACGGTCGATGATCACGCCTTCGCGTAGGGCCATCTCGCACGAGCGCAGCCGCTCGATATTGAGCGCCCGCATCACCCCTTCAAGTATTTGCCCGCCCGCGATAATGATCTCGCCGCGTTGCGCGCTGATACCCGGAATCGCCCGCCGCGCGGCAAGGTTAAGCCCCGCCATCGTCTCGTTGAACCGCGTGAGCCGCGACAGCTTGATCTCGTTGCCTGCCGGTTGCGCCCCTTTCTCGTGCCCATCAGCGGCGGGCGGGCGGCTCAACCTGAGTGCCTCGCCGAGGGCAATGATCGTCCCGGAAGTACCCGTCGCCTGCTGCCACTTCGCGCCGCGCAATTCGCGCGACGGACGCTCCAGTGCGCGCCGCACCTCTTCCTTCAGCGCACTCAACTCTCGCGGCTTAACCGGGTCGCCGGCAATGAAACGTTCGGTTAACCCGACCGCGCCGAGCTTGACTGAAAAGAGCTTGGCAGGCGATCCGTCATTCATCAACGATAACTCGGTTGACCCGCCGCCGATGTCGATGTTCAGAATCGACGTGCCGCGCGTCCCGCATCCTTGCGCCACCGCGAGGCCGATCAGTCGCGCCTCTTCAATGCCGGAGAGGACTTCGATTCGCAGGCCCGCGACGCGCTCGGCCTCTTCGATCAACTCCGCAGCGTTGTTTGCCTCGCGCACCGAGGCCGTCGCGATGACGAAGACTTGCTCGGCCCCGCGCCCCTCGGCGACCCCGCGGAAACGCTTCAATGTCTCAACGGCGCGCCCAATCGCTTCCGGTGACAGACGTTTGACGCGCAACGTGTCGCGACCGAGACGCACGACATCTTTTTCTCGTGCCAGCACAGCGAAGGAATCACCCGACGCCTCAACGACCACCATCTTGATGGAGTTCGATCCGATGTCGATGGCTGCGAGTCTCAACGGTAGATCATCCCTTTCCAGACTTCATTCACTTCATGCTGTAAGGTTCAAGCTTTCTTGACTACCTTCCCGGTTTTGATGAAGTCTCGCCGTTCCTTCAACTTAAAGACAATTTCGATCTTTTCCTCAAAGCTGAGGGAAGCCAGAAAGCGCCGATGTTCTTCCTTCTTCTTGATTAGTTCACTGATGTCCGGATACTTCTTGTGCTCGACGCCTTTCGGCATTGTTGGAATCCTCACACTTCTTTATGGCTTGAATTGATCTTCGTTATCTTTCCACTTTTTCATTAAACCATGCCGCTTTAACACAGCATTTAACGAACGCATGTTGACCGCGCCGTGCTCTAAAAATGCATTGATCCTCAAATAATCTTTGCGTCGTCCGGTATCGAGCATGATGGCAACGAGATGTTCGGGGCGCATGATTCGCATCGGCACACGTTCATATCTTATCGTCTGCGCTTTGCTGACAGCTTCATCCGTCAGCGCGTTGAAAACCGGCAGGAACTGTACTGGGAAACGTCCGATGTGGATAAATTCGCCCTGTGCCTGATAGCCTTGTTCAAGTAAGTATTCATATACCGGGGCGAGAATCATCAGTTCGCTGCCCGAAGTGTTGACTTGGATAAATACGTCAAGGTCTGATGTGTCAAACGGCTCAAGGTAGTAGATTGCGGCGACCGCTCCACCGACAGCGTAGTCATCTATCACACCATTCTTGACCATCCCGTTTAAGACTTTAAGCGTCTCCTTCATCATCCTTCACACTTTCCAAGTGAACAGTTATTTGGAAAGTTTTCATCAAGTTTTTTTTGTTTATCAGTCCGATTCCCTTCACCCGCTTGTCTGAGCGCGCTCGCTCTCATGCACGGCGTCAATTGCCAGCGGCTCTGACGGTAGTGACGTTGGCGTTGGCTCTGTTGACCGGGGCTTGGCCGGATGGTGTTTCGCGGTTTCCCCGCCTTCAACCAGGCGACCGACCGCTCGTCGCAAATCCGCTGCCACGCGCCGCACCGGCCGCGAGGCATCGATCACGCGAAAACCGTATTCGCCGCTCATCCGGTCGAACTCGCGGAGCATCAACTTCTGATACGCGATGAAACTGTCGTACAGATCATCTGCCTGATGCAAGTCCATCCCCGACTCCCAGTAATCAAAGTTCCTTCCCGATTGGAGGACGCGCGGTACCAACTCTTCGGCGGAACGAATGCGCATGTAAAAGACCGCGTCCGGAATGAGCGCCATGCCGTAGATGGATCGTATCCAATTCGGATCGGCGCCTCGCACCAGCGCGCGTGCAATCGCCGAATAAATGTAGCGGTCGGTTAAGACGACGAACCCGGCGCGCAACGCGGGCAGCATCTCGTTTTCGAGTCGGTCGGCAAAATCGGTCGCATAGAAGAGTTGCATCGTCAGGCGACCGAGCGTGTGGCCGAGCTTTGCTTCCTTGATGCCGCGCCCGGCGAGCACTGAGCGCGTCATCCCTGTGTCGAGGACGGCGTGACCGCGCGATTCCAGCCACGACCGCAGCAGAGCGATCTGCGTCGAGCGCCCGACGCCGTCCGTCCCTTCGATGACGATCAGCTTGCCCGAATACGTGTCGTGCTCAATACCCGGCAGAGCGGTGCCGTAAAAAGCGTGGGGCTTCATGTCAGTTCCTTTAAGTGCCGGCTGACGATGCCGCGCATCTCGCGTTGTTGCTCTTCGATTGAGCGCGTCGCTTCGATCACCGTCAAATCGTACTCTTCCACCATCCGATCATACTCCTCCAAAATTTTACCCTGGAAAATCGTGAAGCTTTCTTCAGGGTCATCCGTCCAGGCCATGTCCATCCCGGCCTCATAGTGTTTTAACTCCGGGCGTCCCGACACGATGCGATCAATCGCCACATTGAGCGGCGCGCGGAAAAAGAAGGCGACCGTCGGCTGCACCGCGAAGCGATACATCTCGCGCACCCAAGCTCGGTCGCACCCGCGCGCCACGTCACGCGCAAATGCCGTGTAGATGTAGCGGTCAGCTAACACAATCGCGCCCGCCTTCAATGGCGGGATGATGTCTCGCTCGGTGCGGTCGGCGAAGTCGGTCGCGTGCAACAGAGAGAAAGTGGTGGGCGTAAACAAGCGGCGTTTCTTGGCGCGCCGTGATGTGTCTTTGACGAGCGGCGAAGAGTTCCACTCGGAGAAGAAGACCGTGTAGCCCTCTGACCTGAGCCACTGGTGGAGCAGTGCGAGTTGCGTCGATTTGCCGCTGCCATCCGTCCCTTCGACGATGAACAACTTCCCTGGAAATCGGTGCTGTCCGTAGGAAATCATCGGCCATCTTTACCACCCAGGTGTTACAACCCTGTGACGACGGATGAGGGCCGCCCTTTGTCTCGTCGGGTATTACGGCGCGTCGTAAACGCGGCGCGCCTGAACGCTTTTCATCTCGCCGGTTTCGACGATGTACGCCGTCAATCGCCCACCGTAGACGCATCCGGTGTCGAGGCCGATGGCACGTCTGCCGCGGCGCACCTCCTCCGCCGGCCAGTGTCCGAACAGCACCATCTTTTCGCCGTCATACTGTTCATACCACGGCACTCCCTCGCGCGCCGTGCGATCCGCGCCGAGCGTGCGCAGTTCCGTCAAATCCTCAACTTCCTGCGTTGCCAACGCAACGCCCGGTCGCACCCCGGCGTGAACCACGACCGACGCGCCGAGGTCGATCATCGGTGGTAGCGACACGAGGTACGCTTCGTATCGCGGGCGTCGGCCCCCCGCTTCCAACTCTGCGCGGCACTTCTGCTGTGCTTCCTTGAGCGAAGCCTTTTCACCGCGCCAGAATCTGAGCAGCGCGCGGTCGTGGTTGCCGACCACGGATGCGCATCGTTCGTCTGCGCCGAACATATCGAGCACTTCGCGATTCTTCGGCCCCTTCACAATTAGGTCGCCGACGCAGATCAAACGGTCGTCGCTGGCAAAGGCGACGGTCGCGAGTAAGTCTTGAAATTCGTCGAAGCAACCGTGGATGTCGCCCACGACGATGGTGCGTCTCGCCATAACTCTCAAGTACCGAAGCAAAAGTTTTGCGGTATCAAGATTAAATCAAAACGTGAATTAAACTTGTAAGTGCAACTCGGTTAACTGCTCAGAGGACGCCGGTTAGTGTCTCCGGTTAGGGGCATAACTGTTGCAGGCAAAAGGGCTTCAAAAACAGTCGAGCGACCTTACCGCTGCGTTGAATTGTAATTAGAGCGTTGCACTTACAAGTTGAATCCGCC
>JALZJL010000098.1 GCA_030859785.1 Acidobacteriota bacterium
GTGTGGCTCTACCAGGTCTGCTTTTTGGTCAACTATCGCAGTGGTAAACCAGTGGCAGAAATCAAAGATCAAGTGGATTGCGCGCGGTGGCGCATTGCTGCCTGATTTATGCACAGGCTTCAATTAATTGTATTTCCGATCTGCGTTGATCCGCGGCCTGGTTTTGTCTCCCCCGACTGAGCTACCACCGAGATTAAAAGCTCACGCGGAAACCGAGCTGCAGCGTGCGCGGTGGTTTAGCTCCCGTCTGTACCAGGAAGTCCCGGGTGTTGGTGCCGGCTAAGAAGTTAGAGAAGTTGGCCGGTAACACATCCGGGTCGTAATTGGTGCGATTCGTGAGGTTGAAGACCTCAAAGGTGAAACCGGCTCTGACTCGTTCGGTGAAGTCGTACTTATAAGCCAGACGCAAATCAACGCCGAAGTATCCGGGCAGCCGTGCGCCGTTGCGACCTCCTGCATTTTCATAGTCGAACGTTAAAGTCTCGCCATTGGCGAACGTTCGCATCGCGGTGTAAGGGCCGGCAGCGATAGGGTCGAAATTGATGCCGTTCCGGTCAGCGTCGACCCGCGTGTCCTGAAGCGTGAACGGGGTGCCGGACAGCGCGCGAATGATGGTGCTGACCATCAGCCCACGCGTGCGCGGAACCTGATAGAGGCCACTGAAGACGAAATTGTGCCTGCGGTCAAAATTCGTCGGCCCCTCATTCAGGTTCAGTCGCAAATCATCCAGCAGTTGAAAGTTCGCCGTAGGAGTGCCGTCCCCGCTTGTGCTCCCGCGACTTTTCGACAACGTGTAGGAGCCTTTGAACTGAAACCCTCTGGTGAAACGTTTGTCAACGGATAGTTGCAGCGCGTCGTAGTTGGTGCTGCCCTCGTTGATGCGCGTGGTGACGCTGGACACCGCCGCCGTTTCGAACGGGCTGCTGCTGAATAGGCCCGTCTCAACCGGCACGATGCTGTTCTGCACGACTTCGCCGAGCGTCCTGTAACGACGGGTGATCGTGCCGGTCGAGTTCGTCGTGGCACGGGTGCCCGGATTGAGATTGATGGTCAACAACTGATCGTCGCCATCCTGATGAATGTAATCAACTGTCAACGCGGTGTTAGGTAAAATCTCCCGCTGAAAGCCGACGGATATGGAACGCACGTAGGGCATGCGCCGGTTGCTGTTATCAACCACCGGTGTCTGGTTGCCGAGAATCGTGCCCGTGCCGACGATTGAGTCGATCAGGGCACGATTGACGACAGGGCCGTTGACGAGCGTCGGGTCGGTGGGTAAGCGCCCCGCACGCGGCCCCGGGTCGGCGCTGTTGAGCGGGAACGCGCGGACGAAGGAACTGGAATATGGACCGGCGGTGCGGAAGGCCGTGATCAACTCGAACGGCGTGTTCTGATAAAAGAATCCGTACCCGCCGCGAATGACCGTCTTGCCGTCGCCCTTCGGATCATAAGCGAACCCCAGACGGGGCGAGATGTTGTTGTTGTCGCTGGAGATCGTTTCATCATCGTAGCGAAGGCCGAAGTTGAGCGTCAGCTTTTGATTAACCTTCCAGTTATCCTGCGCAAAGAGGCTCGTATTGTGGTTGATGAGGACAAAAGCCAACGGGCCGCCGACTCGAATCTGGAATCGCTCCGGGTATGTTCTGGGGTTGCTGGGATCAAACGGCAAATTGGTCGGGAAGCTGAAGATGCCGTTCAGTGAACCCGAATCCATGTTGTCAGCCGAGACGTAGTTGTAGTCGACTCCGAACTTCATCGAGTGCCCGCCGTGCACGTAGGAGACCACGTCGGCAAGCCGATACGAGTTATTGATGCGCGCCTGCGCGACGTTACTCTGCTGGGTGGAGAATGCAGCGAAGGCGAGCGTCGGCGGCAGTTCGCTCTGCGCCGTGCCGGAGTTGAAGCTGGGGTTGCCAAACGCCACGTCTTCGCGCGTGAACGAGAGGCGCAGATCGTTGAGCAAGGTCGGGGTGAGGGTCGTCGTCCAATTGCCCACCACCGTCTGATCCACGTCCGCCTCCTCGCGCGCCGCATCCAGCGTGACCGCGCCGATGATCTGATTAAACTGCGGCGAACTCTCTCTGATCCAGCGCCCGGAAATCTGATGGTTCTGCGCAGGCTGCGTGTCGAACCTAAGCGTCGTGTTAAGCGCCCGCGTCGTCTCGGTGGTCGAGGTGTTAAATTCCGGGCGCGACGGGATGTCGATAATGATCCCTTCTGCGATGGTCGTCCGTTCGAGGCCGAAGAAAAAGTGCGCGAGATTTTTCTTGACGGGGCCGCCGATGGTGAAGCCGTACTGCCGCAAGTTGGTCTCGGGGTTTTCAAGTTCGTTCAGCACGGCAAACCGGTTGGAAGCGTTAAGCGAATTGTCCTGAAAGAAGCCGAAGCCGCTGCCATGAAACTCGTTAGTGCCTGACTTGGTAACAGCATTAATGATGCCGCCCGAAGTCCGACCGAACTCGGCGTCGAACTGATTGGTGAGTACCTGAAATTCCTGAACGGTTTCAAGCGCCGTCCGCGTCTGGGCACCCGCGCGCTGCCCGATGACGTCGTCGTTGTTGTTCGAGCCGTCGAGCAGGAAGGTGTTGAAGCGCGGGTCCTGGCCGTTGACGCTGACAGAATCCGAGCCGAACGACTCGGTGCTGATGTTCGGTACGACGCCCGGCAGCAGGCCGACGAAGCCGATGAAGTTGCGGTTGATCGACGGCAACTCAATTAATTCCTGCTGGCTGATGTGGCCGCCGATTTCTTTGGAGGTGGTTTGAATAATCGGCTCCTCCGACGTCACTGTGACCGTCTCCTGCGCGCCGCCGACCTCCAACGCCACTTTAACCTCCTGCGACTCGCCGACGTCGAGCTTGACGTTCTCTTTGATGACTCGCTTGAACCCCGCCGCCTCCACCGTGATGCGGTAGAGTCCCGGAGTCAGCGCCGTGAAGACGTAATCACCGGATTCAGACGTGTTCGACGTCCGCCGGTTGAGGCCCGTTTCCTGGTTAGCAACGGAGACCAGCGCGTTCGGCACGGCGGCGCTTGAAGGGTCAGTCACTGAGCCCCGCAGCGTCGCCGTACCTTCCTGTGCCGAAGCATGTATTGCATAACCGATCAGCACAAAAGCCGCCACTGGAAAGATCACAAGTCTGAGCCGACGTACTTTGTTAAGCATAAAACTCTTCCTTTCTACAAACGAGGCAAGCGTGGAGTCGGGCGGGATTGAACAAGCAACGCGAAACCCGCCCTCTTCAGCGCGAAATGAATCGGAGCGGTGCTTTTTGTGTCAGCACCACATTGCATCTTTGATGGTCTACGGCAGGGCATGGCACTGGGCTAAAAACACCTCTGGCCGACAGTCAGGAATTCATCGTTGGGAACGGAGCAATTGCGTCATCTGCAACACAGGTGCCACATCAGGAACATGGAAGTTCAGAGTAATTCGGAGGTCATTTCTGCTGTCGTCAAGTTGTTCATCCGAAACTTCGTTCGCCGCCCGAAATTTTGTATCTGAATTCAACCTCGGCGGACGGTTGAAACAAAGCTCTCGTTGATCGAGAGTTCCAACGAACGAGGTATCCACTCCTAACTTGATGATGACTTCAGCTATAGATGCTAAGAATAACATTCAGCCACGAATCTCACGAATCAATGCATTGGCAGCATGTCACGCAGGCCGACGAAAGTGTTTATTCAGTAACATGAGCCAACATGATTCCGAGGCATCACCACCACGAATGAAAAAGCGTCGGCTTTTAACTGTCCACTGTCCACCGACCATTGACCACTCACTCATCAGAGGTGATTAGCTGATTTCCAGCTAATTCGAAACTTCGCGCAGCACTGTGTTTATTTTCGCCACGACGGTCTCTGAAGGTTGTGCAGCTCCATTGCTTAATTCGATTCTCAGGCGGAACTTCAATTTAAGACCGACAGCAGCCTTCGTTATGTCAGCGAGTTGATCCGCTAAATCTTAAATCTGGTCAGGTCTCAACTCTGCTTCCGCCACTTTTACTCCGTTTCGTTGCCGCGGTTGAGCCTTACCGGGAACAAATACCGGAGATGGCGTGTGCGTCGAAGCCGCCACGACAGGCACGCGCAGGACGGAACTTTGCGCTCCGGAGAAGTCGGAGGGCAATGCGCCGCCCAACCGCATTGAAAATGGAGCGACGAGCACGCTTGATACCGCTTTCTTTGCGGGACTAATGCGGCAAGAAGAACATTCCCCTACACTTCGATAATAGTATTTGCTCTCCAACGCCGGTTCGAGAGGAGAAGAAAATGACTTTACCATCAACATACAATTCCGCCTTGAGGGACGAACTGTTACTGATGCGCGCGGAAGACGAGCGTGTGCGCAAAGAACTCGCCGCAGACGGCAGCCTTTACAAAGGCTATCATCCGCGAATGGTGGAAGTGCATCGCAAGAACGGAGAGCGTCTAGCAGAGATAATTAACGAGCATGGATGGGCGGGTAAATCTTTAGTCGGTGAAGACGGTTCGGAAGCGGCGTGGATTATCGTGCAACACGCGATTGCGAAGCCCGCTTTGCAGCGTCAGTGCTTGAAGTTATTTGAAGAAGCCGTCGAACGTGGCGACGCTCCGGCGTGGCAAGTCGCTTATCTCACCGACCAGATTCGCGTGCTGGAAGGAAGACCGCAAATCTACGGCACGTCGTTCGAATGGGATGAGACGGGCGAGATGAGTCCGTGGGAGATTGAAGACCGGGAGTGGTGGACGAGCACAGACGAAGCCTCGATTTGCCGTCCTTAGCCGAGAGCGTGCGGCGTCACCGAGAAGTGGCGGCGCAAAGTAATGAACGTCCGCCCCGCGATTGGAACGCGCGGAGGCGTGAGATGCAAGAGTGGGCACGCTCGGTCGGATGGCGAGAATGATTGTCCGATGTTGTTTTCGGCGCGCTACGTGAGCGATTGCGCCCCATTCCAAATCACAGGGTAGAAACATGGATTTCGTGATCATATTCGGTCCACCCGCTGCCGGGAAGATGACCGTCGGGCAAGAGCTGGCGAAACTCACAGGTTTGAGACTTTTCCACAATCACATGACGATTGACTTAGTGTTAAGCTTCTTCGATTTCGGGCAGCCTCCCTTTCACCGGCTCGTATCCGAGTTTCGCAGACGTATCTTTGAAGAAGTCGTTTCGAGTGACTTGCCCGGACTCATCTTCACCTTCGTCTGGGCGCTCGATCAGGAATCGGACAGAGCGTTCATCGAGCAAAGTTGCGACATATTTCGTGAAAAGGGCGCGAGGGTATATTTTGTGGAGTTGGACGCGAGCTTAGAGGAAAGATTGCGGCAAAACGAATCCAAGTTCAGGCTGTCACAGAAGCCTCCAAAGCGGGACGTGGAGAAATCCAGAGAACATTTGTTGGAGGATGATAAGAAGTATAAGTTGAATTCAGACGGCGACTTCTTCCATCAAGACAACTATCTGAAGATCAACAACACCGATGTGACCGCCGAAAAAGTCGCTCGGGTGATTGTTGATGAGTTCGGTTTCTCTACGGTTGACGCAGCTGCACCCAGCCAACATGGGTAATGAGATCACACGAGAGTTACTGCCGGACTGTCTTGCTGAAGCAGTCGCTGATTACACTTGGCAGGAAATCTTCACCGGTTGCTCGACCGCGCTTGTCTTTCGCTTATGGAAACTTGACGGAGACTGCCTCTACTTGAAAACATCTCACCATGCGCCCGACCGCCTTCTGTTACAGGAGAAGCTCAGGCTGGAGTGGTTGCACGGACGGCTTCCCGTCCCTGAAGTGAAAATGTTCGTTGAGGATAATGGTTGGGATTATCTTCTTTTCTCTGCGGTTCCGGGAACGGTTGCCAGCGACGATAATTATAAAACGAACGTGCCGAAGCTGATCGAGCAGTTATCCACAGGGTTGCGAATGATTCACGAACTGCCGATTGACCGGTGCCCGTTCGACACTACCCTTCTTACCAAAATTGAACTCGCCAGAGTGAGGGTAGCAGACGGTCTGGTGGATGAAAACGACTTTGATGAATCCCGTCTGGGAAGGACAGCTGCGGACCTGTTCGCTGAACTACTTGAAGCCGTGCCTGACGATGAAGACTTAGTATTTACTCACGGCGACTACTGCTTACCTAATATCATCCTGCAAGACTGGAGACTGAGCGGGTTTATAGATTGGGGTCGGGCAGGGGTGGCGGACAGATACCAGGACATCGCACTGATGGTGAGAAGTGTTGAGTCGAACTTCGGCTATCAGTGGGTGAGCGTTCTGTTTGAAGCGTGCGGCATCGAACCGGATCGCGCGAAGATTCGCTTTTATGCGTTACTGGATGAGTTTTTCTGACGTAAGGATACCGGCTATGCAATCTTCCGATATGTATGTGATTTCTAAGCGACATGAAAATCAACGAAGACGCTTACGGGCATCAACTTCTCACGCAATACAACAACCATACGCTGACTGCTGAAATCATCGAAAGAGACGACGGCTTTATTGACACCGGCTCAGACGCAGGCTTGTACTTCCGCGAATATAAACAATGGTCTTCCGTAGAACGCCGTGCGATTAAATTAGCGCGGGGTAGAGTCTTAGACATCGGCTGCGGCGCAGGACGGCACTCTCTCTACCTCCAACAGAACGGCTTTAACGTGACCGGCATAGACATTTCGCCCGACGCGATCAAGGTGTGCAAGCTGCAAGGTTTGAGAAAAGCAATCGTCAGATCCGTCACCGACGTGGATAAATTCAATCCCGACTCATTCGACACAGTTACCATGTTCGGCAACAATTTCGGCTTGTTCGGCAGTCTCAAAGAAACAAAGATGATCCTCAAAAACCTGCATCGAATAACGTCTCCCGATGATCGTATCATCGCCGGAATTCTCAACCCTGATAAAACAATTGATCCGGATCATCTCGAGTATCATAAGATGAACCGAAGGCGCGGCAGAATGCCCGGACAGATACGAATGCGAGTGCGATACAGGCGAACGATTGGAACATGGTTCGATTATCTTTTCGTCTCTCCGCAAGAAATGAAAAACATCTTCAAAGGGTATCGTCAACTTAACGATGAGAGCATGCAACAAATCTGACCTTGCGGCATAATCCGTCGATGCATCCCGCTGCTTCTCTCTAACGCCACCATCTTTTCCCCACTGCTACAGACCGCAAGTCTGTGCTACATAAACTGACAACTGAATGACCCTGATCTAGCA
>JALZJL010000105.1 GCA_030859785.1 Acidobacteriota bacterium
AAGAGCATCTTAAGCTCAAGCAAGCGTTTGGGGATCTCTGACGGCCTTTGTTGTCCTGGTTATGACCATCGATTTAGTGTCTAACGCCAGAGGGTCAAAACTCCATTTCACGCTGAACCAAGACAATGATGGTGGTGATATAATCGCTAACATTCGAGGGCATGACATCATGAGCCGACCAGACAAGCATGCTATTGATCCGATGATCAAGGCGTACAAAAAGGATGTGGATCGCACACTCATCCGCGAAAATCTCCGTCTTTCCGTCGAACAGAGATTCGACAAGCTGATGCGGTTGCAGGAGTTTGCTGGAGAGCTTCGACGCGCGGCGCTTCGGCGGGAGCCATCGCGATGACAATACAAAAGATTAGGAGGAGATGATGAGTATTTCATCTCAAGGCGCGAAGATTGTTTCAGGCGAGCAAGGCAGACGGCAAAACGTACTGGGTGATAATCAGCGCGTCTTGTTAACCGGCGAGGATACCGGAGGCAAATACGCACTGATCGAGAACTTCGATCCGCCGGGCGTGGGCATCCCGCTGCACCTTCATCGGAATGAAGATGAGATGTTCTACGTGGTGGAAGGCCAGGTTGAGTTCCAGGTCAGCGGTGAAGTTGTCAGAGCGAGTGTCGGCACGACCGTTCACATTTCGCGCAACACTCCACATGCTTTCACCATCATCGGTGATGTGCCTGCTAAAATGCTGATTATGCTTGTGCCTGCCGGTCTGGAGAAGTATTTCGAGGAACTCAGCCGGTTACCATCGGATGAACCACCCGACATGGAAAAGGTTGTTGCCATCTCAGCACGGTACGGCATTGAGTTTTTGTCTACGCCCGAAGGTCCAGCGGTCTAACCGCATCGTATCGGCGGCGCGAGAAGTGTGAAACCGTCGTCCGGGATGGGTATAATCGAATCGTGCTTGAGCAGGACGAACAGACGATGCCTCCGAGTTTTAAGGGGCGGCAATATGAATTGCGGGCGATGAGTCTGCGTGATTTCGCGGGCTTGCGGCGCGACGACGAGCCGCTTGATCCGTTCGCGCTCGCGGATTTTGCGAAGCTGCTGGTCGTCGACTTCGGGCAGATTCAAGGATTGTCGAAAGAAGCACGCGAGCACCTGCTGGGCGATGGCGCGAACATGTGGTCGGGCGGAACGTGCTCGCGCCCGTTGCCGAACGGTTGGCGAGTGGTGATCCTTAACCCGAAACACGGTCGTCAGCGCAACAACGCGACGTTGATGGAAGAAGTTTGTCACGTCTTCCTCGGCCACAAGGCGAGCCGCCTCTCCATCATCGCGCAGAACAGTCGGGGCCAGACCATCGCGCGCGATTACAACGAGGCGGATGAAGAAGCGGCGTACGCCGTCGGCGCGGCGGCGCTGGTTCCGTTCACGGCGTTGCGTCGACTGGCGCGGGTGGGCAAAACTTCCATTGAAATCGCGCGCCACTTCAATGTCAGCCGCGAGTTGGTTGAGTATCGCCTGAAGGTGTCGCGGCTGTGGTCTGACTACCGCGCGCTCCACCCGGAAGAGGATGCCCCGCGGCTTGCGCGCCGCAACGTAACACTCGGTTCGGGTAAGCTGCATGGAGCGAAGCGTTAACACACGCGGGCGATTGCAGGAGTTACGCGACGAAGTCAAGCGGCGGATCGATTACCGCGCGTTCTATCTTTCTTACCTCAGCGGCGAAGTTCGACACTCCGGCGCGCGACTCCAGGCGCGCTGTCCGATCCCCTCACACAATCACAGCGGCAAGGGCCATCCCGGCCTCTCAATCGATTTACGGCGCGGCCTGTTCCACTGCTTTTCGCGCGACGAAGGCGGCGACGCGATCAGCTTCTACCAATTGATGCACGGCATCTCGTTCAGCCGCGCGTTGCGCGCGTTGGCGCGGGGGCCGGGCAGTAGTAACGACGGTCGAAATCGGACGCCCCCGCTCGCCCAACGCGCGGCACCCGATGGAGATGCTCCTGAGGCGGAAGACCTCGAACCTCTGGCGACGGAGCGCATGGAGGCCGTGTGCGAATCCTTTCTCAGCGTGTGTCGTGCGGAGGAACAGACCGAGGGTCGAAATTATTTGGCGCGGCGCGGCATCGATGCGGCGACTATCGCGCGGGCGGGCATCGTCTACTTTCCGCGCCGCGCGTACCGACGCGTCATGCGCCGGATGCTCGAAGCATTCGATCTCGGAGAGTTGCGGCGGAGCGGCCTCTTTAACGCGCGCGCGCACCTGACTTTCTATCGGCACCGCTTGATGTTCCCGTTCCTAATTGGAAATCGCGCCGTCTATATGCAGGCCCGCACGACCGCCGCCGGCGTCGAACCGCGCTGGCATAACATGCGCGGCGGCGTTCCGACACTCTACAACGCCGACGCGCTAAACGAACTCTCCAGCGGTGCCGTTGTGTATCTCGTCGAAGGATTCACGGACACGCTGACGTTGCTGGCGCACAACTTCGCGGCGGTCGGTTTGGCCGGGGCTGGCGGCTTGAAAGAGGAATGGATCGCGCCGCTGGCCCGCTTCCGCGTCGTCACCGCGCTCGACCCCGACGCCGCCGGACGCCGTGCCGCAGCGCGCTACAAAGAGATGTTCGCGTCGCGCGGCGTCCAATTAGCGTCGGTTGAATTACCTGTGGACGTTAACGATTTCTTCCGCCAACGCCCGACCGCCGCGGTGGAACTCGCGCTGCTAACCGAGGCCACGTTGGAAGAAACGGAACGAAGCGAATGAGAGTGAACAATCCACTCATCAGTGTGGTAAGAACAGCAAGCACGATTGGCGTTCGCGGGTACGGCATCTGACATCTGCCACTTCATCCTTTATAATCAACGCCGCCAACATCTCTGTCTCGGGATGGCGGAAGACGGCAAGGGCGCAGACCAACATGGCTGATAAAGGAAAAGTAATGACCGCTCCGACGACGACGACGGAGTTAACCGTTACGGATAAGCTGCGCCTGCTGCTCGACATCACCAAGAAAATCAGCCAGTCCTTGAATGTCGAAGAGGTGTTGATGCTCGTCATGGACACGCTCGGCTCGCTGCTGCCATACGACGCGGCGGGCATTTACGTTCTTGAGCGTGACCAACTGCACCAGGGCCTCGTCGCCGAAACGAATATCGCCGACCGTATCTTCCGCGCCGAAGCGGTGCGCGGCTATGACATCGAAGAGTTGATGGAGTTACGCCTGAAGATTGGCGAAGGCATTATCGGTTACGTCGCACAGACCGGCGAGGCGGTCATCTCGCCGGACGTCCGCGAAGACCCGCGCTACGTCAACGCGCGCAAAGAGACGCGCTCAGAGATGGTCGCGCCGATTATCTCGAACGACGAAGTGATCGGTGTCTTCGACCTCGAAAGCGACCGCGTGAATGCGTACACAGAGGACGACCGGCAGGTGCTGATGCTGCTCACTTCGCAGGTCGCGATCATCATCGAAAAGGCGATGCTTCACGAGCAACTCGTCGAGAAGAAGCGGCTCGCGGCGCAACTCGAAGTCGCGCGTCAGGTGCAACTCTCGTTGTTACCGAACCGCGACCCGAAACTCGAAAATTTCGATATCAGTGCTTACAACTTCTCGACTGAAGAGGTGTCAGGCGATTACTACGACTTCGTTAGCATTTACGAAGATCACCTCGGATTAGTCATCGCGGACGTGTCTGGCAAGGGCGTCCCGGCGGCGCTGCTGATGGCGTTTTTACGCGCCTCGCTTCGGGCGGCAATTCATATCGGCTACGCGCCGAATATCTCGATGTCGAAGGTTAATTACCTGCTGTGGGAGTCCATTGAGAATCACCAGTTCGTCACCGCCTTCTACGGCGTGCTCGACGCGACGAACAGGACGCTCGCCTACGCGAACGCCGGGCACAATCCACCACTGCTGTTGGACGAACATGGCGAGGCGCGATTCATCGAACGCGGCGGGTTGCCGCTCGGCATGTTCAAAGATGCACGCTTCTATGAATACTATCTGCAAATTGAATCCAGGCAGATTCTCGTGCTCTACACCGATGGCGTCACTGAAGCGGAGGGGCCGGCGGGCGAAGAGTATGGACGCGACCGGCTCGCCAACGTAGTGCGTGAAGGGCGTCATCTGACCGCGCGCGAATTGATTAATTTCATCTACGCCGATTTATTGGAATGGACGGGTGGTGCCGGGTCGAGCGACGACGTCACTTTCGTCATCATCAAAGCTCTCTGAAAACCGTGAACGGGAGAAGTTGATGATTGCTTCTCCCGTTCAAATTGAGATACTGTCGAGCCGCGGCGGAGCGGCATGTGTGCTGGCCTTCAATGGGCCGTCAGTGAATTATGCGCATAGTCTCCGCCGGGCGCACAGGGCGCGCGATAATCGCCGAAGCGAAGCGCAGTTTCCGCGCCTGAGAATGCATAGACGTCAAATCCGTAAGCGTCGAAATAATCGGCCAGATCGTCGGACGAACGGACGAACAGAACAGACGGATATCCCGCCCCTGAGCGAATCTCCAACAAACGCTCGACCACTTCCAGAGGAGCGAACACGCGCACGGGGTCTCGATACGTTGCCATAGATGAAGCGCCTCCCTCGACGGATGTTGGCGGGTGTGTTTCCTCGACCGGCGAAGCACCCCACGCCTCGAACAGACTCTTTGATGTACGCCTGAAGGTGTGCAGTTGTTTGCGCTCGGCGTCCCTTTTCGGTTAAAAAGATAACGGACAGATTGCCGTCTGCCGCAGACGGCGCACGTTTGACGTCGAAAGATTGAAATTACCTCACTGCTAGACTGCCGACCGCTCCGTTCGCAAAGGAAAGTTGTTAACCGCCGAGAAACTGTTGCCCCGAACGTCACCCCTTCATCCTCAAACGCTCAACCCGAAAGCCGACAGATCAGATAATAAAATTTTATGACAACACCACTTTCTGCGACCGCGACGCCGGGCGTACCCGCCGCAGTCCCACCACAACCGCCGCCACCATCGGCGTCCGCCGCAATGGCGACCTTCGTCAGCGTGCTGCAACGCATGCTCGCCGTCTCCACCACTGTCAGTGATCTTGTTTTTTCGCCGGGACGCCCGCCGCAAATCGAACTGGGGGGCAAATTGCAGGGCGTGTCCGTGCCGGGCTTAGAAAAGCTGCTGCCGACGCACACTGCGGCGATGGCAAAACTGCTGGTTGGAAATAACGTGACGTCCGCCGAGAACCTTGAGAAATACGGTTCCGCCGACGTTTCGTTTAGCGCGCCCGGCCTGTCGCGCTTCCGCGTCAACGTCTTCATGCAGCGCGGGACGCACGCCATCGTGATGCGCGTTATCCCGACGCGCCCGCCACAGTGGAGCGACTACGATTTGCCGAAGGTTTTGCGAGAAGTTGTCGACATCAAAAACGGCCTAGTGCTGGTGACGGGGCCGACGGGTAGCGGCAAGTCGTCCACGCTCGCCGCGATCATCGACCTCATCAATGACACGAAGCACTACCACATCATCACGATCGAAGACCCGATTGAGTTTTTGCACGTTCACAAAAACTCGACCATCCATCAGCGCGAACTGCACACTGACACGCCCGACTTCGCCCGCGCGTTGCGGGCCGCACTGCGCCAGGCGCCGAAGGTCATCCTGGTCGGCGAGATGCGCGACCGCGAAACAATCGAGGTCGCGCTCGAAGCATCTGAGACGGGTCACCTGGTGTTGTCGACGCTGCACACGATTGACGCCTCAAAGACCGTCGACCGCATCATCGGCGTCTTCCCGAAAAACGAAGAGCAGGCGATCAGGACGCGCCTTTCGCAGACATTTCGGTTTATCGTTTCACAGCGGCTGATACCACGCGCCGATAAGAAGGGGAGGGTCGCGGCCATCGAAATTCTGAAGTCCACGTCGCGCACGCGCGAGTACATGGAACGCGGCGAGAACGAAGGCAGGTCACTCATCGACGCGATGGAACAGGGTGAGTTGGAGGGCATGCAGACCTTCGATGGCGTGCTCGAAAAGATGATTCGCGACGGCATTACCAGCAAGGAAGAGGCGCTCTCCTATGCGACCAATCAGAACAATCTGATGTTGCGACTGGCCGATTTCGGTGGCGCGGCGCCGGAACAGAAACCGGAGCAGAAGCCCGCTCAACCCAAAGAGCAGAGCGGATCAATGCTTAATATGATCGAGTGAAGCGGAGCAGCGCCTGACCTGGCGGCAGGAGAGGCGCTATTCGAGAACCATCATGACAGAGGAGCAGGGGCGCTGCCCGGCCACTGTTCGCTGCCGCTTTTTAACGGCATCGCAAAGTCTCGTTCCCGCGTCTAAGGCTTGTATGCGTACACCGGCACCACGAGTAACTTTTTATCTCGCAATAATTTCGGCGGTCGTTTTGATCTTCGCGGCGTGTGGCTTGGAGCGGAGCACGCGGCGGCGTGTGATGCAGCCCGCCACCGTATTGCCGCCTTCAACGCGGAGTTTGCCGCCGCTTCCGGTGCGCCCGCTTTCGCCGAGGCTCGAAGCAGCGCGCGACCGTGTTGCCGCCGCTGCCGCCGCGATGCGTGGGTTGGAGTGGAAGAGTAAGCCCGGCATGACGGAACTGACCGGTTGGGAGTACGGCACGCGCACCAAAGAAGTGGCCGAAGCATTGGGCGGCGATGATTTGAAGGCGCTCAGTCAACTGGCTGTCGCCGGCGGAATTCTGCCCGAAGGCACCGACTTAGCGACGTTGGCTGTCAGTTTCACTGCCCTTTCGTCGGGCGCCACCTACTCGCCGCTCGACCGGCAGGTGCTGGTGCTTGCCGACGACTCGAAAACCGAGAGCGCCCGAAGTGACTCGCTGCTGACTCATGAGTTCGTGCATTCTTTGCAGGATCAGCACTTCGACCTGCTCAGTCTGTTGCTCGCGCGGCCATACAATTTCGACCGGGCAGAGGCCCTCTTTGCGCTGGTCGAGGGTGACGCGATGAACGTCCAGAGGCGTTTCGAGAACGGCCCCGCGTGGTCCCGACGCTCGCTCGAAGATATCGCGCGGCAAGAGGACGAACGGTTCGCCGAATACCGTCAGGGGATTGGTGCGCTGTTCCCGCCGCTTCTAACTGAGACATTCATTTTTCGCTATCGTGACGGCGCACGCTTCGTTGAAGCGGTGAGACGCGCTCGTCCGCCGCGCAGCACCGATGAAATCTACCGTCGCCCGCCCCGCTCCAGCGAACAGGTACTGCATCCTGAGAAGTACCTCGCAACGTTGTCGGGCGCAGCAGGTGGCGACGAACCGCGCGAAGTCAGCATCGACGAGAAGGGATTCAACGCTGGTGGATGGCAGACCAGGGCATCGACGCCGCTCGGCGAGATCGGCATGCGCGGCTTGTTGATGGCAGGCGTGCCCGGTCGTGAAGCGGTGCGGGCGGCTGCGGGCTGGGGCGGCGACCGCGCTTATGTGTTTGAGCGGTCGGGCGGCGGCGGCCTCGGCGGTACATCGCTTTTCGTGTGGCGGACGATGTGGGATAAGCGCGAAGACGCGCAGGAATTCTGGCGTGCGTACGGCGCGTTGCTGCGTCGCCGCGCGGGCCGTGAGGCTGGGGACAGCTTAACTCCGGGTGGCGACTCATCACTGGTCTGGCGCGAAGCAGCGCACCTGACGGTCGTCCGTCTGGATGGCGACAGCGTGCTCATCGTGCGCGGCAACGAAAACGATCTCCCCGCCGCTTTGCAGTTGCTGCAAAACTAAAGTCGCGAAGGCGGGACGGCTCGCGGCGGAGTAGACAGTAATCCAATTAGTCGAAGCCCCGGCGGTCGAGAGAATGCATCTTGTTCGCCGGGGCTAATCTCTTCGAGTCCGTTGATCCCTGTGCCGATCTGTCATGGGCTCACTGTCCGACCCAGTTGCACACGGTTGATTCCTGAAGCATCGGAAGAAGACAACACACCGGCACGAATTCCTTGCCGCCGTGATATGAGCAAGAGTATGCTGGCGCATACTCAACGACAGTCGGATGTGTCTCCTGCTGCCAAACCCGGTCGATAAAAATTTAAGGAGTATCTCACCATGAAAAGAGGACTGCGAACGGTTTCGTTTCGTCTGTTCGTCCTGACCTGCGTTGCACTCTGCACGACGATTGCCGTCCGCGGTCAGGTTCGTGAATCACATTTCATTTCGGCACGCGCCGGCAACGTCAATTACGTGTCCGGCGATGTCACGTTCCGCGCTTCAGGGCAGACTGAGTGGCAGACGTTGACGGCGAAGAGCATCCTCGACTCCGGCGATGTCGTGAAGGCCGGCGCCGGTGGTCTCGCGGAAGTGTTATTGAACCCCGGTTCATACCTCCGCGTGGCCGAGAACACTGAGTTCGAGTTGTCCGATGCTTCGCTCGATAATCTACGTCTCAAGGTGATCAAAGGCGGCGCGGTGATCGAGGCGACCGGCTTTGGCGACGCCAAAACGCTGATCGCTGTCAACACCCCGCAGACTCAGGTCTCGATCATCAAGAGCGGCCTGTACCGCATCAACGTGTTGCCGTCGGGCGTGACCGAGGTGGCCGTCCGCAAAGGTCGGGCGGTGATCGCCGATAACCAGGCCGCCCCGGTCAAAGGCGATAATAAGGCGCGCGTCACCGGGGACTATGTGGAAGTGGCGAAGTTTGATAAGAAGAAAGAGGCGGACGCGCTCGACGGTTGGAGTAAGGACCGCGCCAAAGAATTGGCGGAAGCGAATCGTAAGCTGTCGAGCCGCAACGTCAACGCGCTGCTGTCGAGCGTCAACCCCAACAGTCTCTGGTCGTCGCGCTCGCCACGCCACGGCCTGTGGCTCTACGATAGTGCGAGAAGTTACTACACGTTCCTGCCGTTCTACGCCGGATGGTCGTCGCCCTACGGTCGCTCTTACTACAATAGCCTGGGCTGGAATGGTTACAACGACGGCGGTCAGAGCTACGCGAACAGTGGCCGGATGACGATGTCGAGCGGCCAATCGTCGGCTTCGGGCGGCGGTGTGAGTGCTTCGCCGACCATGTCCTCCGGCAACGGCGGTCAATCACATCCCAGCGCGGGAGGCAATTCAGCGGGCGGTGTCGATTCGCCCCGTTCGATGCCCGTTGAGCGCGAGTCACCCCGGCAGCCTGCCGGTACGAGGATGAGGGACCCGGACGAAGGAAGTCGTCGAATGCGCGATCAGCAATAGACGCTCAGACGACAGCTTCGGAGATACAAACACAGATTTCAACAGTGACGCCCCGCCGACCACTTACCCGGTCGGCGGGGCGATTTTGTTGGCGACGATCAGCGCTGAGTGCGTCACGGCGGCGACGCCCTGTCCGGGAAACATTGTGTCGCCGACCATGTAGAGGTTCGGCACGGCGGTGCAATGAGTGAGAGAGTTTGTGCCGAAGAGACCGAGCGACTGGCCCACGCCGCCAACCATGCCGAGCTTGCGGCGCGTCCGCTCGTAGAACGTGCGGGGCGTGGCCGTCTCGATCACTTCGACGCCGGAGCCGAGTTCCGGCAACGCCTCATGCAGTCGCCCCCACCATGCTTCGAGCGCGGCTTGATCCTGCGCTTCGTGTTCCGTTTCGCCACGGTGAAAGGTAAACCACTGTTCGGGTTCGGTGAACGTCGCGATGGTCGCGGCACGCTTGCCTGACGGCGCGCGTCTGTCCCATGCGGGCGCGGCGCTGAACATGAACAGAGAGTGTTCGGGATTAAACTCCGGCCCACCGTCCTGCCAATCAGTTAATGCTAAGACGCGCTCTGCCGAAAGACGCGCGCACGCTTCTTCGTCGACGCCGACATAGATAAGGTATGCGCCCCAGCCGCGACATGTCTTCAGACGCGCGCGCACATCGGCGGGCGTGCGATTCAGTCCGACCAACTTGCCGTATGTGTCCCACACTGTCAGGTTGCTGACAATGGCGCGCGTCGCCGTCACCGCCTCGCCGCTTAAAAGGTCAACGCCGACGGCGCGCCCGCCCGCATCGCAGGCAAGTCTCAGCACCGATGTATCAAGCCGCACCGTACCCCCGCTGCTCTTAATCGATTCAATGAAAGTATCGGCGAGGGCCGCGCCACCGCCGCGAATCGCGTACATCTCCCGGCGCGGCAGACAGAGGGCGACGGCGGAGTAGAGATACGCGCACTCTCCGCTCGCGCACTGCGCAAAGATTTGAAGCTGAGCGTCGATGAAGCGGCGGAAGCGCGACGAAGTTTGCTGCAAGTGCGTGGCCGCGGTGTCGGACGAACGGGCGAGAATGTGCGGCGCGGCGCGCGGTTCCGAGGCCGCCAGCTTGATACGTTGCAGACGTGAGGCGTGCGGTAGATCGGGGATGCGTCGCGCCGCACGATGTAGCGCCGCGGCGACCGGACCCATCTCGCGATAGAAAGCGACCGCCGCCGCCGCGCATTCGGGAAACGCTTGACGCAGTTGCGACTCGAACTCGGCATCGCTTCCGCTGACATTCACTTCACACGCGTCGGGCAATCGCACGACGTACGGCGGCGAGACCTGCCGGACGTCCGGTGCGGTGACGGGCAACTCGGCGAAGACGCGCTCGTGAATGTCGCCGGGCTGCCACGAAGCGTAGAGTCCCGCGCCGGGTTCAAATCGGTAGCCGTGGTGCTCCTCTGCCGCCACGCAACCGCCCGCCCGCGATTCCTTTTCGAAGAGACAGACGTTGACGCCGCGCGCCGCGAGCAGTGCCGCGGTCGTCAGCCCGCCGATGCCCCCGCCGATGACGATCACTTCGTAGTTCATGATTTGTAAGCTTTTAGCGATCAGCGATCAGCGTTCAGCCAGTCACTTGTGGTGCGTCTCGCCCGAGCTTCGCGCCGCGGGTCTCTAGGCGCGCCTCGGCGAGTTATCTTGTGTTAGCTGAAAGCTGACGGCTGATTGCTTACCATGATTTCAGAAACGCAGCCCGGTCATGTGCGTGGTCAGTGTGAGCAGCGCAGTCTTCGTCGCGCCATCGGGTTTGGTGAGTTGGAGAAAATACTGAGCGATGAGGGCGATGACCTGCACGCCGTTGAAGACGATGTGGATGATGAAGCAGGGCAGCAAGCGGCCCGTGCGTGCGCGGACATATGTCAGCACGAAGGCGAGTAGCGCGATGGTCGTGATGACGCCATAGTTGTTAACGTACTGCGCGATGTGGACGAATGTAAACAACGTCGACACGACCACGACCGACCAGAACATGCCGACTGCCCTTTTCAGCGCCGGGTACAGCATCCCTCGGTAGATCAATTCTTCGATCAGCGGCGCGGTGGCGGTCGCCAAAAATGCGGTCAAAAAGCGGGCGGTGGTCGAGCTTTCCATCATCTGGTCGAACGGCGTTTTTTCGCCGCCGAGCAGGGAGGTCAGCAACGCTCCGACGACCAACAACGCGAGGGCGAGCGCGGCGAAGAACGCACCCTCCGCGAGTCCAAAGGTTTTGCTGAAACTCCAGCCGAGGCTCGGCCAGAAGGGGCGCTTCCCGAACTGCGTCACCAGCGCCCACACGACACCGAGCGTCAGCAGATGAGCCGGGACGACGGAGATAATAGTCAGGACAATCGTGTTCGGGTCGTTCGCCAGCGCGGCGACGATCTCCGGGTATTTGGCTGGGCGGTATTTGAGAAATGCGTACGGCACGACGGCGAGTGCCTGCATCATCAACAGCAACGCGACACTCGACAGCCACGCGAACGCTGCGGTGCCGATGCCCCACGGCGGGTCGTCCGGATCAATCGCCGATGCAGAAGGTCGCGGCTCGACCTGGAATGCTGCGTAAGATTCAGGGGGGAGTGGTTCGACCGGTGTGCTCACGATGAATTGGAGTGTAAGAGAGTTGGCGCGGGACGGTCAACCGCGAGGTTGTGCGCTGTCTCTGACCGTCTGTCGAGAGAGGGAACGCAACCGTCCGGGTATCAGCCTTGTGTCGGCCTTGACTGGACTGCGTTAAGACAGACGCGGGGCCGCGAGCAGAATTCCGATGATCGTCTTCGCGTCTTCGATCTCGCGCGAGGCGACCATTTCAAACGCCCGCGCGAGCGGAATACGCACGACCTCGACCATTTCGTCGTCTTCGAGGCTCTGCGCAGTTACCGTTAACTCGGTCGCCAGGTAGACCCACAACTTCTCGGCACAGAAGCCGGGCGTGGTAAAGAACTCCGAGAGCAGTTCGAGTCGTCCCGCTCGTGCGCCGATCTCCTCTTCCAACTCGCGCGCCGCACACTCTTCCGGACGCTCGCCCGCTTCGAGCTTGCCCGCCGGCAACTCGGTCACATAGCGCCCCGTCGGATGACGATACTGCCGCACCAGTGCGATGGTGCCATCATCAAAGTACGCGACGACGCCGGCACCGCCGTTGTGTCGCACCACTTCGCGCGTGTAAGTCTGATCGCCCTCGCGCACCATATCGACCGCGACTTCAATCACGCGTCCGTTAAACACCTCTTCGCTCGCGAGCACCTCCGGCAATTCTTCGTGAGACTTGTTCATTGTTTTTCCACTCGTCGATCACACGCAACAGCGCGAGAAATTCAACGCATCCCTCAGTACTCAGTACTCAGTCCTCGTGACTATTTCGAGCGCTTCGCCGACCAGGTAGAGCGAGCCGGTGACGCAGATGATGCCGCCGGGCTGCGTTCGCCGACGTGCGATGGTCAGTGCTTCGGCCACCGTCGACGCGAACGCGATTCTACGCGAATCGATAGACGCGGGCACGGCCTGCTTCAAAGCTTCAAGAGTCGCGGCGCGCCGGTTGCCGGGCCGGGTCAGGATTAATTGCCGCGCCGCCGGAAAGATACTTGCGCCAATGTCACACAGGTCTTTATCACGCATCGCGCCGAAGACGAGTGTGACGGGGGTGTCGATGAACTCATCAAGGTAGACACGCAGGGCACGTGCGCCTGCGGGATTGTGCGCGCCGTCGAACAGAACGGGCGGGCTGCCCGGTCGCAGATCAAGGCGCCCTTCGTGCGTCGCGGTCTCTAAGCCTTCGATGATCGCCGCGTGCGAAATCGAAAAGCCGCGTTCACCAAGCGCCTCCGCTAACTCGACGGCAACCGACGCATTGATGATCTGGTGTCGACCGCGCAGCGACAAGCAGACGCCTTTGTAGACGCCGCGCGCGGTTGTCAGATTAATACGCAACCGACCGTCACGGCACGTCCCGGTCACCGCCACGTCGCTGTTCGCGAAGCGCGGCACCACCTCGCACTCGTGACAGCGCGCCATAATCACTTCTTCGACGGTGGGCGATTGCGGAGCAATGATGGCCGTCACGCCAGGGCGAATGATCGCCGCTTTCTCGGCGGCGATGCCCACGAGCGTCGAGCCGAGGTATTCCTGATGGTCGAGGTCGATGGATGTCAGCGCGACGGTGTTTGAGAGTGCCGCGGTGGTCGAGTCGAGCCGCCCGCCGAGTCCGGTTTCGAGGATGCCGAGTTGCACATGTGCGAAGCGAAAGGCGAACAGCGCGGCGGCGGTCATCTGCTCGAAGAAGGTTGGCAGCGAGCCATGTGTGCGTTGTTGAAGCAGCGCCGCGTCGCGCACGGCATCGACCGAGCGTGCGAAAAGCTCCGGTGAGGCATCGTCACCGTTGATGCGAATCCGTTCCGTGAAAGAGATGAGGTGCGGCGATGTGTACAGACCGGTGCTGATTCCGGCGGCGCGGCAAATCGCGTCGAGCATCGCGACGGTCGAGCCTTTGCCGTTCGTCCCGGCGACCTGCACGCGGTCGAATGCGTCCTGTGGGTCGCCGAGCGCGCAGAGCAACCGCTCGGTGTTGGTGAGACCTAGTTTGGCGGTCAGCGTCTCGTGGCCGAGACCGTGAAGATATTGAATCGCCGCGTCGAAATCCATCATCGCCAGATGTTTCGGATGCCGCTCGCGCTACGTTGCCTCGAGTGGTGGTCGCTTTGCGGTGGCCTCATTTGAAGAATGCTGGAGCGAGAGTGGGGCGCGTTAAGATAATCGGTTTTGAGCTTTGCTTTGAGTTTTGATTTTCAGGTCCGGAGCCGGAGGCTGTCGATGTCCGTTGCGGTCCGGGTCGCCGGTCGGTGGTGACCCTTGCGGCTCGGATGACTGCGCTTCAACCTGTGCCGCGGGGTTGACCACGAAGTTCAAAGCTTTAATGAGGAATGCGCGCATCTCGCGCCGGTCAACCACGGCATCAATCATCCCGTGCTCAAGCAAAAACTCGGCGCGCTGAAAATCCTTCGGCAGTTTCTGACGGATGGTCTGCTCGATCACGCGTGGCCCGGCGAAGCCGATCAGAGCCTTCGGTTCGGCGATGATGATGTCACCGAGCATCGCGAAACTTGCGGTCACGCCGCCGGTCGTCGGGTCGGTCAGGACTGAAATAAAAGGCAGATGCGCTTCGCCGAGCACCGCGAGGGCGGCGGATATTTTCGCCATCTGCATCAGCGAAAGCGTGCCCTCCTGCATCCGCGCCCCGCCGGATGAACTGACTGTAATGACCGCGCCGCGCTCGGCCGTGGCGCGCTCAATCAATCGCGTGATCTTCTCGCCGACGGCGCATCCCATCGAGCCGCCCATGAAACTGAAGTCCATCGCGGCGACGTGGGCGAGATGACCGCCGATTCGCCCGCGCCCGTTAATCACCGCTTCGGGTAATCCGGAACTGAGCCGTGCCTGTTCGAGCCGCACGGTGTACGGCTTGGTGTCGACGAAATGAAGTGGATCGGACGACACGACTTCACCGTCAAGCTCTTCGTACTCGGCCTCATCGTAGAGCATCGCGAGACGCGAGCGGGCGTCGAGACGAAAATGATGGCTGCAATGTGGACAGACCTGGAGAGACTCTTCCAAATCCCGCTTGAAGATGGCGGCGTCGCACTCCGGGCATTTGCAGAACTGACCTTCGGTCTTGACGCGCCGCTCGTCCGTCGGCACGACTTCGATCCGCTGGTTTTTTTTACGGAACCACGACATAGCTCACGACCTGCCGCTACCGCGCTGCCCTTAATAGGTTTTGGAATCAGATGGGCGCCGAGATTAGCACAGAATGAAAGACGAACGACAGACGGTGAAAATCGCACGTTCAGTTCGCCTGAGAATTGCCGCTGGGTGACCGGACTAGAACGGGCAGGCAATTCGGTCAGTCGCCCTTCATGCCAGCACTTCCGGATGCCGCGCCTTGCCGTTACTGCTCTCACCTCCATCGAATGGCAGGGACTCGCCGTTCGCGTGTCGCTCGACGGCCTCTTGGAGCAGCATCACGATGGCGCGCTCGGCCTCATCCCAGGTTCCACGGAGTGTACATCCGGCGGCGTTGCGATGCCCGCCGCCGCCGAACTTTTCAGCGATGCGTGCCACGTTCACATCACCCTTTGAGCGCAAAGAGGTGCGGTAGACGCCGGGCGCGCTCTCCTTCAGGAATGCGACTGCCTCTACCTGCCCACAACTGAGCGGGTAGTTAACGAAACCGTCGGCGTCTTCGTCCGACACGCCGCTGTGCGCCAGCATGTCGAGCGTCTGCCGCAGGCACGCGACGCGTCCGGTGGCGTCGCGGCGCGCGGTGGCGAGCACCATGCTCATCAACTCGATCTTGCCCCACGGGTAGCTGCCAAACACCGACTGTGAAATCTTCGCCGGTTTGACTCCGGCGCGCACCAATTCAGAAGCGACCTTGAAAGTCCGCTCACTTGTGTTCGAGTAATGGAATGATCCTGTGTCGGTAATCAGCGCCGTGTAGACGCACTCTGCAATCTCTCTCGTCGGACGCACGCCGATGGCTTTGCATAAATTGTAGATCATCTCGCCGACGGCAGATGCGGTTGAGTCAATCCAGTTGATGTTACCGAACAGGGCGGTCGTCGAGTGGTGGTCGATGTTGACGACAAGTTGTTTGTCAAGGTCGACTAAGCCGGGGCGGGTAATATCAGAGCATTCAATGACGAAGACAGCGTCGTAGAAGCGGTCGACGGCGGGAGTGACGCGCACGTCGTCGACGCCAGGCAGCTTTTGGTATGAGTGTGGGACGGGGTCGCGCATGATAACTTCCGGTTCTTTACCGAGCGCGCGCAGCAGCCAATAGAGTCCGATGGAAGAACCTAAGGCATCCCCGTCGGGACGAATGTGCGAGGTAATCGCGAAGCGGCGCTTCGATTCGATCAACTCGACTACTTGGCTAAGCATTTGTTTTGAAAAGACGAAGGATAAAAAAAACGAAGAATGAATGAAAACATCAGATGGCCTTTCATTGATCCCTCATCATTCATCATTCATCCCTCACTATCTCCTCTCTCCCCGACCGCTGGAGCTTCATCGGTTGCGGGAGTCGCATCCGTCTTTTTAATCTCTGAAAGCAATTCTTCGATCCGGGTGGCTTTCTCCTCGACCGTGTCGCGGATGAAATGCACCTCCGGCGTGTAACGAATGTTAAGCACGGTGCTGAGTTGCCGGCGCACATACGGAGCGGCGTGACGCAGCGCCACGAGCGCCGCTTCCTTTTCCGCTTCCGTTCCGGTCGCGGTGACGAATACACGCGCGTCACGCAGGTTGTCGGTCACGCGCACATCCGTGATCGTCACCGACGCCACGCGCGGGTCTTCAAGTTCGTAGCCGACGATTTGCATGATCTCTTCACGCACCGCCTCAGCGAGTTTCTCCGGCCTTCGCATCTCAAGAAAGGATGAAGGATGAGGGATGAAGGATGAATCAGCAATTAGCAACTCAATCATCCGGATTCATCCCTCATCCTTCATCCTTCATCCTTTCTACAGTTCGGTCGCGGCAACCTTCTCGATGACGTAAGCCTCGATCTGATCGCCCACCTTGATGTCGTTGAAGTTCTCTAAGCCGATGCCGCAGTCGAAGCCCTGACGTACCTCCGACACATCGTCCTTGAAGCGACGCAGGCTCGCGATGCCGCCCTCCCAGGCGACGACGCCGTCGCGGATAAGACGCGCGCGCGCGTTGCGGCGGATCGTGCCGTCAATCACCATAGAACCGGCGACCGCGCCGATGCGTGGGACACGGAAGACTTCGCGCACGTCGGCTTTGCCGAGGATCCGCTCTTTCTCGATGGCTTCGAGCATGCCGATCATCGCGGCTCGAATCTCCTCCTCGACCTTATAGATGATCGAGTGGAGTCGGATGTCGACAGCCTCCTGCTTCGCCAGTTCGGCGGCGCGGACTTCGGGGCGCACGTTAAAGCCGATGATGACGACGGCGCTCGACGACGACCCGGCCTGCGTCGCCGAAGCGAGTAGCACATCGGACTCGGTGATTGCGCCGACGCCGGAACGAATCACTTTAACTTTCACCCGTTCGGTCGAAAGTTTCTGCAACGTGCTTTTCAGCACTTCGACCGATCCCTGCACATCGGCCTTGATGAGCACGAGCAACTCCTTGACCTCTTGCTCGCCGAGCGCTTCGATGCCGCGCTTCGTCGTTTGCAGCAGCGTGTTCTGGCGCGACACCATTTGGCGGTGCTGCGAAATGGTCTGCGCGCGCGTCACGTCGGAGACGACTTGAAACGACTCGCCGGCCTGCGGCACGCCTTGCAGTCCGAGCACTTCGACTGGCATCGCCGGCCCGGCCTCGGTCACTTGCTCGCCACGATCATTGAACATCGCACGCACCTTGCCGAAAATCTGACCGACGATGAACGGGTCGCCGACGCGCAACGTGCCCTGCTGCACAAGTGCCGTCGCCACCGCACCGCGCCCGCGGTCGAGCTTTGCTTCGAGCACCACACCAGAAGCGAGGCGCGTCGGACTGGCGCGCAGGTTCAGAATGTCGGCGGTCAGGAGAACGGTTTCAAGCAGCGACTCAATGTTCTCGCGCTTCTTCGCCGACACCAGCACCATCTCTGTATCGCCGCCCCACTCGACGGGTTGCAGACCCTGGTTGGCAAGTCCCTGCCGGACACGGTCGGGGTTGGCATCCGGCCTGTCGATCTTGTTGATCGCGACCACAATTGGCACGTGTGCCGCGCGCGCGTGTTCGATGGCCTCAATGGTTTGCGGCATCACACCATCATCCGCCGCGACGACCAACACGACCACATCGGTTGCCTTCGCGCCGCGCGCGCGCATCATCGTAAACGCCTCGTGTCCGGGCGTGTCGAGAAAGACCACGCGGCGCTTCTCCGCGGGAATATCAGGATTGGGAACATAGACGCTGTATGCGCCGATGTGCTGCGTAATGCCGCCTGCCTCGCCGGCTGCGACATCGGTCGTGCGAATTGCATCCAGCAGAGATGTCTTGCCGTGGTCGACGTGACCCATCACCGTGACGACGGGCGCGCGTGGCTCCTCGACATCGTCGACGTCAGCAGCGACCAAGTCTTCAAACTCTTCCTCGGCGACCATCTCCTCAAAGCCGACGAAGATCACCTCGAAACCAAAACGCCTTCCGAGGTCGACGGCAACTTCATCGTTGAGCGATTGATTGATAGTCGCAAAGACTCCGCGCTGCAACAGCAACGCGACCACGTCTTTTGGCTTGATACCGAGTTTCTCGGCAAACTCTTTGACAGTTGAGCCTTCGACGAGGCGGACCGGCTGCAGTCCAACGGCGCTGCCGGGGGCGCTTTTTGGCAGCGTCCCGGCGATGCGGTCTTCGAGCGACAAAGCCCTTGCCGGGGCGATGAAGTCGCGCTCGAAGCGACCGCCCTTACCATCTGGGCCGCGCCGAAAATTACCGGCGGGGGTGCTCGCACCGCGCCGCGTACTGCGTCCTCCGCGCGGGCGGCGTGCGTCCGCCGGTGGGATATAAGTTGTCTGCGGCGTTGCCGTCTCGCCGGGGGTGCCTCGCGGCGCGGCGCCGGCCCGCTGTTGCTCGCGTCCGCCACGCTCATCACGCTCGCGGCCGCTGCTACCGCTCCGGCGATCACGCTCGCGCGGCGTTGGCGTCGGCGGGGGCGGTTGGGTTGGCGCCTGCACGCGCTCGCCCTGACGAACGCCCGCGTTCAGCGCCTCCGGCGTCAAGCGTAGGACCCGCACCTGCCGCGCTGCCGCCGGAGGCGCGGCAGTCACAGCCGGGCGCGGCGCTTCCGTCGGCGGCAACGGCGTTGTAACTCGGTCGATGGGCGGTTCCGGTACGAATTGTGAAGGGGATGATTCAACTAACATATCTGGCGGCGCGATGTGCTCGCTGACTGCCTCCTGGACAGGGACTGGGGGGGAGATGGTTGGCGCGGCAGGTGGCGGCGTGGCGGCGACGACGACATCGGGTGGAGTTGGCGGCGGTTGCTCGGCGCGTAACGCCGGTGCCAATCTCTTCACCAGGCGGGCGGCGAACGGCTTGGCCGCTGCGTCCTGCGCCTGCGGCGCGGCGGTGTGGGCGAATTCACCAGCGCTCTCGCCCTGCTCATAGTGGGCCGGGCGATGGTCTTCGACAGCCGTATCTGTCTCCGGCGAGTGCTCGTCGTCAAAGTGACGCGCCGCCTTTTTCACCACCCGCACCGTGCGTTGCACGGACACTTCTTTCTTCGGAAAGTACCGGCTGCGAATCTTCTCGGCTAACTCTTTGGAGATCGTGTTCGAGGGCACACTGACATCCACGCCCTCGCGGCGCACCTCTTCCATGATGCGCTTAGATTCCTGCTTCAACTCTTTAGCTAGATCGTAAATACGTACCTTGGACAAGGACGGCATGCACTCCTTCTTCGACGCTTTCAATGAAACGGCGTCGCGCGCTTCAAAAGGTTAAGGGAACTGACCGCCCCCGTGGCCTCTCTCTGCTGACGTGACGTCCGCTCATAATCAACGAGCGGACGAAGCCGAAGAGGCCTCTTTAAGGCGGGCAGCAGTCGCGCGCGTCCGTGACGATGATAGCCCACCGGGCCGTCACCGCGACAACGCGCGCGCCGCGGTTACTCTGCACTGCCGGAAGCATCGGTCGGCTTCTCTCTGTCAACAGCGCTGGTGTCGGGGCCAGATTCTTCCGCGTTCTCGGAGATGTCGGAAGATGCTGCTGGTGTTTCCGGCGCGGAAGCTTCGCCCCCGAGATCGGCGACCGGCGAGAAGGTCGACTCTTCCTCCACTTCGGGCCGTGCATTATCGACCGCCGCGCCACTCATCTCAACCGCCGCCGCTTGCGACGACGTTATGTCAGGCGCGGGCGTGATCGTATCGGGGCGAAGGTCGCGCCCGGCCCCTTGCAGCAATAACTCGTCGGCAGTCATCTGTTCAACTTCCGTGAGCGCGACCGGGTCCGCCGAATCTCTGGCGAGAATGTCGGCCTCCGCGCGAAGCGGCGTGCCTCCCCTGACGGCCTCGTCGTAGCCCTCGTTGGTCATCTCGTTGGAAGGCTCGACTTCGCCGGGATCAATTGTCGGATCAAGCTCTTCAGAGGCGGCATGTTGTTCGACCTGCGACTGCTCACCGAGTTCGGCGGCTTCCTCGACGAAGGTCGTCGCGGCGCCGGCAGCGTCCGCCTGGTTGCCCTGCTTACTCGCGTCGCGGGCGGCGATGACGGCCAGCGCGGCAGAGAGAATCGACTGTGCTTCATCAAGGCTGGTGTCGAGAATTTCGGTCAGATCATCGACGGATGTCGCCGCCAGCGTGTCGATGTCGTTGATGTTGTGCTCGGCGAGCGTCGCCGTCACAGAGGCGGTGACGCCTTCGAGTGCGTCGAGCGGCACGGCCCCGCCGGAAGCGATGAGTGCGCCCATCTGCTCGGCGACTTCGCGCTTGATCTCATCCTCGCTGCGGATGTCGATGTTCCATCCGACCAGTTTGGTCGCCAGCCGCACGTTCTGGCCGCGCTTGCCAATGGCAAGCGAGAGTTGATCTTCGTTGACGATCACTTCCATCTGTCGGCGCTCGATGTCGGTGATGCGAACCTGATTAACCTTTGCCGGCGAAAGGGCGTTGGCGGCGAACACTGACGGCTCGTCCGACCACTCGATGATGTCGATTTTTTCACCGCGCAACTCGCGAATAATCGCCTGCACGCGCGACCCCTTCATGCCGACGCACGCACCGACCGGATCGACATCGCGCTCGTTCGAAGAGACAGCAATCTTGGCGCGCTCGCCCGGTTCCCTGACCGCCGACTTGATGACCACCGTCTCGTCGTAAATCTCTGGCACTTCCATCTCGAACAAGCGGCGCAGCAGTTCCGGCGAGGTGCGCGAGACTTCGACCTGCGGCCCCTTCGCGTCCTTTGACACATCGTTGATGACGACGCGGATGCGCTCGCCCTGACCCCACTGTTCACCGCGTGATTGCTGAGAACGAGACAGCACTGCCTCGACGTTACCGATGTCAACTACGATGTCGCCGCGCTCGAAACGTTTGACGTAGCCATTGACCAGATCGCCGACCTTGTCGATGTACTGCTCGTAGACGTTGGCACGCACGGCGTCGCGCACTTTCTGAAAAAGAATTTGTTTCGCGGTCTGCGCGGCAATGCGCCCCATCTCTTCCATCGGCATCGGCAACTGCAATTCATCGCCGATCTCCACCTCATCGCCCGCCAGTTCGCGCGCCTCGTTCACAGCCAATTCTTTGCCGGGGTTGGTCACCTCTTCGACAACCACCTTCGACGCGAACAGTTCGAGGCCGCTTTCCTGGCTCCACTCGACCTGTATCTCCTCGCCGGATTTGAATTGCTTGCGGGCCGCCGCGCGAACAGCTTCTTTCATCGCTTCAATCACCAATTCGCGGTCGATGCCGTGCTCTTTACACAGAGCGTCAATACTTTGCGGGATGGATGCACTCATAAAAGTTCAAGATGTTCAGATGTTGTTAGATGCCGGATGTTAGCTAGAAGTTCAGATCACCGACATCTAACATCAAGCATCTGACATCTGCTTTTTTTGTCTCTCGCGCTCCTCTGCGAGGCGGAACTCCTGTTCAATATCGATTTCTAAATTTGCCTTGACGATGGTCCCGAACGGTACGCGGACGCGCCCGTTGGTGTTGTCGTCGAAGATGACGATGTTGTCTTCGACTTCGGCGATGCGGCCACGGAAGTTGCGCTGACCGTTGATTGCTTCGCGCGACTTGAGTTTCGCCAACTGCCCGGCGTAGCGCCGAAAATCTTCGAACGTGTAGAGGCCCCTTTCGAGTCCGGGCGAGGATACTTCCAACGTATAAGCCGAATGAATGAAGTCCTCCACGTCGAGAATCGTACCGAGGTCGAGACTGACCGCGGAACAGTCGTGGTGGGTCACTCCCTCCGGCGGCTTATCGATAAAGACGCGCACAACCATTGTCCGCCCGCTCGCGGCAAACTCAATATGCACCAGTTCGAGACCGCGCTCGACGGCGACACGCGCCGCAATTTCTCGCACTCGATCTTCAATAGAAGTCGCACCCACGTCATCCGATCCCCCTCAAAACTACCCTCATGCGCAAAAGAAAAAGTGGGCGCGAACCCACTACATGAGACCGTCGCGCTATCAGAGCAAGCCGGAGATTATACGGAAACGTCTGACGGGAAGCAAGCGAGCGATGGAATCTGTTGCAGGGCAGGAGGTTAACGCTTCCAGCGAATGATTGATGTGCAGTCCACCAAGCCGTTGAGAGCGGCGGAGCAGAGCGGTCTTACGCGGCATCATTGGGCTTACCGTCAGCCGAAGCAATCGGTGGCGACGTTTTGCAAACGGAGGTCGAACCTTCAGGACTGCAAACAGAATACGATCACTGAAACAGTTTTAGCCGCCGCTGGCTTTGACGCGTGCTTGCGCCGGGATGTGGGAATCTGCCGCAACACGCGCGCCTGTTCCGACCAGTGCAATCTCTTCGCTTGACGGCGAGCGGCGCACTTCGCCTTGGCCCTGTTGCGGCTCCCAACGGCGTCCGACGACCGCCCCCTCGCCGACCCGCACATTCGTATCCAGCACGGCGCAGTCAACTGTGGCGCGCGCGCCGATCACGCTCTCCTGCATCACTACCGAGTCGCGAATCACTGCGTCCTGTTCGACGACGACGCCGGGGCCGAGCACCGAGCGAATAACTTGGCCGCGAATCGTGCAGCCCGCCGAGATCAGGCTGTTCTCGATGCGCGCGGTCGCGTGAATTCGCGCCGGGGTTCGCTGCGCCCCGTAGGTGAGAATCGGCCACCGCGGGTCATCAAGCGCGAGCGTCGATTCGGGCGACAGCAAATCCGCGTGGGCCTGCCAATAGCTTTCGACCGTGCCGACATCTCGCCAGTACCCGTCGTGGCGGAACTCGTAGGCGTGACCTTCGCTGACCATGCGCGGTAGCAATTCGTGCCCAAAGTCCTTCAGCGCCGCCCCGCGCCCATCGCCTTTATCGTCGGACTGCTCGCCGATTTCGCCGGCCAACTGGTCGAGCGTGTCGAGCAGTTTGTGCGCCCCGTAGACGAAAACCTCAGTCGTGACGATGTCGCTCTCCGGCTGCTCCGGCTTGTAAGCGAAGTCCGTGACGCGCCCGCCGTCGCCGACCTTCACCGTTCCGAAGCGGCCCGCCTCCTCAAGTCGAACCTGCGTCGTCACCATCGTTACGTCAGCTTCGAGTTCGCGGTGACGGTCAATCACTTTGCTGTAGTCGAGCTTATAGACATGATCGGCGCTCAGGACCAGTAGAATATCCGGGTTGAATTCGCGCAGAAACTCGCAGTGGCGATAGATCGCGTCGGCGTTCCCTTCGGCGAAGCCGCCTTCGTTTTCGCCGTCGCGTCCCGTGTACGGCGGAAGCACTTGCATCCCGCCGTAGGTGCGGTCGAGGTCCCACGGCCTGCCGTTCGCCAAGTGCTCGTTCAGCGAGTGGGGCTGGTACTGTTCGATCACCCAAACATCGGAAATCCCGCTGTGCATGCAGTTGCTCAGCGAGAAATCAATCAGCCGGTAGGTGCCCGCAAATGGCATCACCGGTTTCGCCCGCTTCTCGGTCAGCACTTCGAGCCGACTGCCCTGGCCCCCAGCCAGGACGAGCGCCAACACCTTTTGTCGTGACAGCTTCATTTTCCAGCCCCCTTGGTTGAACTTAACATGGAACTCTCGCCGGTCACATTAAACTGTCGTCGTTACGGGAACGTTAACGAATGCTTTTAAGCGAGCTTTGCTTTGACGATCTCACTGATTGTGCGCCCGTCGGCGTTGCGCCCAGCGAGCTTTCCTTGCGCCGCCTTCATCACCGCGCCCATCTCGCGCGTCGAGGTCGCACCGGTTTCGGCGACGGCCTCCGCAACAGCCTGCTCGATCTCTTCGCGCGATGCGGCACGCGGCAAGTAACTTTCGATCACCTCAATCTCGGCGCGCTCTTTGACAGCCAACTCTTCGCGCCCGGCCTTCTCATACTGCTCGACCGAATCGCGCCGCTGCTTAACGAGCGACTGCATCGTCTTCGCCATTTCGTCATCCGTCAGTTCGCCGCCCTTCTCAATCTCGCGATTCATCACGGCAGCCTTGACCATGCGTAACGTCGAAGTGCGCTCCGCGTCCTTGGCTTTCATCGCGGCGGTGAGGTCAGTTATGACCTGCTGTCTCAAACTCATGACTGGTGTCCTTATCTTTCGGCGTGATGGCCGTTCGAGCGCGCGAGGTGTGCACGGAGAAAATGGCCGGTGTGCGACGCGGGCGATTTGGTGATCTCTTCGGGCGTGCCGGTTGCGACGACGTGCCCGCCCGCTTCGCCGCCTTCGGGGCCGAGGTCGATGATGTAGTCCGCCGTTTTGATGACGTCCAAATTGTGCTCGATCACAAGCAATGAACCGCCCGCCTCAACCAGCGTGCGGAACGCGGCGAGCAGCTTATTGATGTCATCGAAGTGGAGGCCGGTCGTCGGCTCGTCGAAGATGTAGAGCGTCTTCGCCCCGGTTCGCTTCGAGAGGTGCGCGGCGAGCTTGACGCGTTGCGCCTCGCCACCCGAAAGCGTCGTCGCCGACTGACCCAGGCGCAGATAGCCGAGGCCGACCTCATCGAGCACACGCAGGCGGTTCGCGATCTTCGACACGTCGCGGAAAAATGTCATCGCCTCGCGCACCGTCATGTTGAGTACGTCGTGAATGTTCTTGGTGCGATAGCGGACATCGAGAATCTGTGACTTGAAGCGCGTCCCCTTGCACTCTTCGCAGACCAGTTCGACGTCTGCCAGGAACTGCATCTCGACCGTCACCGTGCCGTCGCCTTCGCACACGTCGCAGCGTCCGCCGGGAACATTGAAGGAAAAGTGCGACGGGTCAAAGCCTTTCGCTTGCGCGTCGCGGGTCGCGGCGAAAGTTTCGCGAATCGCGTCGTAGACTTTGATATACGTCACCGGGTTCGAGCGCGGCGTGCGTCCAATCGGCGACTGGTCGACGAGGATCACGTCGTCTAAAAGCTGCCCGCCGTCAAGCTTCTGGAACGCCCCGACCTGACCCTGCCAATCGCCCCGCTGCTTTTTCAAACCGGCGTAGATGACATCGTGAACCAGAGTCGACTTGCCGGAGCCGCTGACGCCGGTGACGCACACAAACATCTCCAGCGGGACATCAACATCGACGTTCTTCAGATTGTGCTCGCTCGCGCCGCGAATCGTCAGACGTTTCTTCTGCGGCGCGCGTCGCTGTTTCGGCTCTCTGATCTCGACCTCGCCGCGCAGATATTTACCGGTCAGCGTCGCCGGGTCGCTCAACAGCCCGGCGAAGTCACCTTCATACATCACGCGCCCGCCGAGTTCGCCCGCCGCCGGGCCGATGTCGAGGATGTGGTCGGCGGCGCGCATCATCTCAATGTCGTGCTCGACGACGAGCACCGTGTTGCCGATGTCGCGTAGATTGTGGAGCAGCTTGATGAGCCGCTCGCTGTCGCGCGGGTGGAGTCCGATGGACGGCTCGTCCAACACATAGAGCGCGCCGACGAGCGCCGAGCCGAGGTTGGTCGCGAGTTGGATGCGCTGCGATTCGCCGCCGGAAAGCGTCGACGCGAGACGTTCAAGAGTCAGGTAATCGAGGCCGACATCAACCAGAAAGCGAAGCCGCCGCCGAACTTCAAACAGCACTTTGTCGGCAATCGCGGTCTGCTCCGACGTCAGGTCAAGCCGCTCGAAAAACGTCGCCGCGTCCTTAATCGAGAGCGCGGAAACTTCGGGAAGCGTGCGTCCGCCGACGAACACATCACGCGCCTCCTGCCGCAGGCGACCGCCGCGGCATTCGGGGCACAGCGTGTAGCCGCGGTACTTCGAGAGGAAGACGCGCACGTGCAACTTGTATTTCTTCGTCTCCAGCCAGTCGAAGAAACCGCGCACGCCGCCCCACACGCCCTTGCCTTCGGTGATCGCGCGCTGTTGCGGTCGCGTCAGTTGATTGAAGGGGACATTCGTCGGGATGCCTTCCTGCTTGCAGAAGCGAAGCATCTCGGTCCGCGCCCACTCGTGCTGCGGCTTCGTCCACGGTTCGACCGCGCCTTCGTCAAGCGTCAGGCCCGGATTAGGAATCACTAAATCAATGTCGAGGCCGACTGTGTTGCCGAAGCCCTGGCACGTCGGGCACGCGCCATACGGATTGTTAAAGCTGAACAAGCGCGGCTCCGGTTGCGCGTAGATGGTGCCGTCGTATTTGCACTCGAAACGCTCTGAAAAGTTGAGCGTGCGCGGCGTCGCCTCCGCTGTTTGAATCACCGCTGTGCCGTGCCCCTCGTTGAAGCAGGTCTCGAACGAATCGACGAGTCGCTCGCGTACATCGGGCCGTGCCAGCAGTCGGTCAACCAGCACATACACGCCCGCGAAATCCGCGCGCTGGTAATCGTCCGGCGAGCGAAGCTCAATCGTTTCGCCGTCGCCGTAGAGCCGCGTGAAGCCGCGCTGCATCAGGCTCATCACATGCGCTGTGACCGCACGTGAATCGGCGGCGGCGGTCTTTGGTTTGGTCTTCGCGCGCTTCGCTCGCGTGTCGTTCTTTTTCACGTTCTCCGCAGCATCATCCGCCCCGACGTGCATCCCGGCCTCGGCGGGGAACAGGACATAGAAGCGCGTGCCTTCGGCGAGCGTGTCGAGGACTTGTTGCGCCGAAGACTCGGGCGAGTCTTGATTTACTTCGCGCCCGCAGACGCGACAGACAGTGGTTCCGACGCGCGCGTACAGCAGACGCAGGTAATCATAAACTTCAGTCTGTGTGCCAACGGTCGAGCGCGGATTGCGCGTTGAATTCTTTTGCCGGATGGCGATGGCCGGCGGAATGCCCCGCACCTCGTCCACGTCCGGCTTGTCCATTCGTTCGAGGAATTGACGCGCGTAGGCCGACAGCGATTCGACGTATCTCCGCTGACCTTCGGCATAAATCGTGTCGAACGCGAGCGAAGATTTCCCCGACCCACTAACGCCGGTGACGACCGTCAGGCGCTCGATGGGAATTGAAAAAGAGATGTTCTTAAGGTTGTTGACGCGCGCCCCGCGCACGATGATGGCTTCTTCTGTCATGATCTTTGAATGCATGCCGGGACGCATCAAGGGGGAATTTAGCGTGGCGGCAAAACACCCATCATAACCCGATTCGCGACGGAGGCGAAGCGACCGGTAAGTCGAAAATTAATCAGACGAAGGATTCAATCGCGCGAGCGAAAACTTACCAGCGGATGTCATAGCGCGCGCGTCCCGCACGCCAGCCACCGGCGCCGAGGATGGGGATTGCGCCGTCAAACGAGAGCGGAGAATCGGGCGGGCGGCGGACGCGGTAGGTACGGCCCGACGGTGCGCCGACGGAGAGCGTGACACGATCAGTGTTCGCGGTCACAATCGTCGCGTCGCGCCAATCTTTGCGGCAGCGCAGAATCAAATGTGCGCCGATTGGTAGCGAGCCGAGCGTCGGAATGTTTTCATTGAGAAGCGGAGCGGCAGGCTGAAGAGGAGAAGCGAGGTCGCCGGAGACGAGCGCGATGGCTTTCGTCTCCGGCGACCTCGAAATGTCTGTGCTCACTAAAAGGTTTCTCTGCTTAAACTTCCAAAGGGTCTTCGAACGGAAGGTCGGGCTGGCTCGGCTTGTTCTTGCTGACGGCGTAAGCGCGCAACGACATCGACAGAATCGCGAACGCGATGCCGACCCACACCAGCGCCCAGAAGAAGGCCGGGATGCCAGTCGCCGCCGCCATGTTCGCCGCATCCGTGTGCACGCCCATCGTTAACGGTGATGACAGGAAGAGCACCGTCTTCAAATCAAAGAGCGCGTTCAGCACACACTGCACCGCGAGGAAGCTGACGAGGAAGGTCGCCACACGGGGAGGCGCAAACCTTGCCGTAGCGATCAGGCCGATTGGCAGCACGACGCCCGCGACGAGCGTGAACAGACTCGGCAGCGAAGCGTGCAGCAACGGGCTGAAGAATCCGTATGCGGTCGTGAGGACGAGAATCAAACCGGCGGATGCGATCAACACGAAGCGTGCGGCGACGGTGCGGCGAATCAAAATCAACAGCAGCGCGCCGAAGGCCATCGCGCCGAGGTAGCCGGCGCTCGACACGAACATCTGCGACAGCACACCGCCGGTTGTCGAATAGACTTCGCCGCTGCCGTTCATCGCGACGCTCAGGCTATGCACCGAGTTGCCGGTCAGAATTGCGGCGAGCGCGTGGCCGCCTTCATGAATGAATGTGACGAAGATGCGGAACGGATAAGTCAGCAGTTCGGCGAACGGAACGAACCACAGCAAAACGGTTAGCGCGGCAGCGAACAGCAGCGTGCGAACCTGCGGGCGTGCATCGTGAGCGATCTTGATTCTCATCTTGAAATATTCCCCTTCTGGAAGTCAGGCTTCATCGGCCTCCCGAATACGATACGCCATTTTACGACGAACCGTTCACCGAAAACAAAGGTTCACAGATGACAGCGAACTAACGCAGGGAAAACGCCACGCGAGAAACGTCAAACGCCCCGAAAACTTACCCGCTACAGCAATGATCGCGCCTCCTTCTTCATCCCTCATCCCTTAGGAGTTCTTTCATAGTCCCCCGACTTGCCGCCGCTCTTCGATTCGAGGCGCACGTCCGTAATCGTCATCGCCTTGTCAAGCGCCTTGCACATATCGTAGACGGTCAGCGCAGCTACGGCAGCAGCGGTCAGCGCCTCCATCTCGACGCCGGTCTGCGCAGTGGTCGTGGCTTCGGCTTCGAGATACACGCCCACGTCACGGATTTCGGCGCGAACATCGATGTGCGTCAGCGCGAGCGGGTGGCAGAGCGGTATCAAATCCGCCGTGCGCTTCGCAGCCATGATCCCGGCGAGTCGCGCCGTCTCGACCGGGTCACCCTTCGGCGTACGGTGAGCGCGCACTGCGGCGACAGTCTCTGGCGACATTAACACCTGCGCCGAGGCGACGGCGCGCCGCGCGGTGACGGCCTTCGCGCTCGTGTCGACCATCGCGACGCGGCCC
>JALZJL010000108.1 GCA_030859785.1 Acidobacteriota bacterium
CATCTGAAAACTTAAAACTCAAAACTGACTGGCGTACTTGTGTTAGGCTGGGGCGCGATGGCGAAGGCGGAGCATAGTTTGAAAGTAAGAGTTGATGACGCAGCCGCGCAGCGCAGGCTGTGGCGGCTGGTGCTCTGTCGACTGGTGGTGGCGCTATTGGTTCTGGCCGCGAGCCAGATAAAGGCGAGCCGGTGGCTCGATCTGCCCGGCCTGGTCACGTTGCATAGTCCCCTCTCAGCCGCCGTCACCGCGATAATTCTCTCCGTGATCTACGCCATCGTGCTGCGTTTCTCGGCGCTGCCGATTCGCGCGCAGGCGGCGATTCAATTCATCTTCGACGTGCTGCTGGTGACGTGGCTGGTCTGGACGACTGGCGACATCTACTCGCCATACGCCGCGCTGTTCATCGTCATCATCTCGGTCTCCAGCATTTTCGTCGGCGCTCGCGAGGTGCTGCTGACCGCCGCCGCGTCGACGTTGTGCTACACGCTGGCGATCCTCTCGATCCAACTCAACTGGCTGCCCATGCACGACGGCGACGACACCGCCGTCGTCGTCACGCTGTCGCGGGCGCTCGGCACCGTCGGCTTCAACTGCATCGGTTTCCTTGTCGTCGGACTCCTCGCGGCTCGCCTCGCCCAACGCCAGTCGCGTTCCGACGTGCAGTTAAGCGAAGCAGCGCACGCACTCGCCAGACTCCGCGCGCTGCACGAACGAATCGTCGAATCAATCCGCTCCGGCCTGATTACGACCGACCTCGACGGGCGCATCTACACCTTCAACAAGGCGGCAGAGGAGATGACCGGCTACACCGCCGGCGGGCTGCGCGGCGAGGATGTGTCGACGCTGCTCGGCCACATGCGCGACAAGACCGACGCCTCATTGCAAGCCTTAGCTAAAAGTCAGCCCAGCCCACGCTACGAAGCCGACTGCGTAACGGCCGACGGCAGGCGGGTGCTCCTCGGCTACAGCATCGCCCCACTCAACACGGAGGGCGGCGAACGAAGCGGGCTGGTCATTACCTTTCAAGATTTAACCGAGGTGCGCGCGCTGGAAGAAACTTCGCGCCGCCAAGCGAAACTCGCCGCCGTCGGTCGCCTCGCCGCTGGCATTGCCCACGAGATTCGCAACCCGCTGACCGCAATGCGCGGCTCGATCCAGGTACTACGCTCCGGCGTTGCGGCTGACTCCGTTGAGGCCGAACTGATGGAGATCGTGCTCCGTGAGTCTGACCGGCTCAACCAGATCATCACCGACTTTCTGAACTACGCCCGCCCGCGCCCGGTCACGCTTTCCAGGGCGGATGTCAGCGACCCGTTGCGCGAGACGTTCGCGCTGTTGCGGCACAGCCCCGACGTCCGCGACGGGCACCGCGTCGAAGAGGTCATTCCTGACGAACCTATGCTCGCGATGATCGATGTCGCCGGCATGAAGCAGGTTTTCTGGAATCTCGCGCGTAACGCGCTCAACGCGATGCCCGACGGCGGGACGCTGCGCGCCGAGTTAGAGAATCTGGCGTCCGGGCAGTTGCGGATCACCTTCATCGACACCGGCCGCGGGATGTCCTCCGAGCAGGTCGAGCGGCTCTTCGAGCCGTTCTCGTCATCGACTACCGGCGGCACCGGCCTCGGACTTTCAATTGTGTATCAGATCATCCGTGACCACGATGGTACAATCAATGTCCGCAGCCGCGAGGGGCATGGCACGACGATCACGATAGACTTGCCTTCGGCGACAACGGTTTGATTCTTGGTCGCTCTCTCGGTTCATTCGTGGCTGAATAGTTTTCTCAAATGCTAAATAACACAGAGGAGACAGGAGAGAGCACAGAGAAGAGTATCAACCCTCTGTGAATCCTCTGTGCCCTGTGTTAAGTTTGTTGACCCACCTCACTCAACCTTAAGATGATACGCAACCCGGTATGGGGCGCTGGGTCGATGGCTGCCTCCCTTCTTCAACCATTATCACGTCCGAGCAAGAGTTTAAGAACAAGATTTGTTCGCGGCTCGAACTGACATCCAACCTCTGACCCGTAATGTTATGGCTAAAATTCTCATCGTCGATGACGAGCAGGGCATGCGCCAACTGCTGACGCTGGTGTTCGGGCGCGCGAACCATCTGGTGCGGGCGGCGGAGAGCGGGCGGCGGGCGCTCGACATGTTGCGCGCCGAACCTGCCGATCTGATTATCTCGGACGTGAAGATGCCCGATCTCGACGGCATCGAGATGCTGCGCGCGGTGCGCGAGTTTCTCCCAGATGTCGCCGTCATCATGATGACCGCGTTCGCCACCGTCGAGGCCGCGCGCGAAGCGTTCAAGCTCGGCGCCGACGACTTTATCCAAAAGCCGTTCGACATCGACGAACTGAAGCTAATCGTCGAGAAGGCGCTTGAACGGCTCCGCCTGTTGCAGGAGAACCGCGCCTTCAAACGCGCGCAACGCGAGCGTGGCCGCCTGGACCAAATCATTGGGCGCTCGCCGCGCATGCAGGCCGTCTACCAAATGATCGAGACGGTTTCGGGCGTGCAATCGACGGTGCTGATTACCGGCGAGTCGGGAACCGGCAAGGAAATGGTGGCGCGCGCCGTGCATAATTTGTCGCCGCGCGCCGACAAGCCGTTCATGCCGATTAACTGCGGCGCGTTCACCGAGACGCTGCTCGAATCGGAGTTGTTCGGCTACATGCGCGGCGCGTTCACCGGCGCGACCGCGAATCGCAAGGGGCTGTTCGAGGCCGCCGACAAAGGCACGATCTTCCTTGACGAAGTCGGCGAGATGTCGCCGACGATGCAGGTCAAACTGCTGCGCGTGCTGCAAGAGCGCAAGGTGCGGCCCGTCGGCGCGCACGAAGAGATAGCCATCGACACGCGCGTGATCGCTGCGACCAATCGCGATTTGCAGGCGATGGTCAAGCAGGGCACGTTTCGCGAAGACCTTTTTTATCGCATCTCGGTGATTCCCATTGAGCTACCGCCGCTGCGCGAAAAGACCGAGGACATCGCCGACCTGATCGAACACTTCCTTCAGAAGTTTATCGCGCAGACCGGGAAAACAGTCACCATCTCCGAAAAGTCGGTCGAGCTGTTGGAGCATTATTCGTGGCCGGGCAACGTCCGCGAGCTTGAGCACACCATCGAACGCGCCGTCGCTCTCGAACGCTCCGGCACGATCCAGCCTGAGAGCCTACCGCAGCAGGTCACACACTACAGCCCGGCCCGCATCGCTTCCGCATTTGATCTGCCGGACGAGGGTATCAATCTCACGGCGCACCTCGAACAACTCGAAAAGACGTACATCCTCGAAGCCCTCCGCCGCACCAACGGCAACCAGACGCGCGCCGCCGAAGTCCTCCACCTCTCGGTGCGCTCGCTACGGCATCTGCTCGACAAACACGGCATCCGCAACCTCACCGCGCAACTGCGCTCTGACGCTGTCGGGCGCGGCGCAGCGGAGT
>JALZJL010000392.1 GCA_030859785.1 Acidobacteriota bacterium
TCGTAGCCGTCCATGCGCGGCATCTCGACATCGAGCAGGATGACGTGCGGCAACTCGGCGGCGATTTGCAGCGTCTCCAGGGCGTCGAGTCCGTCCTTCGCGGTCAGGAACTGCCAGCCGTTGCCCTTAATCATGTTCGACGTGACGCGGCGCACGCTCGGACTATCGTCAACGATCATCACGGTCGTCGTCCGGCGAGCGCCGGCAACGCGCGGACTATGATGCGAGGACGCAGTGGCGACCGCTGTCGTCTCGCGGCTCACGAGGTCAACGGGATTAAGGATCGGGATCACGCGGCCATCGCCCATCAGCGTCGCGCCCATCAAACCGCGCACCCGGCGCAGGTGATTACCAAGCGATTTGATGACGACCTCGCGTCCCTCGATAACTTCGTCAACGACCAGCGCGACCTGATTCGCGTTGACGTTGAGGACGAGACAGGGTAGTCGCCGCAAACTTTCGTCGGCGGCTCCGCGCAAGCCGAGTGCTTCGCCGAGTCGGATGACCGGGTGAATTTTGCCGTTGGCGCGAATCACGGGTTCGTTTGAGAGATTCTCAATGTCGCCGGGTTCGACGCGCAGGATTTGACCGACAGCGCTCAAGGGAATGGCGAATGTCTCGCCGTGCGCTTTGACCATCAGGGCGCGCGTCACGGCGAGCGTCATCGGCAAGCGAACCGTGAATGTCGTGCCTTTGCCGGGCACGGAGTCGAGCGTCAGCGTGCCTTGCAACTTGCCGACTGCGTCCTTAACGATATCCATCCCGACGCCGCGCCCCGAAACCTCGTTGATCTCTCCTGCCGTCGAAAGTCCCGGCAGAAAGATCAGCGCGAATGCTTCGCGGTCAGACATCGCCGCCGCTTCGTGGCTCGCGACGAAACCGCCGCTGACCGCCTTTGCACGCAATGCCTGCGGGTTGATTCCCGCGCCGTCATCGGCGACTTCAATGACGACCTGCGTGCCTTCGTGATAGGCACGCAAGGTAATCGCGCCACGCTCAGGCTTACCCGCGGTACGTCTCGCGGCGGCGGCCTCGATGCCATGTCCGACCGCGTTGCGTAGAAGATGGAGCAGAGGGTCTGCCATCTGATCGAGCACCGTCGTATCGAGTTCGATCTGCTCGCCTTCGATGAGAAGGTCGGCGTGCTTACCGAGATTGCCGGCGGCGACACGGATGGTGCGGTGCAGGCGCGTCGCTAACGTCGTCAGCGGCACCATCCGAACGCGCATCAGCTTTTCCTGGATTTCGCTGGTCAGTCGTCGCTGGCGATTGAGGATGTGATCGAAGTCGCCGAGGAGGTTCTGCAATTCATTGCCGACGGCGTTCGTGTCGCTGGATGTTTCGGCGAGTTCGCGCGAGATACGATGGAACTCCGTGTAGCGGTCGAACTCAAGTTCGTCAAAGCCGTGCGTTTCAGCCGGCGTCAGGCTCGCACTCCGCGCACCCGTCAAAGCTGAAGGTGAAAAGTCGGAACCCGGCAAGCTTGAAAACGAGAGTCCGATTTTTTTAAGCTCAGGCAGGGCGGCGAAGGGGTTCTGGCTGCTTCCGCTAAGGGAACTCGCTTCATATTCGGTTTCGAGCCGGGTCGAGACGCGCTGCAAGCGTTCGGTGCTGTGATGAAGTTCATCCACTTCGCGTCCGAGATCGGTCATCCGTTGCTCGAACACGGTGCGGCTGATGACGAGTTCGCTGACCAGCTTAACGAGGTCGTCAAGCCGGTCGAGCGGCACGCGCACCACGCGACGTGCGGCGCGTTGCGGTTGCGCGACATCATCGTCTTCCGTCTCCGGCGGCACGCTCTCCGCCGCCAGTGTCGCAAGATTTGTGAGGTCAATAAATTGTTCTTCGGGAAGTGGAGCGAGCGCGGTGGACTCGGTGGCGACGGCATCAGCGTCAGTAGTAATAGTGATGCCGGCGGGAGAAGCAACGGCGGCTCCGCTGAGGATCGTCGCATAGCGCGCGTAGAGACCCTCGATTTGCATTCGCGCCGGCTTGCTGTTCGCGTTCTGCGTCAAATGTTCGAGCACTTCGGTCGTCGCCAACAGCAGGCTGACATGATCGGGCGTGACGTTGATGCCGCCGTCGAAGAGGCGGTCGAGTAAATCTTCCATCCGATGTGCGAGTTGCGCGAGCGTGCGAAACCCGACGACGCCCGCCGCGCCCTTCAGTGTGTGCGTGCTGCGGCGAACCTCTTGCAGCGCCGCGCGGTCGGCCAGGTTTCGGTCGAGCGCCGAGAGTCCCACGCTCATCGTGCGCAGATGGTCTTCCGCTTCCTCCGCAAACACTTCGAGCATCTCCGGGTCAATCGGGGCATCCTCAAAGATGGCAGCGGATGATTCGGCAATGGGTGACGGTTCGGTGAAAGATGATGAGACGACAGCATGTTCTTCCGGCGCGACGACGCCCATCGTCATGCCTTCGGTGGCGGACGCGTGTTCGATGGCAGCCTCAAGCAGTGTCTCTTTCGATAACTCGTTGAGCGAGCTTTCGATTTCGTCGAGCGTCGTTAATATATTGATCGCCGTTTCTTCATCCATCGTCCGCTGTCCGGCGAGCATCTCGTCGAGCATCTCTTCAACCGCGTGGGCGACATGGCTCAAATCCGCGAAGCCGACCATCGAGGACGCGCCCTTGATGGTGTGCATCAGGCGGTGGGCTTCTTCGAGCGCGTCGAGGCGCGTTGCATCCGTGAAATAGTCTTCGATTCCCTGCCGGATCGCAGGCAGGTAGCCCATCGCTTCTTCGAGGAAACCGATCAGAATTTCTTTGTCCATCATGTTAGCCACGTATCACCTCCACCATTGTTGACTGCGATCTTAAAGCGTGTTTGGGAATTGTTGTCCGTAGGGCAATGTGTTAATAGCCGATAGCACCGCCACCGGGAAGGCGCATGAAAATCTTGTCTGACCCTGCAAGGGCAATGGCATGAAGTTAAGATGACTCGCTTTGCTGGGAGCGCAGGCATCCTGCCTGCCAAAGCGTGCTGGCACGCTTAACTGTCTCGCTTATCTCGCATGTCGCGTGAATCCGTGGCTTCATTTTCGCGCTGTCGCGCTTATGGCAGGCAGGATGCCTGCGCTCCCAGCAAACTTAACGAACAAAATTTCGCCGCACGTTCCTGCTTATTCGCCGGTGCAGCGATAAATAATTGCGTCTCCGATCTTGATCGGCTCAATGCCGGTGGACGCCAGTCCGAGCATCTCGCCCGGAGCGAGAAACAAATAACCGCCCCTGTTCAATCGCTCGCAGAGACGGCGGACGATTTGTGTCCGGCTCTCCATCTCGAAGTAGATCAAGACGTTTTGACAAAAGATGACGTCCTGCTTCGGAAGTGGATAGTCGGCGTCTCCGGCGAGGTTGACCGTCTTGAACACGACGAGCCGCCGCAAACGCTCGACGACTTTATAACTGGCAACGCTTGCGGTGCCTGTCTTCGTGAAGTAACGGCTCACGAAGCCTTCGTGCAAGTGGCGCATTTCGTGTGTGCGGTAGCTGCCTTGTCGCGCTCGTTCCAGCACGCGCGGGCTGATGTCCGTTCCCCAAACTCGTGCTTGCAACAAGCTTGTGTCGAGCGTTTCCGATAAGGTCATCGCCAGCGAGTAGGCTTCCTGCCCGGCGGCGCAGGCAGCGCTCCAGATGTTGAGTACGTGGTCCTGGCGGTCGCGTTTCGCGCGCATGATTTGCGGCAGCGCGTGTGTGGCAAACGCCTTGAACGAGGGCGGGTGACGAAAGAAACTCGTCTCGTTGACGACGAGGTGTTCCAACAATTCTTTCCACTCGTGCGAGCCTTCCGGGTTGTGCTCGACGAAGTAGAAGTATTCGCCGTAGTCGGTCAGAGAGCGCGTTTGCATTCGCTCCCACAGCCGTTGAGAAAGAAATCGCCGCCGACTTTCGCCGAAGTGTAAGCCGCAACGCCGGCGTATGCTCGCCTGCCACAGCGCGTATTCGGATGGAGACATCTCCGCGGGCGCGCCTGCGGCAATCGAAGTTATCAGTGTCATCGGAAGGATGAAGGATGAAGGATGAAGGATGAGTAATGAACGCGGAAGTCAGCTTCTTAAGTTCATCCTTCATCCTTCATCCTTCCTACTTTAGTTAAGGCTGGCGTGGTTGTTGACGACGTAGCTGCTGCCGTTGGTGTGGCCGTTACCGCCGCCGTTGCCGTTCGTGCCGGGCAACTTGAAGGTGGCGACCGAGTTACGCAGCGTGTCGGAGAGCGCTGCCAACGAGCGCACCGAGACCGCCGCCTGCTTGGAACCGGCCGCGACCTGCTGCGTCACGTTTGAGATGCCGGTCATTGACTTGGCGAGCTCTTCAGAACCGCGCGCCTGTTGCTTCGAGGCTTGCGAGATAGCCTGGATGATTTCCGCCAGGTGGTTTGACACCGACTCGATCTCCGTCAGCGATTGTCCGGCGTCGTTAGCCAGCTTCGAGCCTTCGACCACTTCGCGTGTCGTCTCTTCCATCGCGGCGACCGCTTCGTTCGTTTCCGACTGAATCGACTTGATGAGCGCGCCGATCTGCTTCGTCGCGTTCGTCGAACGATCCGAGAGACGTTCCACTTCTTCCGCGACGACGGCGAAACCGCGTCCCGCTTCGCCCGCCATCGCCGCCTGAATCGAGGCGTTTAAGGCCAGCATCGAAGTGCGGTCGGCGATGTCGTCAATAAGCTGGATGATCTCGCCGATCTCCTGCGAACGTTCGCCAAGCCGCTTGATGCGCTTCGCCGTTTCCTGCACCTGATCGCGGATACGACCCATCGCCGTGATGTTGTTTTGCACGGCTTGCGCGCCCTGCTTGGCGTTGTCGCGCGCGGTGTTGGCGACGGTCGCCGACTCGGCGGCGTTGTCCGACACCTGTTGAATCGAAACCGCCATCTCTTCAATCGCGGATGATGTATCGGAAAGTTGTATCGACTGCTCTTCCGAACCCTGCGCGAGATGCTCGGTCGTGGCTTGAATCTCGGTCGCCGAGGAACTGACGTGAAGTGTGGCGTCCTTCACATTGTTGATGACGCCGCGCAACTGCTCGATCATGAAGTTGAACGAATCGGCGATAGCGCCCGTCGAGTCAGCGGTGACTTCCGCTTCGACCGTCAGATCGCCGTTCGCCACGTCGCCAATTTCGTCAAGCAGTTTTACGATGTTCTTCTGTAACTCGTCGCGTTCGTTGCGCGATTGAATGAGCGAGAGCGTCGAGTCGAACATGTTCTTGAACGACGTGCCGAAGCGGTCGTCTTCCGACTTGGGTTCGATCTTCACATCGAGGTTGCCGGAGGCGATTTCGTCCGATACGGTTGCCATCCCTTCGAGGTAGTTCTGCATGTTCTGGAACGCGACGCCGAACGAGTCTTCGTCCGAGCGCGGACTGACGCGTAATGAAAGGTCACCGACGGAGACGTTTTCGGCGATGACCGCCATCTCGCGGAGGTAGTCGGTCATCTCGTTTATTGCATGGAGCATCTGCCCGGTCTCGTCAGTCGAGGTGGCGACCACAATCGCCGACAGATCGCCCTGTGCAAGTTGCTTGGCGACGCCGACCGCTTCGTTCAACGGGCGCGTGACGCTGCGCACGATAAAGTAGGCGAGCACGACCGCGAGAAGAACGACGAACAGCACGAGACCGGTTTCAAGGTATCTCGCGAGGTTCAAGCTGTTGATACGAGTCTGCAACGCCGCTTCAAGGATCGGCTCGATGGCGTCCGCCAGACGTGCGCCTTCGTCCAATGCTTTCGTGCCGGCGCGCACAAACTCTTCTTCCTCGAGGTCAGTGGTCGTCTTGTTAATCAACCGCCGTTCGACCATCTCCAGAAAGGCACTGTCGGCGGCGAAGAAGCTCTCAAACTGCCCTTCGATGGACTTCAGAGAGATTAGCGAGTCGCCGACATGGTCCGCAGTAGTCTCATGCTGATGGACGACTTCCAGCGCTTCTTTTAATTTCTCGGTGTCGGCCTTCAGCAAGGCCAGATCGCCGATCAATGCCTGGTTTTCTTCAGGGGTCATGGACTTGCGCTCAAGGATTTCTTGGCCGATTTCGAGGGCGTCGGCCACCCGCAACTCATTTTCAGGGATGAAGACCAGCACCATTTCGACCGTCGAGAAGATGCCGAGGTCGGTGTCGAGCATGAGTTTCGCGTCGTTACCGACCCGCGTGATAACCTTGAAGGCATCCTCGCGCATCTCGTCGTAAACCCGACGGCGCTCGTCGCGGTCGGCGATGATTCCTTTTTGTTTGGCGCTCGCCCATTCGGTTTCCAACTCGTTGATCTGCTTGGTCAACTCCGGACTCAGCGCAAACTTCTGATCGGTGTCTGCGAGCAACTTAAACGCTTCGTCGAGTTCCGTTACTTTGCTCGACACGACTGCCTGACGACCGGCAACCGTCTCCGAAATAAATACCTTTTGTTCCGGCAACAACTCCTCAAGCCTTTCCAGTGGACGCAGGTACTCAACGCCTTCGATCTGCAGCTGCGCCGCGTGTATTTGTTCGCTCTGTTGCTGAACCAGGAGGTACAGCAGGAACACGACCGGCAGGCTGAGGAGGACTACAACCAGCGCCAGCTTCTGCCATATCTTCAGATTACGAAACCCGCTCATTGAGAGCGTCTGCCATACTTTCAAATTGGAACTCATTTTCATACTCCTTCAAATGTGACTGGCCGTTGGTTGTCGGCGGGCGCCGTCGCATCACAGGCGACGGTTTCAGTTATGGTTTGTCGAGCGGAACGGGCCGAAGCCCATCGCACTCATCACCCCGCGCACGCGGGGCACGATTCAAGACGGTTGGAAATTCCCCATGTGCTGCAAGCTCTTCAGCATGTTGTAGCTGAAGCCGCTGTGGACGCGCGTGCGATTGCTGTCAGTGAAGCTGCTGCCGAAGTCGCGCATCAGTTAGAAAATTTTCCGGCGCTTCAAAGCGTTCGACAGGTTATAGGTGAAGAGAACGTCAACGCGCGTCTTGTTCGGGATTGCATAGTCATTGTTGACGCCGCGCCCGACGAAAGCCGAGAGCGTGAAGTCCGGCGAAAGTGCGTAGCTGCCAGTGGCATAGACGCGGCTGCCGCGATTGAAGCGGTCGCCGTTTAAGCCGTGATAGTCGCGGTCGATGCGCGCATAGCCCGCGCCGAGCGTGAGATTCTTAAGGAAGGTCTTTTCACCGTTTAAGTTGAAGCCGAAATTCGGATTCACGTCGAGGCGCTGGTAAGTCTCGAAGCGAAACGAATCAAGCGCTGCGAAGAGTTTGCGCGTATCAACCTTGACGGCTTGGCGCAGGTACTCGGTGCCCGATTGGAATGTGTAATCACCCGAGAATGAGACGCGCTTACCGAACTTCTTGGCAACAAGGAATTGGTGGTAGTTCGATTCATTCAGGCGATGCAGACGGCGAAACAGATTCGGCTTGGTGAGGTCGCCGAGGTAGCCGTATGTGACCGAGACTTCATCGAAGTAGAAGTTCTTCGGGCGTTTGACGCTCACGCGCTGACCCGTGATGTAGCCGTCGTTGTCGTAAGTGGTAGCTTCGGTGGATTCGCCGCGCGCGATGTAGAGACCGCCGATCTGTATCTCTAAACCTTTGACTGGCTTGGCGGCGAAGTAGAGTTGCTTGAGGTAATGAATGGTGACGAGATCGCCGGTGCCGATGCTGGTGTTATTCCAACTGTTCGTAAAACCTTTGCCTGTAAATACACCGGCGTTGACCGTGTACTTACCCTGCTCGTCGAACTTGAATGCGCCTTTGAGGACGTTCTGATACTGCGCCTGGTTCGTTGTCGTGACATTGGCACTATTTTCGACGAAGCGATAGCGAGTCGTGAATGTCAACGCTTGCAGATCAATCCAGCGGGCCAGTTTGCCTTCGGAGACGGTTTGCGGCTTCGCAGGCACGGGCAGCTTGGGAACGGTGGGCGCGTCCGCCACGGGCACCACAACGGGCTGCGAGGGGACGAACGACGCCGTAACCGGCGCGAACGGCGCGAACGGCACTGTCGTCACGTGAGGCGCGTCTGCGACCTCTTCCGATTCAACCAGTGGCTTGATCTCGAAAGTGGATGCAGGTTTGACTTCGCTCGCCGAAGTCACGGTCACCACCGCGTTGCCGCGCGGTGTCGAGCTGGCTTGTGGCGCGGCCTGCGATTGACGCTTGCTGGTCTGGTGCTGATGAGGGTTGAAAGAGAGCGATGGAAATCCGAACGGCGGGGCTTGCCCGCTCGCGCTCGTGTGCCACGGCGGCACGACGAGGACGAACAGAAGCAAGCAGACGAAGCAGATTTTAAGCAAGCGGATCATGGTGGAGAAAGTCCCTTTAATGAAGTTTGCGGGGTAAGTGACCCGTGCGTGAGAGGGGTAGGTGTAAGGCAGGGGGCAGACCATTTAGAAATGGAATGCGATGCCAATCGTTCCTAATTTGTTATCGGCGTGACCGCCGCGCAGGATTTGGTAGCCGCCGAAGATTTCGACTTCGCGACCTTCACGGCCGAAGTTGACTGAGGGTCTGACAAGGAAAGAGTGGCGTAAGGCGAGACCGTCGAAACGGATGCGCGCGTAGCCGCTCGTGAGCGACAACCTTCTATGTGGCTTGAAAGAAACTTCGGTGCCGACTGAGTTCTTCATAAACCCGGCGTTGTTGATGTAAGTGGCGATGTGCGTCATCTCTTCGACATCAACCGGAGTTTCCAAATTCTTCGCGCTGCGCGAGAAGAAGGAACCGGAACCGAACACTGAAACATTGATTTTCCCTAAGTCGAGTTTGCCACCGCCGAGGAGCATCACTTGACCGATCTGCGGGTTGCGCTTCACGGTCGCGACCAGCGGAAGTACCGGACCGGCAGCGGTCGCAGCTAACATATCCCCTTTGACTGAAAGCGCATGACTGGCGTGCGGTAGCGGCTCCTCATGCGGAACACCAGGTGTGGAAACGTGTGACTCGGCTTCGTGAGCCTTGACGTTGACGTAAACGGGGCTGAAGAATCCGCTCACGCGCGCCCTCTGACCGAACATGCGAAAGTCGAACAAATGTTTCTCCGCGCGAAGTCCCGCACCGATGGCGAACTGATCGTCTTTCGGAAGGTAGCCGAAGGTGAACGCCTCGACCTCAACCCCCCTGCTGACTTGCATGCCGACCATCGCGGCGACTGATGGGAAGGTCGGTGTTTTTGAGGATTCTCTGACGAAGCGTGTGCCGAGTTTGAGCGAGAATCGCTTGCCGACGGGCGTTGCGAACGAGATGCCGCCGAGACGATAGCCATGCTGCCCGCCGAAGTATTCGCTTTCAAACTTTCTGACACGGGCGTGTCCGCCGTGCGCCGCCGCGCCGGAATGCGCGGCATCAGTCGCGTGTGCATCTCCGCGCGCATGAGCGGCGTCGGCTTTGTGCGAAGTTGCGCTGGCAGGAGTTGAATGCGCGGCGCTTCCTTCCGGGTGCGCCGCCTCAACGTGCACGCCTGATTGCGGCTGTTGCGCTTCTTGCTTCTGTTGCTTGGCTTGTTCGTCTTTGTGATTGTCATGTGGTGCCGGGGTAGCGAGCGGCTTGATCTCGAAGGTGTATTCTGGTTTGGCGTCGCTCTCCGAAGTTTCGGACACGGCCGCGTTGCCGCGCGGGGTCGGGCTGGTTTGCGGAGCGTCGTGAGCTTTACGCTTTCCGGTCTGGTGCTGATGCGGGTTGAAGGAGAGCGACGGAAAGCCGAGCGGCGGGGCTTGCCCGCTCGCGCCCGTGTGCCACGGCGCTATGACGAGGACGAACAGTAACAAGCAGACGAAGCAGATTTTAAGTAGGCAGGTCATGGGAAAGAAAATTCCTTTCAATGAAGTTTGCTGAAGTGTCATGGTCGGAAGCGATGATCAAGGGCGGAACGCCAGGGACGATTCGTGCCCCGGCGTGCCTTGAACAGCTTAGTTATTTTGAAGTGGATGCGGCGTGGACGGCGGGTTTCGTCGTCGGCACGGCCTCGCTCATGAAATTGATTTTGCCGGTGTGCAGGTCATAGACGCCGCCGACGATGCGCAGTTGTTTGTGCGCAACCATTTCGGCAAGGACGCTGCTGCCCTTCAATGCGTCCATCATCTGAAACTGCACGTTCTCAATGATGGCATCGTCGAGAACAGTCTTCTCGTCTTTATGTCTAGCCCTCACTGTCCGCACAGGCACGGCGATGTGCTCGATCAGCTTGTCAATATTCGGCGTCAGATGACCGCCCGCCACAGCCGCTTTGACTGCGCCGCAGGATTCATGTCCGAGCACAAGCAGGAGCTTGGTGTTGAGGTGTTTGGCGGCATACTCGATGCTCCCTAAGACGACTTCATCTATGACGTTCCCTGCGACGCGGATGACGAACAAACGCCCCAAGGCTTCGTCGAAGAGAATCTCAGTCGGCACGCGCGAATCGGAACACGCGAGCACGACGGCATACGGGTGCTGGCTCGTGAGCAGCTTGGCGCGTTCTTGTTTGTAATCTACGACGCGCATCTTGCCATTCACGAATCTCTCGTTGCCTTCTATCAAACGAAGAAGTGCATCCTCGGGGGTGACGGGTATGGACGCGGGGGTCATCGTCTGCGTCGTCGCCGCGGATGTTGACGCGGGCGTCGCAACGGGTGTTGCGGTGTGTGGGTGCGCAGGAGGTGTAGCGTGCTGTGCCGTCGCGACAGAGGAAGGGATGAATGCCAGTGCCGCCGCAAGCGGCAGACTGTACAGAAAGGCGGATTCAACTTGTAAGTGCAACGCTCTAATTACAATTCAACGCAGCGGTAAGGTCGCTCGACTGTTTTTGAAGCCCTTTTGCCTGCAACAGTTATGCCCCTAACCGGAGACACTAACCGGC
>JALZJL010000393.1 GCA_030859785.1 Acidobacteriota bacterium
GAGGAGCACCCGCCTGCCGTCGGCCGTTACGCAGTCGGCTTCGTAGCGTGGGCTGGGCTGACTTTTAGCTAAGGCTTGCAATGAGGCGTCGGTCTTCTCGCGCATGTGGCCGAGCAGCGTCGACACATCCCCGCCGCGTAGCCCGCCGGCGGTGTAGCCGGTCATCTCCTCCGCTGCCTTGTTGAAGGTATAGATGCGCCCGTCGAGGTCGGTCGTAATCAAGCCGGAGCGGATTGATTCGACGATTCGTTCGTGCAGCGCGCGGAGTCTGGCGAGCGCGTGCGCTGCTTCGCTTAACTGCACGTCGGAACGCGACTGGCGTTGGGCGAGCCGAGCCGCGAGGAGTCCGACGACAAGGAAACCGATGCAGTTGAAGCCGACGGTGCCGAGCGCCCGCGACAGCGTGACGACGACGGCGGTGTCGTCGCCGTCGTGCATGGGCAGCCAGTTGAGTTGAATCGAGAGGGTTGCCAGCGTGTAGCACAGCGTCGACGCAGCGGCGGTCAGCAGCACTTCGCGAGCGCCGACGAAGATGCTGGAGACCGAGATGATAACGATGAACAACGCGGCGTAGGGCGAGTAGATGTCGCCGGTCGTCCAGATCAGCCACGTCACCAGCAGTACGTCGAAGATGAATTGAATTGCCGCCTGCGCGCGAATCGGCAGCGCCGAGAAACGCAGCACGATGGCGTAGATCACAGAGAGAATTATCGCGGTGACGGCGGCTGAGATGGGACTATGCAACGTGACCAGGCCGGGCAGATCGACTCCCTGACTCGCCTTTATCCGGCTCGCGGCCAGAACCAATAGCGCCACCACCAGTCGACAGAGCACCAACCGCCACAGCCTGCGCCGCGCGGCTGCGTCATCGACTCGTACTTTCAAACTATGCTCCGCCTTCGCCATCGCGCCCCAGCCTAACACAAGTACGCCGGTCAGTTTTGAGTTTTAAGTTTTCAGATGTGAGGAATTTGTTGAGGCCGAACCCTGGTTGATCTGAACACTGAAAACTGCCAAGAACGACAACCTGTCCCGCACGCGAAGAAGGCGCGACCGAGGATGGTCACGCCTTCTTCATTTCCGAGTGCCGCCAGTGAGTTTGGCCGCCGGAGTTGAGCAGTTCGGAGCATCAGCTTGAGTTGGCAAGTTTGCCGATCAGTGTGAATAGCGGCAGGTACATCGCGATCACGATGCCGCCGATGGTCACGCCGAGGAATCCGATCATCGCCGGTTCGAGCAGCGTCAACAGGTTGGCAATCGCCGCGTCGACTTCCTGCTCGTAGAAGTCGGCGATCTTGCCGAGCATCGCGTCGAGCGCACCGGTTTGTTCGCCGATGCCGATCATCTGTGCGACCATGTTGGGGAAGACCCCGGTCGCCTTCAGCGGTTCGATGATGGTTTCGCCACGCTCGACGCCGACGCGGATGCTGGTAATCGCTTCTTCGAGGATGACGTTGCCGGCGGTGCGCGCGGTGATGTCAAGCGCCTGGAGAATCGGAACGCCCGACGAAAGCAGCGTCGAGAGTGTGCGCGAAAAGCGCGAGACCGCGACCTTGCGCAGGATGTCACCGATGATCGGAACCTTGAGCGTCGCCCAGTCGATGTTGCGTCTCCCGTTAATGGTCTTGTAATAGGCGCCGAGGCCGAAGAAGGTGCCGAGGATCACAATTAAAATTGTCAGCCCGCCCCAGCCGGCGAGAAAGTCGCTGATTCCGACGACGATGCGCGTCGGCAGCGGGAGTAGTTCGCCAGGGCCGAGCATCCCGAGGAAGATTGCCTGGAACTGCGGGATGACGAAGATCATAATCGCGGCGACCACAAGTACCGCGATGAAGATTACCGCCGTCGGGTAGATCAGCGCCGAGATCACGTCGCGGCGGAGCTTGACGATCTTCTCGATGTAAGTCGAGAGGCGTTGCAGAATCAAGTCAAGGATACCGCCCGCTTCGCCCGCCTCAATCATGTTAACGAAGAGTTGGTCAAACACTTTCGGGTGGCGCGCCATCGCGGCGGCGAGCGTCGAACCCTCTTCCACATCCTGCCGCACCTGCAACAGCACCTGCTGAAAAGTTTTGTTGTCCTGCTGCTGCCCAATGATCTCAAGGCACTGCACGAGCGGCAATCCGGCGTCAATCATCACCGAGAACTGTCGCGTGAAGATCGACAGGTCTTTGGCCTTGACCTTCTTCTTGCCGCCGAACTTCAGCTTTGGCAGAGCGATTTCGCGTCCCTTCTCTTTGACGGAAGTCAGCATCACCTGCTCGCGCCGCAGCGCCAGTCGCAGCACGTCACGGCTCTCCGCCGCGCGCTCGCCGACGATTACTTCGCCGAGCCGATTCTGGCCTTTGAAGACGTATGTGGGCATGGGTCAAACTCCTTTATTAAATAATGAGTATTGAGTGATGATGACATTACCGTGCGCCGGGACGGGCGCCGACGGGGCGCCCCTGGGCGTAGGGCGACGGATGCGCGCCGGGTTTGGCGGCGGCGCCGGGTGCTCCGCCCTGGCCGTTGTTAAGGCCCGCGCCGTGTTCGATCATCTCGCGTAACTCATCAGCGTTTGAAGAGCGCTGGATCGCAGTCTCCATCGAGATTTGCTTCTGGTGATAGAGCGACGCGAGCGCTTGGTTGAAGGTCTGCATGCCGTACTTACCCTGGCCGGTCTGCATCATCGAGTAGATTTGATGAACCTTGTCTTCGCGAATCAGATTGCGAATCGCGGAGTTCGGGACGAGGATTTCGAGCGCCATCGCCCGCCCACGCCCGTCCGCCTTCGGCAGTAGCGCCTGGCACATGATTCCTTCAAGGACGAGCGACAACTGCGCGCGAATCTGCGACTGCTGCGCGGAAGGGAAAACGTCGATGATGCGGTTGATGGTCGAGGCTGCGCTGTTGGTGTGCAGCGTGGCGAACGTTAAGTGGCCGGTCTCTGCGATGCGCAGCGCCGATTCGATGGTTTCAAGGTCGCGCATTTCGCCGACCAGCACGATGTCCGGGTCCTGACGTAGCGCCGTGCGCAGGGCCTCTTTGAAGCCGTGGGTGTCGGCACCGACCTCGCGCTGATTGACGAGGCACGCCTTATGGCTGTGCAGAAACTCAATCGGGTCCTCGATAGTGACGATGTGTTCGTGCCGCTCGCGATTGATCTTATCGATCATCGAGGCGAGCGTGGTCGACTTGCCGGAGCCGGTCGGCCCGGTGACCAGAATCAGCCCGCGCGGCTTGTCGCAGAGTTGCGCGACGACCGCCGGTAGTCCGAGCGTCTCGAACGTTTTGATTTCGTAGGGAATCGCGCGGAAGACAGCGCCGACCGCGCCGCGCTGGTTGAACAGATTGGCGCGGAACCGCGACAGACCCCGCACGCCGAAGGAAAAGTCTAGCTCGAGCGCTTCTTCAAAGCGGTGCTTCTGCGCATCGGTCAGCACGCTGTAGGCCAGCGACTTGGTATCCGTCGAGGTCATTACCTTGACGCCTTCAAGCGCCTGCAAGTGGCCGTGGACGCGCACTTGCGGCGCGGTGTTGGTCGTGATGTGTAAGTCGGAACCGCCCAACTCGACCATCTTCTTCAACAGGTCGGAGAGTGAAATTTGCCCAAGCGAAGCTTCATTTTGTGACATAAAGTTTTTAACTGATTCGGTGCATCAGGATGGCGCGCCGCGAGGGGCGTGCCCCGGCGGTCACGAGTTGTGATCGCCGGGGCACACACCGCGCGCCTGTCCGTTGATTTACTGAAGAGCCTGCGCCGACATCGCGGCAGTAGCGTTGTGCAGACGAAGCGAGGACAGCACTGATTCGGAGTCGGCGGCCAGCGGCGCAGCCAGCGCCAGCGGCGCGTTCGCCGCGAGGCTGTAGATGCGCCCGTCGACTTCGGTGAAGTAGAAGGTCCACGATTGACTCGGCGCGCCCGGCGTCCCGCTCTGCGCCAGCACGACGTAGACGCGGCGCCCTTCCATCTGGCGGACGAAGTCGTTCATCACCCATCCGCCTTCGGCGATCATCCGGTCAATGACGGTGCGTCCGAGCGTCGCGAGCGACACACCGCCGAGCGATTTCCTGCGCGGCGAACTGAACGAATCGCCCGCTGCTACCGACGCGACCGGAGCGATCACTACCGAGCCGGCAGTACGCCCGTCCTCGCCGTTGACGACGAACCGCGTCTCGCCGGGGGCTTTCGCGCCCGTGCGGCTCCATGTGCGCGGCAGTTGAATATCGAAGGGAAGGCGCGACGTGGGCACCGCCGCCACCGTTGTCCTGCCGGATGCGCGGGCCGGGGTCACGCCAGTTGAGACCGGCAGGCGACGCCGTGTGTTGAGAGCACGAATCTCAAAATTGTTGCTGCGGCGTTGGCGTCGGGCCTGTGCGAGTGCGCGCTGACGTTGCAGGCGAGCGCGTCGACGACGCCACCACGCTCGCGAATGCCGGCGGCGCAGGTGTTTGCCACCTTTGCGGGCACTGACAGAAGCGCGGTTGGCCCAGTGCGCCAAGGTGATACTGAGGGGCAGGCCAGCGGCCAGCAAGGTAAGAATTAATATCGACAGAAGCAAAGGACGTAATATCTTCATGGCTTTCACGCGACCGTCTCTCTCACGACCTCCTCGATTGTCGTGACACCTTCTCTGACTTTGTAAAGCCCGGACTGGCGCAGCGTGATCATGCCATCTTCAATGGCGCGCTTACGCAGTTCGAGCGCCGAAGCGCCGATCATAATTAACTCGCGAAGATCGTCAGTGATCTCCATTACTTCGTAGAGGCCGACGCGGCCTTTGTAGCCGGTGTTGTGACACACCTTGCAGCCCTGGCCTTTGTACATCTTAAGCCGCCCAGCTTCCTCAGCCGTGAAGCCGACTTCGATGAGGGCTTCGGGCGGAGTCGGGTGTTCGACTTTGCATTCCGCGCAGATGCGGCGGATCAGTCGTTGCGCCTGGATGAGGTTGACGCTCGTCGCGACGAGAAACGGCTCGATGCCCATATTCATCAGTCGCGAGATTGTCGAAGGGGCGTCGTTGGTGTGAAGCGTCGAGAGAACAAGGTGTCCGGTGAGCGAGGCCTTGATGGCGATTTCCGCCGTTTCAAAATCGCGGATTTCGCCGACCAGAATGATGTTCGGGTCCTGACGCAGAAACGACCGCAGCGCGGCGGCGAAGTTCAGCCCGATCTGCTCCTTCATCTGCACTTGGTTGATCCCGACGAGGTTGAATTCGACCGGGTCCTCCGCCGTCATGATGTTCGTCTGCACTGTGTTCAGCGATTGCAGTGCCGAGTAGAGCGTGTTGGTTTTGCCTGAACCGGTCGGCCCGGTGACCAGCACCATGCCATACGGACGCATGATGTTGCGCTGAAACTTGGTGAGCGACTCCTGCTCGAAGCCGAGCTTCGTCATGTCGAGCATCAAACGCTCTTTGTCGAGGAGGCGCATCACCACTTTCTCGCCGAACAGCGTCGGCAGCGTTGAGACACGGAAATCAAGCTCGCGAGAGCGGCCTTTAACCTTCAGCTTGATCTTGATGCGGCCGTCCTGCGGCAGGCGCTTCTCTGAAATATCAAGCTTCGACATAATCTTGATGCGTGAGATCAGCGCGTCGCGCACACGCAGCGGCGGTCGCATCACGTCATACAACACGCCGTCGATGCGGAACCGGATACGCATCTCTTTCTCGTACGGCTCGATGTGAATATCGGAAGCACCTCGCTGAAGCGAATCGACGAGCAGCACGTTGACGAGGCGCACCACGGGGGCATCCTCGCTCATCCGCGTCAGGTTAGAGAGGTCGATCTCGTCGCCCTCTTCGATAACTTCGACGCCATCGGCTGCTTCGGAATCAAGGTCTAACTGGTCGAGCGTGACCGCATCGGACGCAGGCCCAAAAGAGTCGTTTTCAACGACGCTTTCGTCTATCTCGGCCTCGCTCGCTAGTTCGAGTTCGCGAGTCTGCGCGTAGTAGTTCGTAATCGCCGCCAGGACGCTCATCTCCGACACCACCACCGGTTCGATGTTCAGCCCGGTCATAAACTTGATGTCGTCCAGCGCAAAAACGTTAGTCGGATCGACCATCGCCAGCGTCAGCGTCGCCCCGACGCGGCTGAGCGGCAGCACCGAATACTTGTCGGCGACCTCTCGCGGGATCAAGCGAATAACCGACGGCTCAACGTCAAAAAGCTCCAGGTTGACACTCGGAATTCCATACTGACGCGACAGAACCGACGTAATCATGTCGTCTGAAACGAGGCCGAGCTTAACCAGATTAAGGCCGAGGCGACCGCCGTTCTGGCGCTGGAAATCGATGGCTTCGCGCAACTGCTGTACAGTCAGAAGCTTTTCGCGAACGAGTATTTCGCCTATTTTGGCTGACATTTTTTGAAGGGCTTTCGGAGAAAGGGAGCGAATTTGAGGGCAGGCGGCGCAAGTGTGAGGTGAGGGACAAATGCTCAACAGCCGCACCGTATGTTGATTAAACGGCAACGAGACTAAACATCGTTGCGCAATGGATAGTACGTTCTTGACTGGGGACTGTCAAGGCGATTTTAAAAGCGGCGGATTTGAAAGGAAAAAGGCCGCGCTGAAGAATCGAGCGCGGCCTGACGGGTGTCGGACTGAGGTCTGGGAGTGAGTCTAATTCTTCTTACGACCCGCTCCTTGTCTGACCGTACCTTTGGGAACTTCCAGCGCCTTCGCCGGGTTCTTAATCGTGTCATCGAGATACTTCGCCATGTCCATTGCCTCCTGTTTGCGCGGGTTGGCGGCATCGGTTTTATCGGCGAATTTCTGGAGCAGGTCGCGCGCTTCGGTGTTCTTCGCACCGCTCGGGTCGGCGGCCAGAGCGATGCCGAGACCAAACATCGCCTCCAGATTGTTCGGATTTGAGGCCAGAACTTTTTGGTACGCCGCGACGGCCTCGTCAATCTTGCCACCCTGGAAAAGGGCATCGCCGAGACTCGCTTCGGCCTTGGCCTTTTTCGCCGGGTCCGTCTCCGCCGTGACGTACTCCTGAATCGCCGTCACCGCCAAGTCGGAGGTGACGGGCGTCGAGGTCAGCAGCGCCAACCGATATGCTTCCGAGCGCGCCGCCAGGTAGTTCAAAGATTCATCCCGATTTGGCGAGGCCGCGCCGCCTGCCGCTGCGCCGCCTGCCGCCGCCGGCTGTCCCGCGCTCCGTTTGCTGACCACTTCGCGGTAATACTTCACAGCCTTTTCGGCGTTATCGGCTGAGGCGCTAAAGTCGGCCTTCGCGGCGTCTTTCGCCGCGGTGTCTTTCGCCTTCAGCGCCGCGTTGAAATTCTCGACAGCGCGCGACTTGAGCACAATTGACTTGTTCAAATAAAGGACGGCCTGTTCCGGGTCGGCACGCAGTCCCTCGTCGTAGTTGGTGAGCGCCTCGTCGTAACGTTTGGCCGCGAAAGCTTCGTTGCCCGCTTTGAAAACGCGGTTAATGACAACATTGGCCTCCTCGACCTTTTTGTTCGATTCAAGGATTTCGGCGTTCTTACGCTCCGCCTCTTCACGCTGGGCTTTGGCCTCTTTGCTTTCGCGGCCGCCGCCGCCGGCAGCGGCTGGTTGGCCGGCACCCGGCGCCGCCATCGAAGCCTTGATCTGTTCAAGCGTCAGCCGCGTGCCGTCGCCCGGGCTGAGCGCGAAATTGTTAGCTGGTTGCTGGTTAACTCTGACGCCGGTGATAAATTCGGGGCGCGCGCCGGGGGCGCTGGCGGCGATGATAAACGTTCCGCCGAAGGGCAGCCCGGCGTGGACGTAGTTGCCGCTCTTGTCTGACTTCGTTTGAAACTTGCCGCTGATGTCGGTACGGAAAAATTCGACAACCGCATCAGCGACCGGGGCCTCCTTGCCGTCGGCCTGCTTCAGTGTGACTTTGCCTTCGCCGCGCGTGACTTGTGCGGTCACCGCGACGGTGCTCAGCACAACGAACAACGCGGCGGCGACAGTGCGAGAAAGAAGATTGATACGCATTTTTTTTGTTCTCCTTCAAAAGAATTATGGCGGCACACTTAACTGTTTACAGACGGGTGTTTGTGATGCCACAGCGTCCCCGGTGGTTGTCATTTCGATAGTACGGATCTGCTCGCGCGCCCCGAACCCGCGTCAGACGTAAACGACCGGGTCGGCGACACCGGCTTCCGCGAACGCGCGCAGACGCAGCGCGCAGGAATCGCATCGTCCGCACGCGCGCTCTTCGGCCTGGTAGCAGGACCAACTGAGACCGAGCGGCGCTTCAAGTGCCAATCCCCGGCGGACGATTTCGGATTTGCGCAGCGCGATGACCGGCGTTCTTATCTCGATGTGCGTGTCGGGCCGCGTGCCGATGTCAATCGCGCGCTGGAATGCTTCGTAGAACTCCGGGCGGCAGTCGGGGTAACCCGAAGAATCCTCGGCGACCGCGCCGATATAGATGCGCCGTGCGCCGAGCACCTCGGCCCAACTTGTGGCCGAGGCCAGCAGGTGCGCGTTACGAAACGGCACATAGCTCGTCGGCACCTCGCGCGAGGAAAGGTCTGCTTCGGCGATTGGGATCGCGGCATCGGTTAATGAAGAACCGCCGATGCGCGCCAGGTGTTCGAGCGATACGACAAGTCGCCGCGCGACGCCGTAATGATCGGCCATTTCCTCGAACGCACGCCGCTCGCGTTGCTCCGTGCGTTGCCCGTAAGAGACGTGGAGTAATGCCAATCCGTCGTTCTCTTCGCGCGCGATGGCTGTCGTCACGCATGAATCCATGCCGCCAGAGACGAGACACACAGCGAGCGACAAAGAATCGGGGATGAATGATGAAGAAACAACATCATGCCGTGATGCATGTTCTGTAAATTCATCCCTCATCCCTTAAGAATTCCTCATCCCTCAGCTTAAACTCCGCGCGCTTCGGCACCCCAAATCTGTTTATGCATTTGCACTTGCATGCGGACATTTAAGCCGCTTGTGGAAACCCAGTCGGCGGCCTGCGGCAGATCGACTGCGTTCCAGACCGGCGAGATCAGCACGGCTTTGGTGCGTGATTGAAGGTCGTAGCGGGCGATCACGTCGCGCGCGAAATCCCAGTCCCCGCGGTCGGCGATCACAAACTTGACTTCATCCATATCTGCGCGCAGCCGTTCGAGATTCGGCCAGTGGTTGCGTTCCGCTTCGCCCGACGCCGGACACTTGATGTCTAAGATCAGACACGCGCGCGCGTCGACGCTCTCCGTTGAGACGTAGCCACCCGTCTCGATCAACACTTCGTAACCTTCGTCGCAGAGGCGCGTGATTAAAGTGAATGCTTCGCGTTGCGCCAGTGGCTCGCCGCCGGTCACTTCCACCAGACGGCAACCGAAGTCGCGCACCCGCGCCATCACGTCATCAATTGAAATGTGCTCGCCGCCCGTGAAGGTATACTCGCTGTCGCACCACACGCAGCGCATTGGGCACCCCGTCAGACGAACGAATGTGCAGGGCCGCCCGGCGTGCGTTGATTCGCCCTGAATCGAACGGAAAATTTCTGTGGCGCGAAGCATAAATTCGACGACGAATGTGGAATGACGTTAATGATGGATCAGCGCATGAGAATTAATTGACAAACAGCGGAGTCACGCAAACCGCTCCGGCTCCCGGCGCTTACCCGGTGAATGCGGGCTACTGTAGTTACCTGATTCCGCATTCATCATTCGACGTTTTCCGAAACTCTATCTTACGCGCGCGACGGGTGTCAAAGTAACAACGGGGGCATTGGGTGTGCCGGTTCGTGATAGCATACGTCACCGGCAGGCATGGCATCCCACATTCATCGATGAAGCTGAAAAAGTCGGCACACACGGATGAGTCGATGCGCGGCGCGGTCGCGCAACTGCTCGCGCGCGCCGACGACACGCACGCGCTTGACGCAGAGGCGTTGATGCCGCGCATCCGCGCGACGCTCGACAAATATCTGCTGCGCGATTGCCCTGACGCTCCGCCGCGAGACGTCGAGCAGTTCATCGAACGCCTCCATGCCGACGATCTGATGCTGGTCGTCGCGTGCGAGCGCGGCGACGAAGCGGCGTGGGGCGGTTTGATGGAGCGTTACCGGTCGACGGTGCTGTCGGCGGCGCGCGGCGCGAGCGCCAGTGAGTCGGAAGCAATCGAGTTGGCACAGTCGGTGTGGGCCGAGCTTTACGGTTTGCGCGAGCGTCCTGATGGAAGGCCGGCGGGAAAACTGACTTACTATTCAGGATGCGGCTCGCTCGGCGGGTGGCTGCGCGCCGTGGTCGGGCAGATGGGCGTTGATCGTCATCGACGGTCGTCGCGTTTGGTGCAGACCGAAGAGGCCGCTGACTTCGACCGTCTGGCGGGCGAAGCGCGGGCCGACGAAGATGGGATTCGCGGTCAGACGGCGCTTGATCCGGAACACACGCTGGCGCAGACCGAGGCGGCGCAGTCCGTGCATGCGGCGCTGGCACAGGCGCTCGGCGAGCTTGCCGCAGAAGATCGTCTGCTCGTCAAGCTCTATTATTTCGACGGCTTGCGTCTGCGCGAAGCGGGCGCGGTGCTCGGTGTACATGAAGCGACGGCGAGTCGTCGCCTGACGCGCGTTCACGCGGAGCTACGCCGCCGCGTCCAGGCGCTGCTGATTGCGGAGCACGGCTGGACGAGCGGCGAGGTGGACCGTGCGCTGACCGAAGTCGTCGGGCATTTCGACGCCGATCTGGCCTCGGCGTTGACAGTCGAAGCCGCGCCCGTCGAGCACCATGACAAACGACGTTGAGAAAAGCGATGTGCTGATGTTCATCTCTGGTGCCTGCAAGATTGGCGGTCGGCGGGCGTTCCATCTTTAATTGCCTGACCAATCGGGCGCGTGTGAGTTACCGAATGAATGCAGATTTTGACAGGGAGATTGATTCGTTGTTGCGCCGCTCTCCGCGAACCGCGCGACACGGCGAAAAACTGTTTGGAGATTCACCGGAACCCGCCGCGTTCGACCGCGACGAGACGGGTTCACGAAACGCGGCTGGTACAAAGATGCATCTTGATGTCGACGAACTGAGCGCATATGCCGAGAATGCTCTGCCGGCGGAGACGCGCGCCCGATACGTGGCGCACCTCGCCGACTGTCAACAATGCCGCCGGATCGTGACGGGCATCGCGCTCGCGTCCGACGTGGCCGGCGCGTTGGAGAAGAGCGCGTCTTCGACGCCGGCGAGCACCGCCGTCCAGACCAACACTGACACGATGGGTTGGCTCGCTTGGCTCGCCTCGCTCTTCGCGCCGCGTGGATTGCGCTACGCGCTACCCGTCCTCGCACTGCTCGTCACCGGCGCGATCATTTTCACGGTCATGCAGACGCGCCCTCGCCAAGAATCGGAGGCAGTCATCGATGTCGCGGCGGTTAAAGAAGTCGACCGCGTGGGCGTCACTGGAAATCAAACAAACACCGCACCGACGGACGCATCAACGCCGACTTCGGCGAACCCGGCTCAGCAGGCGGAGAGCGCCAACCCGACAGCATCCGGAGGCGCGTCAAAGGATGTCGCGTCGAAGAAGAATGAATCAAACGCGCCGTCGTCTGTGCCGAATGACATGACTGCTAACGCTCCCGCTCCAACCGGCGGCCCACCCGACGCTTCATCTCGCGTGGCCGATGCGTTGACCGCCACACCGTCGATGGCGCCGACGACAACCGCCGAGTCGACGGCGCGAGCCGAACAGACGCCTGTCGCGGATGAAGACGAACTGACTCGCACACGGCAGGCCGACGAGACACGGCGAGCGCCGTCACCGCAGTCAAACGAATTAGCAGACAGCGCTTCAACGAGTAAAAACGAACCCCGCGAAAACAAAACAACATCACAGCCCGGAGCCGGCGGAAGCAAAGCTCAGGAATTACCGACGAGCAGACGCGCTAGTCCCGGCACACGCGCCGGTGACCCCGGTGAGCAAGTTGCTGTGACCGACAACAGCCTAAACAAAAAAGATTCGGGCCGGGCGGTGGCGCGTCCCCCCGCCCCGAAGCGCGAGTCCGATGCGGCGTCAAACGCCAAAAGCCGGAGAAGTGCATCGCCGTCGGTGGCAGCCGACAGCCGTGCCGTCGAATCTTCAGTCGAGACGCGAGACGTGTCCGGTCGCCGATTCCGCCGTCAGGGGAGCGCGTGGGTCGACACGGCTTACACTTCTGCGACGGCGACGACCAACATCACACGCGGCTCCGAACAGTACCGCGCGCTCGTCGCCGACGAGCCTGAACTGCAACGCATCGTCAGCCAACTCAGCGGCGAAGTGATCGTACTCTGGAAGGGCCGCGCCTATCGCTTCCGCTAAACATCCTTGACGTTTCAATGCCCCTCATCTGTGTATCCTCTGTGTCTCTCCTGTTAAAAATGTTCGTCCCCTCACACCACCATCGCCCTGCCATTCTCTGACTTCGCTATTTATTGGAATCAAAACGCCGACGACTACCTTATGATTTTGCTTTCGACTCCAGACTCGAGTCTCCACACTCTCTGACACAACACGCGACCTGTTGCCTCGACGTGCCGCGCCGCGATACCTTAACGCCGTTCGACAAAGTAATTTCATCTCGCGACTTTCAGGACTCACGATCATCGATGAAAAGAATTTGTACATCATTCCATCGCACGTTACCCGCCGCCGCGCTCGCCGTGTCGATGGCATTAATCATCAACGCGGTTCCACCCGCAGCGGCGCAACGTCGCGCATCTCGGCAGGGCGGCGAGACTGTCCGCGAAAAAGTTCAATCTCCCGCACGCCTCGACGCCGAAGTGGTGCGTATGCTGGCCGAGGTTGATACGGGCAACATCGAGCGTGCGGTGCGCAAACTCGTTTCGTTCGGCACGCGCAACACGCTCTCGGTGCAGGACGACCCGGCGCGCGGTATCGGCGCGGCGCGCGACTGGCTGTTCGGCGAGTTTCAAAAGATTGCCGCATCGTCGGGTGGGCGCATGACGGTAGAGTTACAGAGTTTCACGCAACCAAAAGCGCCACGCATCGCGCAGCCGACGCAGATCACGAACGTCGTCGCGACGCTCCGCGGCGCACAGCCCGAATCGGCGGCGCGGACATACGTCGTCAGCGGTCACTACGATTCGATGTGCGGCAGTTCCATCGACGGCAAGTGCGACGCGCCGGGCGCGAACGATGATGCGTCGGGCGTCGCCGCCGTGCTAGAGATGGCGCGCGTGATGGCGCGGTGTGAGTTCGACGCGACGATCATCTTCATGGCCGTCGCGGGTGAAGAGCAGGGCTTGCTCGGCGCGGCCTACTTCGCGGAACAGGCGCGGCAGAAGAACTTAAACATTGGAGCGATGTTCACCAACGACATCATCGGCAACACCACGGGCGGCAATGGCGTGCGCGACCGGCGGACGGTGCGCGTCTTCGCCGAGGGTGTGCCGTCAAATGAATCGGAGTCAGAGGCCACGACGCGCCGCAGTGTGGGTGGCGAAAACGACTCTGCTCCGCGCCAACTCGGGCGCTTCATCAAAGAAATCGGCGAGCGTTACGTGCCGGGATTCAAGGTGCAACTGATCTACCGTCGCGACCGCTATCTGCGCGGCGGTGACCACATCCCGTTTCTTGAACGCGGCTACCCGGCGGTGCGTTTCAGCGAGCCGAACGAGGATTACCGTCATCAACATCAGAACGTGCGCGTCGAAAACGGCGTCAAGTATGGCGACCTGCCGGAGTTCGTCGACTTCGGTTACATTGCGCAGGTCGCGCGCATTAACGCCGCTGCGCTCGCGACACTCGCCCGCGCGCCGGCGACGCCGAAGGATGTGCGCATCGTCACCAAGCGCCTGACCAACGACACCGATTTGCAGTGGACGGCGAACACTGAGCCTGACCTGTTCAGCTACGAAATTGTCTGGCGCGAAACGACTGCGCCCTTCTGGACACACGCGCGAATGGTTGGCAACATGACGAGCTATACCGTCGACCGGATGTCGAAAGATAACTACTTCTTCGGCGTCCGCGCCGTCGACAGAGAAGGCCGCCGCAGCCCAATCAGTTTCCCGCGCCCGCTTCCCCGTTGAGGTAATTACTCGCTTTGTTTGTGCGATACACACATTTCGTCAACTATTCGCCCGTCCGGCGCGTCTAAATCGACGGCACACGAAGGGGTGGTTTTTGTTGCCGAATGGTTTTCTTAGGAAAAGGCGGATTCAACTTGTAAGTGCAACGCTCTAATTACAATTCAACGCAGTGGTAAGGTCGCTCGACTGTTTTTGAAGCCCTTTTGCCTGCAACAGTTATGCCCCTAACCGGAGACACTAACCGGC
>JALZJL010000151.1 GCA_030859785.1 Acidobacteriota bacterium
GTGTCACGGTAGACTTCAGAGACCCGGATCTATTCAGCTTCAAGCAAGAGATCGTAGAAGAGAACCGTGTGAATCACCAGCCTTAACAGAAGGCCCACGGTGAAGCTCCATACCAGTACTATTAGCACGCCTTGAGCTTACTGCATGGGCTTAGCCATGCTACTACCGGGCGTTGTCGCGGTCGGCTGTAGGGCTTTTGCTGGAGTTCGTGTCAAGAGTTGTGGAAATAAATTTAGCGCATCCTTGCTTTAGCTTCGTTTCATCTCATGTCGCCAAAACTGTTTGATTGCTCAGAGCACTGGGTAGGCTGACGTACCTCAGCTTCTCGGCATGACTCAAGCGCTGCAAACTCTTTTCTGCTCGCTTCACAATCTGATAGATCAGATAGACTGCCGAACGAGGTGACCTCAATCGCTTCATCGCCTTAGTGCGCAGCCTAACTGAGGCAAAGATCGATTCTATCGGGTTGGTCGTCCGCAAATGCTTGTGATGCTCCGCCGGGTAATCGTAGTACGCAAACATCCTGTCTAAATCATCCATCAAACACTCCGCTGCTTTGTCATATAACCCTCGCCAGCTTTTGGCTAAAATCATGACCTTCGATTTCGCTTCTTCTCTGGTCTTGGATAAATAGATCGAGCGCAGACTCTTGACCGCTTCCGAGCGTTCGCGCTTCGGTAGTTTGTCCAAAACGTTTCTCATCTTGTGCAGCCAGCAGCGTTGCTGTTTGGTCTGCTGCCACACTTGCGCAGCGGCTGCCCAAAAACCTAATGCCCCGTCGCCAATCGCCAGTGTCGGCTCATTCATCCCGCGCGCTTTGAGGTTGCGCAACAACGCGCTCCAGCTTTCTGTCGACTCTCGGAAGCCTTCTTCCATCGCCAGCAGATGCTTCTTGCCTGTCACATCGGCTCCCATCACGACCAATAAACACGCCCGCTCATCTCCTAATCCCGACTTGATGTAGATACCATCGACCCACACATACACGATTGGCAAACTTGCGAGGCTGCTCCGTGTCCAATCCTCATACTCTTGCTTGAAGCCGGCGTTGAGTCGTGAAATCGTCGATGGCGAGAGCGCCGCCGCTTCGCCCATCAAACATCGCAATGCCGGTTCAAAATCGCGAGTCGCGAGGCCCTCGATAAACAGCTTCGGAAAAACCTGCTCCAAGGTCTTGGAGCGTCGTTGATAAGGTTTGACGATCTGAGACTCGAACTGCTCTTGGTGTGCCGGGACATCAGACACACGCGGCGTCTTGATCTTGATGGTGCCACTGCCAACGGTGAGCTTGCGCTCTGTGGCAAACCCGTTTCGGTAGCCGCGAAACTCGGCTTCGTTGCCGCTTCTTTGATGACGAGCGCGCTCTGGGTATTGCTTCACCTCTTGTTCGAGCGCGGTTTGGAGCATGACTTGCGCCCCACGTCGAACCAGTGCCTCGATTGGATCATCCTCTGTGGCAGAGACGGTAAACATCGGTTGGTTGTAGAATTCTTTCATAGCGTATCCTTTGCTGTCGGCTGCTAAACGACGGGTGTTTTGTTAATGGTCAAACTAAGGATACGCTATCTCTATGTTCTTAGAGCCTCAGCTTATTTCCACAACTTTTGATACTACCTCAAGTATTGCGATGCCACACTCACGCCCGATGCCACATATCAGTTTTCGCTGTCACGAGTTGCGCGTTTGGGACCAAAACAAAGCGTGGCGTCTGATTTACCGGACTGACGAAGATCGGATTTTGATTGTTGAGGTGTTCAGCAAATCTGCGGCCTGTTTTGTCTCCCCGACTCAGCCGCTACCTTTTGCTTTCGATTTCTATCCGACGCCAACGCCCTCGAACACTTCCCGGACGGGAGTTGAATTGAAGAACGCTGTTTGCAATACCTCGTCGTGAACGCCGTCGGCGATTTTTTGATGTTGACGGCGGCGTGGGCAAAAGCTTCTCGCGCGCCCGCTAAATCTCCCGCCTCCGCCCGCAGACGGCCTCGAAGGGCGTAAGTTTTCCAGGCGACGATGGGCACCGGATATGTATTCATTTGATCGAGCGCGTGGCTCAATTCCCTTTCCGCTGCCACGAGGTCGCCGCGCGCGACGTGCACTTCGGCGAGCAGTTTGTGGGCGACGGCGACATACTTGCGCGCTTCGTAGTGTGAGGCCGCGTCGAGCAGACGCGGCGCGTGTTCCTCTGCCTTGTCAAACTCGCCCTGTGCCAGCCAGTGCTCGCACTTCCCGGCGTGAAGGCGAATTTGATAGCGCCAGCGAAACCATGCGTCGCGCTGGAAAATGTTCTCCACTTCGCGGAATGCTTCGAGCGTTCTCCAGTTCTCCTTTGTGCTTCCGTTTGATAGATTTGGGTTGAGGTGACGTGCGGCACGGCTCCGGCAAAGAGTTCAGCGAGATCGAAATTGAAGGTGCCGCCACCCCGAAAGATGACGGTCAACACACTGACCACGACCGGCAACATCGCGTGCGCGGCAGTATCACCTGACGGTAACTTCGTCGCTTACGCCACGGCTGACAAGCCGCAACTAAGCAGCCTCTGGATTGAGCACCCGTCCACATCCACACGCCGGACAATCGTCCCTCCGGCAGAAGTTCGCTATCACGCGCTGACCTTCTCGCCCGACGGAAGTTTCATCTACTACGTCGCACTCACCAAAGACAATCCCGGTCGGACGCTCTACCGCGTTTCCGTATTGGGCGGGCCGACGAAGATACTGCTTGAGAAAGCGGAGACCGGAATCGCGTTCTCGCCTGATGGCAAGCAGTTCGTTTTTCGGCGCTCGCTGAATGCGCGACGGCTATCGATATTGACGGTCGCTCAAGTCGACGGCAGCGGCGAGAGAGAGGTTGCAACAGTCAGGTTTCCAGAGACGTTCTACGATCCGGCCTGGTCGCCGGACGGACGTGTCATCGCTTGCGCGTTGGGGAATCCTAATGGAGTTGCGAGCATGTCCGTGGTCGCAGTGAGCACCTTAGATTGGACGATGAAAAAGGTCTCGAATCGGCAATGGCAATGGGTGGGACAGATGTCATGGCTCGCGGACTCAAACAACTTGTTGATAGTCGCCGCCGACCGCTCGGCATCGCCCAGACAGATTTGGAATCTCGACTCTCAGAGCGGCGAGGCGCGACGTATAACTAACGACTCCAGCATCTACAACCGCCTCAGCCTCGCCGCCGACTCAAGCGTGATGGCGGCTTTGCAAGTCAAACTGGTGAGCAACGTCTGGCTCGTCCCGGCTGGGAAGAACGACCGTGCCAGACAAATTACTTTCGGAGCGGGCGGTTACCGAGGCGACCTCTCTTGGACGCCCGATGGCCGAATCGTCTATGACTCAGAGGCGGGAAGCGCCGCGACGATTTCCGTGATGGATGCGGATGGAAGCAATCCGAAGCAATTGACGGGTGATCTGACGGGCCGCGCGTATGTGAAGGGGGCGGTTGTGTCACCCGATAGCCGCTACGTTGTGTTCGCCTCCGATCAGACGGGCGAGCGCCACATCTGGCGGATGAACATCGACGGCAGCAACCCCATTCAGTTGACGCATGGAAGCGGCGCGGACGATCCCTACTTTTCGCCCGATAGCAGGTGGGTTGTCTTCACCAACATGGAAAGAGCGGGCGCCGACAGACCGACTTTGGGAAGAGTGTCGATTAATGGCGGCGAGCTTGTTCAACTGACTGATACGTTCACGGCTTATCCGGTCGTCTCTCCGGATGGGAAGCTGATTGCCTGCCTGTATGCCGAAGGACCGGGAGATTTTCCGTGGAAGTTAGCCGTCTTTCCGTTCGAAGGAGGCCGGCCCCTCAAAATCTTTCCGAAGGTATTTCAGGGTCAATCCGTGCGATGGACGCCGGACGGGCGTGGTCTGACCTATGTGGATAATCCGATCCCCGGCGCATCAAAAATCTGGATTCAGCCGCTCGATGGCGGACAGCCGGAGCAGTTCGCCGAGTTTGAAGCAGATCGTGTCTTCGGAATCGATTGGTCGCATGATGGGAAGTATCTAGCTTGCGTGCGCGGTCTGTGGTCAACGAATGTCGTTTTGATCAAAGACTTCAAGTAGATTGATCGGCATTCGATAGTGACTCAAACCGGGAACGGATTCTTTGCGCTCTCTGCAGTTTTCCTGGGCACTCTTTGCGGTTAAAGTCCTGATCTAACCTCAAAGCACGCCAAGAGAGCCGCGAAGGACACCAAGCAAAATTTAACTCTCTCCTGCTTGCACCACTACCAAAATTATTTCCCACCCACCCGCAGAATTTTATCTTGGAAAATCAGACCGAAAAGCTCTTTCGCCAAAGCTTGGTTTAGGTTATTGAGCGTCAGGTGCTGCTCTAAGGCCGCGCCCTTATTCCTGGCAGCTAGTTGGGCGACTCCTAAACCAAAGTATGCTTCGGCATAATCACCTTTGAGTCGGATCGCTTGCTCGTATTCCGCTATCGCTTCGCGGTAACGATTCATCTTGTAAAAGACCACGCCTAAATTGTTGTGCGCTTCGGCCATATCAGGTTTGAGGCTGATCGCCCGGCGGCCTGCTTCGACGGCCTTTTTATACCAACCCAACTTGCGGTACGTGACGGTTAAGTTAGTGTGCGTGAGGGCGTCGTCAGGGCGGAGCCGGATCGCTCGTTCGTAGGATTTCAACGCGTCTCGATATCGGCCTAGTTCGTCATACACATAACCGAGATTATTATGGGCCGCCGCAAAGTCGGGCTTAAGTTGAACAGCCTGACCGTATGCCTCGACCGCCTCCAGGTAGCGACCTGCCTTATAGTACTCCGACCCCAGACGGTAGTAGGCCGCGGCCGTATCATGTTCCTGAAGCGTGAGGCGTTTTGCTGACGCGGTAAAAATGTTTGTTGCGGTGATGAGAAGAAGAGCCAACCAGAGATGTTTCGTTCGTATCATATTGAAACTCCGAGTAGTTCAGGGTCGTTCATTGTCATATCGCTCGGTCAACGCCGCCGGCGGTACTGACATCCGTTCGTCGCACTCAATTGCATCTAGCTAACAGCCGCACACTATTCGGATAACGAAGGAGAAGTCTTTTCAAATTCTGAATAATGACGCTGAAAAAATCTGACAAGTTCTGACATCCGTTATGACCGTGCTAACAGTGAAGTTTTACGAGTTCGGTCCATTCCGCTTAGACCCCGCCAGACATCTTCTGCTGCGCGACGAAAAAGTCGTGCCGTTGACGCCGAAGGCCTTTGAGACGCTCGCCTTGCTCGTCCGAAATTGTGGACAGATCGTTGAAAAAGATGAATTGATGACGAGAGTCTGGCCGGATACGTTTGTTGAAGAAGGCAGCCTGGCAAGGAACATCTCGGTGCTGAGGAAGACGCTCGGAGAAAATCCTTCCGACCATCAATACATCGAAACCGTTCCAAAGCGTGGATACAGATTTGTCGCAAGTGTCAGGGAGGTGCAGGAAACAAACGCGGACGCGGCAGAGGAGCGGCGAGTCGGAGAAGACGTTACGGTTATCAGTGATAAATCTGCGGAGTCCGGTGAAGGTGCATTAGTCGCTTCGTACAACAACGGTGAAGCCACGATTGCTCATCGCGATGAGTTATCAACTCAAAACGGCGAGGTGAATGCGGCCACGCCAATCGAGTCTTCCGTCAATGGAACTTTGAACAAAAGGCTCTCGAATGTTGAGCAGCCAGCCGGTCAAATCAAACGGCGTCAGATCGGCTCGACATTAATATTGACGATGTTCGTCGTCGCGGCCCTCGCCGGCCTCGCCTATGGAGTTCACCATCTCTCTTCGCGAAGTAGCCCGGCATCGTCAATCGAGACGATGAAGGTGATGCGGTTCACCAACACAGGTAAATCCACAGATGCCGCCATCTCCTCGGACGGCAAATTTGTTGTCTATGTTGTGGACGACGCCGGGCAGCAATCTCTCTGGGTCAAACAGGCCGCCACCGCCGGCAACGTGCAGATCGTTTCGCCCGCCGACGTCAGTTATCAGGGATTGGCTTTCTCACCCGACGGCAATTACGTTTACTACAATATGTGGGACAAAAAGCATGTCGGCGTGATTTACCGTGTGCCCGCGTTGGGCGGCATTCCGAAAACAATCATCGTTGATGTCATGCCCTCAATTGCCGTCTCCCCCGACGGCGAACGAATCGCCTTCATCCGCAGCTTCGGATCGAAAAAAGAAAGCGCGTTAATGATCGCCAATGTGGACGGCGCGGGTGAGCGGAGACTGGCTACGCGCGACACTTCCCGCGTCGGATGGTTTAAGCAGCCCGCCTGGTCGCCAGACGGCAACGTGATCGCCTGCACTGCCGGCAGTGTCGGGAGTCAGGGCGTCAGTTACATGCAGGTCATTGCGATGCCGGCGGAAGGCGGCCCGGAAGTACAAATCACTCCCCAGAGATGGCTTGGCATCTACGGTCTGGCGTGGCTCAAGGATAGTATCGGACTGGTGATGACGGCGACGGATCAATCGCAGAGTCCGCTTCAGCTATGGCACTTGTCTTACCCGGACGGCGGGGCGCGGAAAATTACCAATGACGTGAGCGGCTACGGAGGGATTAGCCTGACTGCGGACTCCACAGCTTTAGTCACCGTGCAGCGAGATGTGTTGTCGAACATCTGGGTGGTGCCGAGCGGGGATACCAACCAAGCAAAGAAGATTACATCCGGTCGGTATGAAGGATTCGGTCTTTCGTGGACGCCGAGCGGTGAAGTCGCCTACGTGTCGGGAGCAAAGAGTGGCAACCCCGACATCTGGATCATGGATCGGGACGGCAAAAACAATAAGCAGTTAACAATTGATGCCGGTGTGGACATACAGCCGTCGGTCTCCTCCGACGGGCGTTACGTAGTGTTTGTTTCCAACCGCACAGGCTCGTTTCATATCTGGAGAATGGACATTGACGGCGGCAACCAGAAACAGCTGACCGACGGCAGCAACGAGTGGTGGCCGCAATGCTCGCCTACTAATTCATGGATAGTCTTTATATCAGCGGCTGCCGGTAAAGGCAGTCTGTGGAAAGTTTCTATCGACGGGGGCGAGCCGGTGCAACTGACCGACACATACTCACACATGCCGGCTATCTCGCCCGATGGTGAACAGATCGCTTACTCTTTCTGGGATGAAGTAGCGACACCTGAACAATGGGGCAGAGAGATTATTCCGTTTGAGGGAGCAGGGAGAAGAAAGCCTTTCGCGATTCCGTCAACCGCCATCGGCTCGCACGGCGCAACATTGTTGCGGTGGACACCCGACGGGCGTGCTCTCACATACGTGGATCATCGCGACGGCGTCGCCAACGTGTGGAGCCTGCCCCTCGACGGTCGTCGGCCAGAGCGGTTAACCGACTTCAAAGAAGATCAAATATTCTGGTTCGATTGGTCGCGTGACGGCGGACATCTCGCCTGTGTGCGCGGCGTCGCCACCAGCGGTGTGGTTTTGATCAGGGATTTTAAATGAATGCGCTGGTGCCGCATATTGCGCTTGAAACTTCTTCGACATATTGATGCCGTTCGCATCGCCGGGATTTAATTCGATCCGTTGATCCCCACCTACGGTCGCTCCACATAGACCTCGACTTTCTTCCAGTTCCCACGGCTCGGAATCGTCAAGTTGGCTTTCGCGCTGTCCGGATACAACAAGATGGACGCGCGCTCATTGGTCTCCGTCGGCTGCATCCCGAAGGGCGAGCCTCCAACAGGAGATTTCTGCCGCATCTTGAGCGGTTTGCTGTCGGTGAATTTTGTGCTGATGCGGTAGCGGCCGACCGGGATGTTGTTGATCGAGAAGCCGCTGTCGGAAGCGACCTTGCGAATGACAAAACTTGCTCCCGCGCCGCCGTCTGCCATGCTGCCTTCGGCTGTCAGCGTGATCTCGATTTCTGAATCAGCAGGGATGTTGCTTTTCGGGGTGAGCGTATCGCACGGCTGACAAAGCCAGTAGCCGATGTAAATCGAGCCGCCGTAATAGTTGTTCGCATGCTGCGGGCTTTCGCTCGTAGCATCGCGGTCGGCGATGCCGTAGGGCAGCAGAACGAAGTTTTCGACCTCACCGTTCGGCGATGCGAAGCTGCCGGTTCTGCCGTCAGCCGGGTGCAGTCCTAACGCCGCGCGCCCATCACCCTAATCAATGGTGTATCCGGCGGCGTAGAAATGCGCCGCGCCCCACGGCACCGCAATCTCGTAATAACCGTTGGCATCGGTTTCACCCGACGCGCCGGAATAAGCGCCGCCGACAGCCGACGAGCGGACGCCGACGTATGCTCCTTGAAGCGGCTTGCCCATCGAATCTTTGACGTAACCGCGCACCTTGCCGACATGAAGAATCGTGCCCGATGTCGGCGCGCTCGCCACGCCCGGAGTTCGACCCGCGTTGGCGGTGACGTTAGCGCTTGCTTCTTCGTTTACTTCCTGCGCCCGCGCCGTGACCGCCACAATGAGCAACAGGACGGCACAGGAAATCGACGAGAAAAAAATTCTCATGATACTCACTCCTTCAGTTCCGCAATTAAAAAGTATGACTCGCCAGCGGGTGTTATATCAGCGGCCCGCGCGGCTCCCCGGCACGCGGAAGACAGGCGAGCACGCGCTGCTCAACTTGGTTATGCTGTCGGCCTCCCGGAATTTTTGAATCACGCCCCTGCCGCTGTGGTGTGAAGTGGCGATCAAGCAAATGGTCGGACATCGTGTTGTCCTTTCCGGAGCCGCCACCAGACTCAGGGTGTCTACCCATAACGCGAGTAATAGAAGCGAAATAGATCATCCGGTCGCGGGAATACTTCAACTCGATGGTCAATACCTCGCGTTTCGAGCCGCGTGATTCATTCTGCTGCGCGTTTCCGCGTTAAGGATGTGAGCGCGGTTCAGTCTATTGTTTCGGTGGAGATTAGATTGTTTTTGTGAAGCTTAGCATTTATGAAGAAGGCCATCTTTTTGTTGACGACCCTCTTGTGCCTGGCGAGTTTCTCTCATGGTATGGCCGATGATGAGAGCGACCAGACTGCCACCAAGTTGCTCAACGAAGCCCTGGGCAGCATGCGTAAAGTAGTCAGCTATCATGCCAAAGCCGACTTAACCATCGACGGACAGAAGATCGACAATAGGCGCAAGGCCCACATCGAAGGCGATTTCGGTGCTCATGGGGGTGCTTACACCGTCGTCGGCTTTGATGGCAAATAGACAAAGATCATCGTGATCGGTTCCGATACCTATACCACCTCTGACGGTGGCGAGACTTGGTACAGGAACGTCAACCGGGATGTCGCAATGCTGTCGCAGATGGTCACCGGACCGGTCGACCCAAGCATTAAGCTCGCCGATCAGGGTACGGTCAAGATTATCGGCACCGAAGATATCGACGGAACATCCGCCACGCGCCTGCTGGTCGCGGCCAAGTCGCCGGTCGATGTCTGGATCGCCGATGAGCCGCGAGTCGGTAAGGTGATACGCAAGATCCGCTTGATTATCACTTCGGATGAGGGCATCGACTTCGACACCACAATCATCTACAGCGACTTCAACAAGCGCCTCGACATCCATGCTCCGACAATCAACACCCGTTGATTCCCTTTTGGTTTTCCTGCGCGTTAAGTTAATGGACGTTGTAAGTTGCCAGTTACGGTGTACCGTCCTGGTTTTGCGTGCTGACACTGGCGGCAGCGGTTGCTGCGGCGTGGGCGGGCGTTCCCTTTGCCGGTATCGTCCAGAAATAAACCGTCTGCCCGTTCACCTGCTGCGTCTGTTCCGGCTTCCAACTACCCATATCGAAAGCGTGCGAGACGATGCGCGTGCCGGGCTTCAGATCGTTTAGTAGCTTCGGTAGCAGTTTAAGATTGAGAGCGGGTAGCAGGTAGAGCGTGACGACGGTCGCGTCGCTGATGTTCGCTTCAAAAAGGTCTTCATTAAGAAAGCGCACACGATCTCCGACACCAGCCGCTTTAAGATTCACTTCCGCTTCGGCGATCCGTTCCGGGTTGATGTCGATGCCTGTTCCGCGAGCAACACCGTATTTCTGCGCTGCCGTAATTGGGATGCGCCCGTCGCCCGAACCCAAGTCGTATAGCACGTCGCCGCTACCAACTTTCGCGATCTTCAGCATTGCCTCAACGACCTCAGTCGGCGTCGGCACATACACAACGTCCGGCTCACGCAGAGGTTTCTTCGCGGACGCCGGATTTTGTGTTCCGGTTGGCGTTGAAGTAGACGCGCCACCAGCGGGCGCAGTCGAAGGTGGAGGAGTGTTTTGTTGCTGTGTACGTGGTGTCGGAGTTTGCGCATTTTGCGCTTGTGTGCAAGCGGTGCCGAAACCGACGCTCAACATCAACGAAAGGATTGTTCCTCGAATTAGCATTAGTTTTCTCCTGATAAAATTTCCCTGTTTTCGACAATATTTCGGGGGCGAAGCATCAACAATACCAATACACCCACGCCCAATACGGCGACGCCGATCAACGCGCCCGTGCCCGTGTAGGCGAGGCTGGAATAAAGCAGGTACGCACATGTCATGCAGAACACGAGAGGAGTGAGTGGATACAACGGCACTTTAAACGGTCGCTCGATGTACTTGTCTCGACGGCGCAGCACAAAGAGTGCGATACCGGTCAGCAAAAAAAAGAACCAAAAGACCGGTGCGGTGTAATCGACAATTGTCGAGAAGCCTTTCCGCGTCCACGCGCCCAACAGCACAAGCGCGAGCGCGACCACACCCTGCACGACGAGCGCGTTGACGGGCGTTTCGCCGCGCCCGCTCCAACGTCCGAGAAAAGCAAACGGCGGAAAGTCGCGCCCCAGCGCATAGCTCGAGCGCGCGCCGGTGAACACGGTCGCGTTCGCTGAAGTCAAAGCAGAAACGGCGATCAATACGCTAATCAGGCTGGCGCCCTGTTCGCCAAACGCGCGTCGCAACACTTCGCCCGCGACCGCCTCGGATTGCGCCGTCCCCTGGAGTCCGAGCGCATGCAGGTAGGCCAGATTAATGAGCAGGTAGAGTGCGGTGATGCAGGCGATACTCACGATGAGGACGCGCACCATGTTGCGGCGCGAGTTGCGCAGTTCAGCCGACACATAGACAGCTTCGTTCCAGCCGCCATAGGTCAGCAGTACAAACACCATCACCAGTCCGAATGACGAAGACTGTGTACCCGCACTGCTCGCCGCTGGCGTTTCGGGAAGAGGAGTAGCGAAGAAAAGTCCGGCGACGATAACGAGGACGACGCCAAGCACCTCGACGCAAGTCAATACATTCTGCGTCCCCGTGCCCTGTCGAACTCCGGCAATGTTCAGGCCGGTCAGCGCGACGACAAGAAGTGCCGCGTAGATTGAAGGTGAATACTCTCCAAGCGGCAACAGCAGCGAAGCGTAATCGCCGAACACGAACGAGAGGAAAGCGATAGAGCCGGTCTGGATGACGCTGATCCGCGCCCACGCGAAAAGGAAAGAGAGTTTTTCGCCGTAAGCTCGGTTCAAAAAATGGTAATCGCCGCCGGCGTTCGGATAAGTTGTGGCGAGTTCCGCGTAACACAACGCGCCGACGAGCGAAACGACGCCGCCCAATACCCATGCCAGCAGCGCGAACGCTTCGCTCCCAGCGTTCGCCGCGACGAGCGACGGAGTGCGAAAGATACCTGCCCCAACGACGATGCCGACCGTGATCGCGATTCCTTCACGAACGCCCAATACCGGTTTGGGCGCGCTCGCCGACGACGCCTTGTTTCCCGCCCAGGTCTCGCTGATGGATTGATTTACCCTCTGGATCATGATCGCCGACTCAAGCCACGACGGAATCATTTACCGATTCGCACAACCCGGTCCTGTTTTTCCGGGTAGACGGTTTCAACATTTCGCCGTCAGAACTTTAATCGGAAAAAGCCTATTTATGTCGGTAAATTTGCTGTGCACTATACACCAAATCAACAAAGACATGGGAGCTATTGTCGACACACAGGGTCTATTCATTCTCCCGAACGCGACAAGCAATTGCACAGGTGGCACGAAATTCATGTCCAGGCCCAACCGAGAATCAACGACTTAGCTCAAGAAAGATGGCGTTGCAGCTGTGCAAAGAATACTGCTTGGCCGAGAATGAATAGACCCTGTCGACACATGTACGAAGATAACTAATCCGTGTCATGTGCGTCATCCGTTGTTCCTCTTCCACTTGTTGCGTAAGTCGTATCACTTACGAATCGCACCCGGTTCGCCGTAGTTCTTCGCGGCATCGTCCAGCACTAACACCCAATCCAAATCTTCACCTTTGGTTGGGGAGACAAATTCACGTTCGCCCGAATTAGGAAACTCGCCGATCAGTGCCGCTTTGCCATCGCGCGGGTTGAACCACCAGGCTTTCACCTTACTGCCCTTAATGCTGTCCTTCTTTACTTTGAACGGCCTGCCCGTCGGCACATACACCATCGCATAGCTGCCTTCTGCGTCGCGCGTCGCGACAAAGCGTTTGAGTCCTACACCGGGCACAGCAGAAGAGGGGTTGGCATGAACGATCATCGAGTCATCAGGGACGCGCGAAAGAAACGGACGCGACTCAATCAGGCGACGCCCGTATTGCATCTGTACGGCACCCATCTGATTAATCGCCTCAGACCACGGCATCAGCGGATCGTTAATCGGTTTGCGGCCCGTCTGCCACATCTGCCAGACCGAGTGGTGACCGTATGTGTGGCCGAAGGCGCCGGTGAACAGGTTCCAGTAGAGAGGGCGACGCACATCCGAGGCGACCGAGTGACCCAATTCTTTCGCTTTAAATGATATCGGATGATCTTCATAGATCGGCTCACCATCGAGCACCGGCTTCGTCGGCGTGCGATCATAATCGGCGCGCGTCATTTCATAACGCGGGTTAAACTCAGCGACGTGTCCGTTCTGACGCATATTGAAGTCAAGCCAGTCGTCATCATGGAACCACTTGGACGAACTCATACCACCGGTCGGATGCAGCGTCATCAGATGGACGCCGCCATCACCTTTTCTTAAACCCCGCGCCATCGCCCGAATGATTTCATGATGCACGTCGCTTTCAACCGGACGGTCGCCGCCGATAATCCAGATAATGTTGTCGGCATTTTTATAGCGGCGTCCGAGCCATTCGCCATACACTTCAGCATTCTGCGCTGTAAATATCTCCGGGCCGATACCCCACTTCTTGTTCCACTTATCACCCCAAGTCGGGAGGAAACCGATGTAGAGTCCGACTGAATGTGCCTTCTTCACGATGTCATCGACGTGATCCCAGTAATCGTTATTGGCACCATCTTTGACGTCAGGCCGAGACGGGTCGTTTTCCAACAGGGTCCGGTGACCATAAGGGTTAGGGTCATTGAGACCGTCAAGTTCGGCCAGCGCCACCGCCTGGATAACGGTGAAGCCTTTCGCCGCGCGATCATTCAAATAGCGTTCAGCCTCTTCGCGATTGAGACGGTGGAACAACTTCCAGGCCGTGTCGCCTAAATAGAAGAATGGCGAGCCATCGTTCCTGACGAGAAACCGTCGATTCTCGCTGACCTTCAACCTGGTCGGAATTGATGTCTGCGCTAACAATGCTGTTTGGAAAACGACCAGCATCCCGACCAACGAAAAAACCCGCAACAGCGATAATGGTTGACATGCATGCGGCGCGGAGTTCTGAGAGGCAAAATTAATTTTATTCAACATAGAAGGGTACATCATGCTCGCTCGGTTCAATTTAATTCCATCTTCATCAGGAAGAGGCTTCAACAGCGGCCAGATTATAAAGCGTCTCGCGCACAGTGCATATGGCGCGCCTGTTAGAGCTGAATTATAATGTTTAATCTGCTTGTGTTTTAAGTTTTAATGATTGCCTTACATGTCGCGCGCAGAAACGCAGGCCGTGATGACCAAACAAGGCTGCGTGCAAGCGAGGCATTGCGAATGCTCTGATTCTTAAAGCCATTTAATAAAGAGCAAAGGAAGCGTGATGATGTCTATGACTTGTCAACACTGCGGTGCGGAGTTTACATCGCAGATGCGATTCTGCCGCAACTGTGGTCAAGCAGTGACCCCAATGGAACGCGCCAGCGTAACTGAAGCCACGACGCAAATTCTCGGAGCGCCGACGAGCACTACTAACACACATCAACCTTATGACTACGCGACCACCGAACCATCTCACCTCGCTTCGCGCGTGTCTACCGCGGCGATGCAGGACGCGATGACGACTCAACACCTCGACGCGACACGGCGACAGCGCCACGGTTTATGGCTTTCACTAGCTGCGGTCGGCGTGCTCATCACCCTCGTCGTCGCACTGCTCGCGATATGGTTATTGGCGAGGCCGTTTGGCGTGCCGAGACCGCCGGTCGTTGTTGTTGCGCCGCCGCAACCGCCACCACCTCCTGCCCCGCCGTCGATGCCGCCGCCTCCCAGCATGCAGGGAACTGTCACGCGCGAGTTCTTCTACCCCGGTGCTAAAGTTGAGCAGACCATCGCTATTTCAGGTGAGCCGCAGATGGTCCGCCTCAGCACGCCTGATGCTTTCAGTAAGGTCATCAAGTGGTACGAATTGAAGTTTAACCCGACCGAAAAAGTTATCATGCCGGATGTCAACGCTGTACTCAGAATCGACTCATCATCGATCATCATCACGGCAGCAGACGACGGTACGAACATCATGCTTGCGCAGGAGACTCCCTGATCCAACCCCACCCGTCAGCTTAAGGTAGACACTTATGCGAATTAAAATCCTGTGGTCTGCGTTGACTTTCATTTTGGCTATTGTGCTATCCGGCTATATTCATTTGTCGGTTTCTGCCGGGCGAGCGTCGAGCGCGTCGGAGTTTACAAGATTCTTCCATACCATTCTTTTGGCTGCTGTATTGCACATGGACGAAAATTGTGGCTCAAGAGCGTTGAAACTTTCGAGAGAAGCAGTCAGTTCTGCTCCATCAAGTGGAGTGATAAAGACTGCTGGAGAAACTTTTCAGTTCCCACTTCCACAATTTTGTGTCAGCAGAGATGAGCATCAACAATCTCGGCAGTATCTAACCTTTGCCTCATTCGACGAGCTACAGGATTATTTTCATAAAACATTGCCTCAAGCCGGATGGAGACACGTTGATCAAATGGGGGCCGGACACTTCTTTAAAGGTCATGGTGCTCGCATGGTAATCACGAATCATTTTTATTTGACGACGGGCATCAGCGAACTAAATGTTTCGGTAAGAAAAGCGTCAGGTAGAGACGCAGAGTGAGAGATCGAACTGATAGATGAACCTTGCCGGCGTGATTCACCGCATTATCAATCTTCCCATCCTTCTTAAGTTTCGGATCGACGCCGGATACATCAATCCACAGGTCACAACCATTGCACAGATTAATTTTGAGCTGGTGTGATTCATTTCATTCCTGAATTCCGCGTTATGGGATAGAAAGGAGGTGACGACGTTGATGGCTGAGGGAGGGGCGAAATATATTCATCTTGAGCCGTTGCCTGCCTATGCTCCCGATCTCAATCCGGACGAAGCAGTGTGGCAACATTTAAAGCATCTCGAACTGCGAAATGTTAGTTGTCCGGATGTGCGGCATCTGCGTGATGAGTTGAGCCTTGCCATCATGAGATTGCGAAGTAAACCACGCTTAATCAAATCCTTTTTTGCGGGTGCTGGGTTGCCCATAAAAAATTAACTTTCAGATGTCTCAAGGTGTAAGTCCTTAATTACTCGCATCGCCGAATTATGGCCCGCCGACCCGATTACCGAGCCTGCGGGGTGACACCCTGCGCTGCATGAATAGAGTCCTGCAATGGGCGTCGCGTATGGCATTCTTTGATCAAAGCCGAAAGTGTTGTCAACATGATGTATATGACCATAGCTGATCCCAAAATGTTGCTCGATCTTCTTTGGCGTCAACGTGATCACGTCAACCACACTTTGACTGAATCCGGGAGCAAACTGATCCGCGATACCGAACAAATGTTTGACGTATCGCTCCTCTTCATCATCCCAGCTTTTGTCTTTGAGTTCGTACGGCACCCACTGCACAAAGAAAGCTGAGTTGTGTCGCCCCCGGTCGTCCCGGAGGGTCGGATCAGCTTGCGTATGGATGTACCACTCAATCGTCGGAAAGTCAGCCAGTTCACCCGCCTGCACTTTTTCAAAACCTTTGCGGATGTGGTTGATGACGTCCTTTTCTTGCGGCAGGAGATGGATGGTGGCGCTATGCTGACCACGGTTTTCTGGTAAGCACTTAAAAGTGGGCAACCTGTCCAAGGCGAGATTGACTTTAAGTGTCGTCCCTGTGCGCTTGAAGTTGTCCAGCTTCGCGTTGAACTCATTCGGGAAGTTCTCGGCACCGACGAGCGAGCGCATGCGGAACGGGTCAGCGTTACTGATTACTACTTTGGCCTCAATCTCGCGGCCATCCTTCAACAGAAGACCGGTCACTTGACCGCCGCTGGTCGTGATTTTCTCAACGCTGACTTCGGTCAAGATGCTCGCCCCTGCTTCTGTCGCCAGTCGCGCGATCTCTCTGGTGATGCTGCCCATTCCGCCCTCTGCGATCATCCACGTTCCGTCTGAGCCGGGCAGGCGGCACATGTTATGCACAAGAAAATTCATACCGCTCGAAGGGGTGCCGAAACTTCCCCGCAATCCGGAGAAGCCGTCTGTGACGGCATACATTGCCACCAGTTGTTCGCTCTCAAATCCGAACCTGGCAAGGTAATGCTCAACGGGGCGCGTGACGAGATTGATGAAAGTCTCACGCAAGGAAGACCGGATGTATCTTTCAGCCGTGTTCTCTAAAGACAGCGGCTCGTCCAGCCAACTCGGCGCCAGATCATCCCTGATTTGGCCTATTTCTCGCGTCAGGGCATCGTTGGCCTGCCAGTCGCTTTCCGAGAAGAACTTGAGGAATTGTTCATGCATCGCGCTTCCATCGGAGCCGAACAGCAAGTAGCGATGGTCGGTGGTTGGCAGGAAATAGTGCGGATTACGGCGGATAAGCTTGAATTTTGCCTTCAGCTTAGCAATCAGCTCCGGCTGCATGACTCCTAAAAGATAAGCGCCCGACGAGGTGCCTAGCTGAGGTGCTTTCGGAAAAAGGTACTCCGTCTTTGCAGCGCCGCCAATCATAGACTTCTCTTCTAACACGATCACTTCCAGTCCATGCCTTGCCAAAAATACGGCTGCCACTAAACCGTTGTGACCAGCCCCAATGATAGTTACGTCAGTTCTAGTCTTAGCCATAAGCAAGTCCTTATGATTGCTACCTATGTTTCGAATCCCAAGGGGAAATACCAAGTAAGTTAAAGGGTTGCGTTGCAAAAACTAATTTGAGACGCGAAGAAGCGTCCAGCGATTTTCGTTACGCAGCGATCTGGAAGAGGCTCTCGACGAACTCCGCCTGCCCTCGTGCCTCATTCTTGTCTAACCTTTTGTCTTGACCCTTCCTGACGGTTACGCTCCGGGAAGCTGTGGCTCTATTGATGCACCTGAATGTCTGGGCCTTGTTCGGCTTGCTGGCTTGTTGACTTTGATAGCTGCCCACTGTGCCATGCTTCGAGCGCCATCTGCTTATTAACTTGCCGGTAAGCGCCTCGCCCAACTCGGCCTCAAAGTTGGTATAGACCACTGCATCTTCCCTCGCCCGTGAGACTGCAACATAGCTCATCCACTGGTTCAACAATACATCAGGTTCGTTCGTGTTCGCATTGATCATGACCCGATCAACCGTCTCGCCCTGTGAGGAGTAGCTGGTCACCGCATAACCGTGATCGAGGTGGCGAAACTCACCAGCGTCGAACTGGACGCGGCGTCCGTCATCCAGCGCGACGGTGAACTGCCTGCCTTCGATCTGCTCGATGCGGCCAAGCTCGCTGTTCGCCACGCGATGCTCCTGAAGCGGTGCGCGGAACTGAATGCGGTCGCCCTCCGAGAACTGCCGCTCGCTTTCTCTGGAGACGCTCACACCGCTCAAGCGTTGTGGGTTGTAGGTGATCTCGCGTCCATTCTCTAATTGAACAGTGATGGTGTTCTCGGCGTAGTTGTTGGCCGTCACGCGCCCGTACACGCTTGCCTTGACGCCGTAGACTTTGCTCCTCGTGTTGTAGCGGATAATGTCCTCGCCGGGCACATAGGCACCGGCGAAAGTGCGCTCCGCGCCGGTCATTTGCTGCCAATTCACATAGACCGTAGTTGCGTGATGGGCATGACTGACACTCCCCTGCTCTTGGAGTTCCTGATGGATCATCGAGTTGACCGCAATGCGGTCTTTGAATCTTGTCATCGGGATCCGATGCGGTCAAAGAATGACTGCAAGTTACGTGAACTGGTTAAGGAGCTTTCATCTAAGACATATAGGTATCTATTCAGGTCTTCTTATTGGTCACTGTCAATAACCGGGAACAGGAACTGGTAAGCGACCCGCCATCTTTGCTGGTCATCCGTCAGGACCGTTGCAGTTTTCGGATTCAGCGTCACCACCTGACCGTACTTGTCCTGATTCTGCCGGTCACGAAAGCCGACCGCATCCCCGACCTTGAGCCGACTGCGCGATAGCGCCGGCTGTTCTGTGACGGCAGCTCTGAGGTCAGTCTCGACTCCATCAACATTGACCGCCCCGAATGGGATCGACCAGAGTTTTTGGTCGTGCCGGTTTTCGACTAACAAGCGGGTTCGGCGCAACTCTCGGACGGTCGCCTCGATGAGGCGATTCTGCGCTTCATCGAAGTAGCTGATAGGCATGCCCGGGCGCAACCTCCGCCTGACTTGCTCGATCCGCTGAGGGTCTTCCAACTGTAGATTGAGAGCCGCCTGTAAGCGAAAGAGATCGAAGAGGGAAGCCGAACGCAACTCATCAATGATGAAGGTGTAGTCCATAGTTTTGGCTGGAGCGGGGCAGGCCGGAAGAGCCGGATAAAGAGCACGAAAAAGGAATACTTCCTCTACCCGCAGCCGCTACTTTGCGGCTGATTTTATCATCAGTGCGGTTGAGGCGGGGAGTGTCGTGTTAAGGAAGGCGGAGATCAGAGCCATCTACGGGCAAGGGATTGAGGCGGTTGAGACGACCATCCGTCAGTTCTACGAGATGATCGAGGTTGAGGACGAGCGGGTGCATCAGCTCGTCGCCCGCGCGACTGTGGCGCACCTCCAGAAGAAATGCGCATATCCTGCGGGAGTTGAACTACGTTATCGAGACGAGCAAACCCGACTGGGCGATGCAGATGAAAACGCTCCTACTCGCCATCAAAGCCGCTGTGTGGGCAAAGCAACTGAGGCCGGAAAGAAAGGATTGGCTTTGTGCCGGAAGAAAGAGTTCCTGAGCAAGTATGACCGGATAGTAGTTGCCGCCGGAAAACTCTATCAGCCACTACAGAGGAAGAAAGGGCCAGCCACAAAGCCACAGGAGTTGGAATTGCCGATGGTGGCGGCAGCCAGGAAACTGGTGAACAGATTAGGCGCTAAGCGAGATGAGATACTGTTGTTCATGACAGACTTTCGCGTGCCATTCGACAACAACCAGGCGGAGCGTGAGTTGCGGATGTTGAAGGTCAAGCAGAAGATCAGTGGCTGCTTCCGCACAAAGAAAGGAGCAGCAGAGTTTTGTCGGGTGAGAAGTTATGTCTCGACGATGAAGAAGCAAGGTCAAGGTATGATGGAAACAATCAGGAGTGTGTATGCCGGAAAGACCATGATGCCGCTCATTAGTTGATGGCTCAAAGACTCAACACGCCGGTCCTTCAACCCACTTCCAGTACCCAAAATAAATGTTGATGGGGAAGCATCCCAGCGGCAAAAGAAATAAGAAAAGCTAATCTGTGTGTCTGCCACCTGAACAGTCATACATATAGAGTAGACGTGAGTTGTGTCCGATAAAGTTTCCTCTCACGCTTAAGCCTTGCAGGGAAAGTCGGTTTGTCATGGATAAATTAAGTTGGACTCAACCTTGAGCCACAGCATCTGGTACTCACCTGCGACTTTACCTGCAAGGCCGGGTAAAAGGGTAATACGTTATAGGACGCGCGTTATGATGATTCATCGTTCGTGTGTACCTTCAGCGGTTGACCATGTGATGATTAAGGCGTGCATCTCGCGCTGCAACGTGGTCAGTTCAGGGCTTTGCGCTCGCTCGTATCATGCAAACCGCTACCGGAATCATAGCGTGTTGCGCAAGGCGGGATTGGAGGCCGTTGGTTGTACCAATTTCGAAGGGATTGGTGCCGATCCATAGTGCAATGTTCTCATCGTCGTACAGCAACTCTTCAGCTTTCATGTCGCGCAACTCCTCCGCATCAAACGTCGCACGCTCCAGGACTTGGGCGAAGTAGGTCTGAAGTGGCTGGTCGTAGCCAACTATGCAAATGTATGTGTGCGGATCTTTCGCTGTTACGACGTAACGACTCATAATTCCTGGCTCACTCCTGTCCCTGTTTTCCTTCCCTATCCAATGCCGTTGTCGCGGCTGATCGCATGCTGGATCCGTTGCTGAAACTCTTCTGCGGCCTTTAATGCTGCCTCCTGAATAAACGCTTCTGGTGTGTCATATCCGCCCAGTGTCGCTGCCGCTTCTACCATCTTCGCCGCCTGCGCCGGCAGCGAAATCTCGAAGCGGCGCGCGGCCGCCGCCGTTCTTAATTTCTTCTCCAGTTGTCGTCATCTTCGCGCTTCTTTTCATTCCGTTAAGCTGTTTGAGTTAATGTCGGCTCGTCTACTGCTTAACAATTGACTGGCCGCGTCATACACCCGCTGACGCAACTGGTAAAACCTTTTGGTCGAAACACCTAGCCGCGTTGCCGCCGCCGCCGCATTCCCCACCTCCATCTCCAACGACACTAACATCGCCGCTTTGACCCGTCTGGCATATTGATCCAGTGACTCTTCCGTAAAGAACCACTCATTCAGTTCACCGGCAGCACGACGCGCGGCAGTTTCCGCGTGGTGGTCGCGATCGACGGGGGCGCACCCAGTTCCTTTACTACTGCTTCACCGGTGATGACCCCGCCTCCGCTATTTTTAGCGAGCAGACGACTCATCGTGTGCTCCAACTCGCGCACGTTACCCGGCCAGTGGTAGCGGCTGAAAACATGAATGGCTTCCATCGTGGTCGTGGGTGGGGCGATTAACTTCATCTCCGCGGGCAATTTATATTCGAAGTGTCGAACCAGTTCCGGAATGTCGTCGAGTCGCTCGCGCAACGGTGGGATCACGAACTCCTGTACCCGTAACCGCCCATACAGGTCGTAGCGAAACCGTTCCTCGCGCACCTCACGTTCCAAATCTTTGTTGGTGGCGGCGACGAAGCGCACATCAACCTTGTATTCTTTGTGAGAGCCAACCGGCGTCACGGTGCGCTCCTGCAACACACGCAGTAACTTGCCTTGGAGTGGCAGCGGCACGTCACCGATTTCATCCAAGAACAGGGTGCCTCCCGCGGCGGCCCGCACCGCACCAGGTTCGTCTCGATGAGCGCCGGTGAATGCGCCGCGAATGTGACCCAACAATTGACTGTCGAAGATTGTTTCCGTCAGCGCGTTGCAGTTGATGGCGACGAACGGCTGGTTCGCACGTTGACTGTTCTGGTGGAGAGCGCGGGCGACCAGTTCCTTACCCGTGCCGGTTTCACCAAGGATCAGCACTGTTGAGCTGAGCGGTGCGATCTTTCGGACCACACCGGCGAGGTTTTCATCGGAGCCGAACTACCGACCAGATCGCTCTTGTAATCGCTCTGGGTGGCTGACTCATCGGTGCCGGCGCTCGCGCCTTGCGGCTGTGCCTTGTGCGGTCGTCGTCGTATGCATTGCTCTACCCGAAGCACTGCTTGGTGCCCTGCGATCTCCATCCGGCGACGCTCATCAACGTTCGGCTGGCGCTCCAGCATCATCAAGAGATGCGCCTCCGCGGATGCTGTCGGAATGAGAATCTCGCATCCGTGTGGGTTCTTCTCACCCATCCCGGCAAGTTCAATGGAGATCAAGTGCGCTGGTGTTTGGTATCTGATCTGATGCAGGCGGTGCCCGTGACGCGCCACAAAGTCGGCGAGTCGGTGCAGCGCCGCTTCCGCGGTTTCAGCTTGATCGATCTCCATTGCGTTGAAGTTCGCCAGTGGTGCAGGCGCACCCACTGAACGATGGTGGTGAACCCCAGCAGCATGGTCAGGTTCTTGCGTCGCGTACATTTCAGTAACAGCTTGCGTTTCGTTTCAAGGCGGTGACGATTTCGACTGGGGTCGGCCCCGCGTTCGTTGTGACAATTTGTCGTTCGAGACATCTGCTCTAACCTGCCGCTTCGGACCTGATCTGGGGCACGGCATGATTGTTCGCTGTCAGGCAGTCAGAGCGGCGATTTAATGTCGTGCTGTTCGGCGCGAGCCTCTTTCGGGTCGCGGCATAGCCGAGACTCACTAACGAGTTTAGTGCGCATAAAAGTAATTTTCGCAACGCATTATGAAAGGGCGCCCATGCGGTGATAACTTCGAGTTATCGAGACTTGAACCCTATCACTGAAAGGAGAATTCTTATGACGACATACTATGTCGGACTCGACGTGCACAAGGCAAGTATGTGCATCGCGGTGCTGAACGCCGACGGCAAGCCGGTGATGGAGTCAGTCGTTGAGACGAGCGCGGCAACGATTCTCGACTTTCTTAAAGGACTGCGCGGCCAAATTCAAGTGACCTTCGAAGAAGGCACCCACGCCGCCTGGCTCTACGACGTGCTGAAGCGAACGGAAGCCAAAGTTATCGTGTGCGATCCGCGCAAGAACCGGCTGCTCCAAGACGGCAACAAGTCGGACAAGGTCGATGCTCGCAAGCTGGCTCAACTCCTCCGCGCAGGATTATTGTCACCGGTCTATCACGGCGAACACGGCACGCGCGATCTGAAAGAACTGGTGCGCAGTTACGAGTATCTGGTCGAAGACTCGACGCGCGTCATGAATCGCCTCAAAGCTATTTACAGGAGCCGAGCCATCCCGTGTGCCGGGATTGACGTCTACAAGCCGCGGCAACGCGCGGCGTGGCTCGCAAAGCTACTTGAACCAGGAGCACGGGCGCGAGCCACTCGGCTGTATTCAGAACTCGATCACCTGATGATTCTGAGGCGCGAAGCGCGGCAAGCGATGCTCGTCGAGAGTCGCCGCCACCCGGCGAGTAAGATATTGAGAAACGTGCCAACGCTCGGCACCGTTCGTATCGCGCAGTTGATCGCTGCGGTCGCGACGCCGCACCGCTTCCGCTCGAAGCGGCAGTTCTGGTCTCGACTAGCGGGTTGGCAGTACGAACAAAGTCGAGTGGCGATTACGGCTTCGTGGGTGGAGAGGCACGACGCACAGCGAGAGCGACGCCGCGCGGCTTAACGCCAGATCACAACCGCACATTGAAGTACGTCTTCAAGAGTGCGGCGTTAACCGCCTCGCGGTATGAGCCGTTCAAGTCATGGTACGCGGGGTTGTTGGCAAGAGGGCTGCGACCTGAGTTGGCGCGGGTGACGATGGCGCGCAAGATCGCGGCGATCACGTTAGCGATGTGGAAGAAAGGTGAAGCATTCGATGCCGATAAGTTAATCAAGCACGCTGCATGAGCGGACCGCAGGCGGGTGATTGAAACCGATGTTCGGCGATCAGGGTGTGCCGAGCCTGAGGAGTCTGTTGCGGCGACAGGTTCGGGGTTGAGTATCTGCGGGTTGTGTGGGCTGTGTGCGGACGAAGAGCACAATGTCCCTTTCGCAACGCTATGCCACCCCGGATGACCAAAGAAAGCCGTAGGCGATGGCTTGCGAAAGCCGAAGTCTCAGATAGAACACTGGTTAACTTCTTACAAAGTGACCGCCGTGCTTGATTAAGAAACAGACTCAACTGCGACCCTTACAAACATCGGCAAGCAGGTCAGCCGCTAAGTCGCGTTGCGTGGCTTACGGGTAAGGTCAGGGGCTGGCGGTCGATGAAGAAGTTCTAAACCGCCAGCATCGGAGAAGTTTTTCCTTGACACGCCACTTTCATAGAACACAACCTTATGAGATTGCAGGATACGGAACTGCGAGAGCCATCGCTGAAAAGTTAGGTCAGCGCGAAGTTGCACAA